>DASYYE010000606.1:0-1777 GCA_035946955.1 Streptosporangiaceae bacterium | reverse complement strand
GCATCCTTGTCTGGTGAGCACCTTCGTATTCAGGCTTCAGGCGCCCCGCCCGACGTTCGCGCTGGACATGAGCGATGAGGAGCGCTAGGTCATGGCCCGCATGCCGATCACTGGCGGCCCTGGGTCGAGTCCGGCCAGATGGTGATCTTCGGTCCCGTGCTCGACAGCAGCGGCTCGTGGGGTCTGGGCGTCGTGGAGGCCGACGACGAACAGGAGTTGCGCGCCTTCGCCGCGCGCGATCCGGTGGTTACGACTGGGACGGGCACTATTGAGGTCGGGAAGATGCTGGCTGGCTTTGTCCGGCCGCGGCCGGCCCGCTAGCAAACCCAGCACCAGCTGGGCCAGCGCCAGATTCATCCCATATGCGCGGCCGCCCCCGGTCCGAGCTCGATTGAACAGCCGACCATAACGGCGACGATGCGCGCTTCATGTAAGTGGAGTGTCGATCACGCAGGGTAAGAGGGCGCATCGACCGCCACGGCGAGTTCGGCTGTACGGCCCAGGTCAAGATGGGAACCCTGGCCCAGCTAGCCAGCCTCACGCCAAGTCAGCCCCGGCGCCACCCGGCCAGCCGCCAGGCCCAGGCCTCTTCCGGTCCAAAGGAGTCAGCGCCTGCCTGCAGGCCGGCCTGCCGCGGGTGGCTAGCCCCGGGCCTGCCCCCGGTGGGCGCGCCAGGTCTGGGTCTGTTCGCCCTCGTCTGGCCCCATCTCGCCGCGCGCTGCTGCCTCCACTCGTTCGGTCAGCGTGCCAGGGCTGCTGGCAGCGACAAGCGTTCTCTTGCCGCGCACGGCGATCCACACGCTCTCCAGGGGATCGAACAAAATACCCCATCGCGGGAACTTGGCCCGGAGCTTGCGTGTTTCGTCAGCCGCCTGGGCAGTGTCTTCTGGCATGGCACCTCCCACCTGCTGAGCGCCAGCCCGTCCTCCCAGCATACGGACGCGAAGCCTGGACGCTCGGGGAATCACCAGACCAAGCTCGCGAGGCTACCGGGACTCTCCTGAGATCGACCCGCCTGTTACCCGCCTCTCGCCATGAACACGTCGCGTCACTCGCCATGACCACGGCTAGTACCGAAATCTCCGTGGCGGCGGCGACAACTTCGTGAGCGTCGCGGCAACCAGGCCTGGCTGACGGGCAGCCTCAAGCCGACACAGCGTGTGTTACGGAGAGTGAGCACTCAAGACGCGCAGCAGGCCAGCGACCGCGCCTGCCGAATCGGGCGCGGCTGCGGATCGCACACTCGCAAAGGCGAGACCGCCCAGAATGGCCGCTTCTGGCGCCGATCCGCATCGGTCCCGGTGGCCTGTTGGAGATACCGGATTGAATGGCCGGGTCCGTCTTGTTGTTCACAGGCGGCGGACCTGCGTGATCACGCTGGGCGGAAGCTCTACGGCCGGGTGTAGAGGTACCCAGATGGTGGTGGCGTGAAGTTGCCGGTGATGTCGGCGTACTGGGCGCTGGGGCCGCCGCCGTTGACAAACCGCGACCCGAGCCGCTGGGAGGGGTCGGTGGCCCGGTGCCGGAACACCAGCAAGCCGCCTGTAAGGCGATGGCGTTGCGTAGCGCGGTAGGTGGGACCGTCCGGCGCCGCGGGTGTGGGTCAGTCTCGGGGCAGCGTGCGGGGGAGCCCGAAGCGGGCGATGAGGCCGAGGACGCCGAAGCGGGTGAGCTTGCTGACCTGGTTGCCGCGCAGCGTGAGTACCACCAGGCTGCTGGCGCGCCAGATCGGCGCGCAGGGGTCAGCGTGGTAGACGACGAAGGCGGGCTGGTTGTT
>DASYYE010000605.1:0-9233 GCA_035946955.1 Streptosporangiaceae bacterium | reverse complement strand
CCAGCGCCCAGCGCGAAGCCTTCGACCTGATCGGCGCCCCGATCCCGCTCACCTTGAAGTAGTCAGAACACCCACCAGGCCACAAGCGCAAAAGGCCAGGTCAACGCAGCAAAACCCTACCCAACCGGCCGTAACTTCGGGTTAGCAGGCGGGTGATCAGGGCGCGCACCTGCCGGGGCCGGTATCGGCCCGATGGCGGCTGGGTGACAAGCGGCAGGGGACTTATGTGAGGGGCAGGGAGTCCGGCCCTCGGCCCGACTGCAGCGGTGCCCCGCTCAGCGGGAGGGTGAGTGCGGTTTTGCAGTACTCGAGAACCGCACCGGGAAACTCACTATCGATGATCTGGAGGCATAGCCTGGAAACGGTCGCCTCGGCCCTGGATTGCGAAGCCGCCAGCACGAACACCGCTGCCGCAGCCCCGGAGCTTACTGGCATGCAGTAGACATGCTCGAGTTTGTCCTCGGGCCATGCGGAACTCGCGAATAGACCGACAAGCTCCGCAGAGCGTTCCGAGAGGCCGGAACCTCGGAGGAGGACTGTAACCAGGTACACGCCTCGACGGTGCCTCAAAAAGCCGGGGAACGGCAGGTTATGTGGTGGCAGCTTACTGCGCGGCCACTTCTCTCCAGCAGGGACTTCTCATTTCCGGCCAGAGCCGGGCCCACCTGCTGGGCGACCCGGCGGGGGTTCGGAGTGGGTGGCGCTCCATGCCCCGGCCGACCTGGGACTGACGGTGACCGAGGGTGACATTACACCCTGAAGGCCCAAGCCGGGTTTCGATCATGCCCCCACCGAAGTTGGTCAACCCCGCGACGGGGTAATCGATGGCGGTTAGTTCGCCACAGTCCGCGCATTTGTGCACGTCAGTATGGCTTGCGGCCATTGATAGGGAGGTTTTATACTCCTTGGCGGCCTTCGCTTTGGCATTGAACCACAGACGGGGGGTGTCGTGGCTATGCTCGAAGCGTTTGGGCTGGATGCAACCGCCGAGGCCGTTTACCTAGCTCTCTTGGCAGATCCCAACGGTGATGTGGCAGACCTTGCCAAGCAGCTCGGGTCGGATGAGTGCGAGGTTAGGGCTGCCCTGGACGAGCTGGCCCGCCTCACATTACTTAGGCCATCCTGGGAAGAACCCGGGATGCAGCGCCCAGTGAGCCCGGACCTTGCCCTGGATGCGCTGCTCGTCCGGCAGGAAGCCGAGCTCGTACGCCTGCAGGACCAGATCGCTGAGCGTCGCGCGGCCCTAGCGGTACTGGTCACGGAATACGCTGTGCGGCGCCCGGCCGCATCGCAGGAGGTGCTTGAGCGGCTTGACGACATCGACACAATCCGGGACCGGCTCGCTCAGCTAGCCCGTGACGCACGTTTTGAGTTGCTCTCCCTCATGCCGCGAGGCGCCCAGTCAGAGGCAAGCATGGCGGCGAGCAAGCCGCTCGATGAGGAAATGCTCAAGCGCGGGGTCGATGTGCGGACGGTCTACCTGGAAAGCGTTCGCAACGACCCGGTCACCATGGCATATGCACGGTGGCTCACCGAACTCGGTGGCCAGGTCAAGACAATCGCGGCGCTGCCCGCCAGGATGACAATCGTTGACCGGAACCTGGCCCTGCTCCCCACCGACCCGGACGATACCTCCCGCGGCGCCATCCTGGTGCGGGGGGCTGGCATCGTGGCCGCTATGTGTGGCCTGTTCGACCACATCTGGGCTGAGGCCGTTCCCATCGGGGAAGTCGGCAAGCGGCGTGAAGCCGGGCTCAGCGACCAGGAGCGGGAACTCCTTTCCTGCCTGGCGCAGGGTGGTTCCGACACAGCGGCCGCCCGCAACCTCGGAATATCCGTGCGGACGGTGCGGAGGATGATCGCCGACCTGATGCAACGGCTCGGTGCGCGCAGTCGTTTCCAGGCAGGAGTGCGCGCCACGGAGCATGGCTGGATCCGCCCAGCCAGATCCGGCCATGCGGACGGAGGCGACGGCAGCGGCGACCGCGCTGCCGAAGACGCGACATCCTGCGACGAGTTCACGGCTGCAGAGACTGAGTGATCCAGGTCTTCGTCCGGCTGATGTGCCACGCCTACCTGGTGACGGAGTTGAGGCGCGCGGCGAGTGCCGACCCGGTGACTAGCCACGGGTGACCTCTGCGTTCGTCGGCGGTCCCGTCGTGCACCCAGCCCGCTACCTCGACGAGCGCGCGCAGACATACCAGCGCCTGATGCCAGTGCAGCTCTTTCATGCCGATGGTGGTGTTGGTGCTCTCTTGGTATTGGCGGAAAAACTGGCTTGCCAGGCGCCGCCCGACTGCCCGCACCACGGGCCGCAGTGGGCTGGCGACGAGCAGAGGTGGCTCGGCGAGCAGCAAAGTGGTGACCGCGACATCGTGGGCCCGTGGCGCAAGCAGAGCAGCGCTCCAGTCCACGACGGTGACCTGGTCGCCGTCAGCGAGGAGGTTGAAGGGGTGCAGGTCGCCGTGGCAGACGACCTCGGCCGCCGACGGTGCCGGGTGGCCGGTCAGCCACGTGGCCGCATCCGCGAGGTCGGTGCGGCCGTACCTGGCGGCCGTGTCCTGCAACTCGTCCAGTAGGTCGCCGGCGGTGGTCGGCACATCGCTGGCCTGGCTGAGTTGCTCGCGGATGTCGTGCGGATCCAGTACATGCAGCCTGGCCATTGAGGATGCGAGTACCTGCGGGAGCTGGCCAAGCACGCGCAGGGCACCGGCGATGGCGCCGGTGCCGCTCAGACCGGACAGCAGCGGTGCGCCAGCGGCATGGTCCATGACCATGAAGGCCCGCCCGAGCCCGCAGTCCGGTCCGCCTGAGGCCCGGACCGCTGGGGTCGGGTAGCCAGCGGCTGCCACTGCGGTCTGCACAATGGTCTCTTTGCGCGCCAGCCCGGGATCCGGCATCAGCCGCGCGACCAACTCGCGGGGCCAGCCAGCCGGCGGGCCGGTCAGTGAGAAGGCCAGCAGTTCCGCCCAGAAGCCACCGCTCAGGACCTGCGGCTCCTGGGCGTAGGCAAGTTCTGGGATGCCGGTCATCATGCGCAGCACGTGCAGCAACCGTTCGGGCAGATCAGCATCCACAGTCACGGTATTTACCGTAACGGTTCTCGGCGGTACTGTCTAACAGTGACCGAGACCAAGGAAACCGGCCCCGGGCTGACCATCGATGAACTCGCCCGCCAGGCGCAAGTACCAGTCCGCACGATCCGCGAGTACCACACCATGCGCCTGCTACCGCCACCACAGCGGCGCGGCCGCATCGGTGTATACGGGCCCCACCATGCCCAGCGGCTGGAACTCATCGCCCGACTCCAGCGGCGCGGCTACTCCCTCGCCGGAATCCGCGACCTCCTCCAAGCATGGGACGCGGGGACCAACCTCTCTGCCTTGCTCGGTGTCGAACCGGCCCAAGCGCCGCTGGACGAGACACCACTGCGGCTCACCCAGGCAGAACTGCCTGGCCGACTCCCCGCGCTGACCGGCCCATCGCTGCGCCGGGCTTGCTCTGCGGGACTCATCCAGCCCGACGGTGAGGACTTCCTGGTCCGCAGCCCCGCCCTGCTCGCCCTCGTCGCCGACGGCACGGCCGCTGGTATCCCACTCGACGAGATGCTCGACCTGGCCGGCACTTTGGGCCGTGAGCTCACCGGCGTGGCAGAGGCGGTCGCAGGCCTCATCGTCGAACGCATGCTGCCACCACTTGAAGCCAGCCAGCGTCTCGGCGACCTTTCCGCGCTGTTCCAACGGGGCCGCCACCTGCTGCTCCAAGCAGCCGCCAGTACTCTCGCCGACCGGCTCGCCACGGCTCTCCTGCTACGCTCCGGCGACGCCAAAGGCGGCGCGGAACTGCGAGCAGCCGTCGAACACATCCGGGTCGGTGCGGTCGCCGACTCGGCCGGCAACATCGGCTACGCCACCCGCGGGGACGTATGACGGGCGGGGCCAGCCTCCTCGGAAACTGGGCGTTCGCTCACGCGATGAGCAGGTCGGAGACGATGCTCCCGTCGTCCCCGAGGACGAGGGTCCGGGCACCCGTCAGCTCCGTGCCGCCGACGCTGATCTCGGTTCCCTGGTGGGAGATGCCAACCAGCACGGAGGGGCAGCCGAACACCAGCGGCCCCGGGCTGGGCAGCTCGTACGGGTAGTGCAGGTGCCCGGCGATGACCGCCTTGACATGGGGCCGCGCCGCGAGCTCGGCCGCGAAGCCTTCCCCCCCGTCGCACTGGAACCAGGGATGACCCGAGGGGGACACCAGGGGGTGGTGCATGGCCAGGACGGTGGGCCGCGGGTCGTGACGGTCGAGACGACCGGCCTCGGCCATGACCTCCACCGTCCCGTGGACCTGGTCAGGGCGCGAGGTGTCGATACCGACGATCCGCCACGGGCCGACGTCGATGCTGTCGGCCGCGAAGACCCCCCGGAGGGTTTGTGGCCTGTCGTGGTTTCCGGGCACTGCGAGCACCGGTGCGCCCAAGGGCTCCAGCATGTCCGCCAGGTCGCGGCAGGCCATGAAGCTGCCATCGTCAGTGAGGTCGCCGGTCAGCACCACCAGGTCCAGTGGAGTGTCCAGACGGCAGTACGCGTCGAGCACGGTGGCCAGCCGCTCACGTGGGTCAACGCCGTGGACCGCCTGGCCGTCGGCCCTGAGGTGCGTGTCGCTGAGCTGCAGGACATGAACGGTCAAACCCGGCTCCAATCGTTGACCTGCGCCAGTGCCACGTCAGTCCGCCAGTCTGACGCTCAGTGAGGACTGGGTGCTCCGCAGCGCCGCGCGGCATTCGCCGAGGGTGTCAGCCACGGCAATGGCGAACGCCACGCGGCCCGAGACGATGCCCTTGGGCGGCAGCGAAACGACGTCGCCCGGCCGGGCGAGCACCACGGCGGAGTGGACGGCCGGGTGGAATCCGGTCTCGTCAAAGGAGATTGCCTCGATGGTGGCCCCGTCCCGCTCGGCGTAGAGGAAACAGACGCCTGCCACGAGCGAGCGCTCCGCCGCCGTCGCAGGCGGCGTGCCGCACGCGGCGGCAGCGGCAGCCACGCCCGGGTCGTTTCCGGACGCGAGCTGGCCGAGATACGGAATCAGGTCGCCGCCCAGCCGGCCGTTCACTTCGATGATCTTGGGGCCGTCCGCTGTCAGCTTGAATTCGGTGTGCGTCCAGCCGTCCACGAAACCAATCGCCTCGTGCATCTCCTGGAGGGTCTTGCGCACCTCTCCGTCGGCCAGCAGCGGGTCGCAGGCATCGACGGTGTGGCCGGTCTCCTCGAAGTAGGGGGCGAAACCGACCTCCTTCCTCGCGACGTACATGGGCGTGACTTTCCCGTGCTGGACACAGGAGTCAATGCTGACCTCTGGCCCCTGCAGGTACTCCTCCACCAGGACGGCCTGTTCATAGTGCGGGGCGTCAGGCACCGTGGCGTCCCGGGAGAACGTGAACTTGCTGGCGAGTTCCTGCGCGCCGTCCACCCGGACCACGCCGTAGCTGGCCGCCGCGCCCCGGGGCTTGATGACAACCGGGTAGCCGATCCGGTCCGCGGCCGCCAGCGCCTCCGGAAGGTCGCCGACCAGCCCAAAGCCGGGCTGCGACAGGCCAGCCTTCTCCAGCGCGCTCCGGGTCAGGTACTTGTCCCGGCAGTGCTCGGCGGCCTCAGGGTTCCCCCCGGGGAGACCGAGGGCGGCGGCCACATGCGCGGTCGGCAGGACCCTCGCCTCGTCAAAGGTCAGCACCCCGCTGATGGACTGGCGGGCGGCTACGTGCTGGGCCGCCGCGACCAGGGTGGCGGCGCTCATGTCCGGGACCACCGTGGCCCCGCTCAGGTACGGCACCTCCCACGTAGGCTCCACCGAGTTCATCACGTGAATGTCATAGCGGGTACTGATGCTCTGGAACAGGTATTCACGGAAGCGGTGCACTCCCGGGCCGATAATGAGCAGCAGCGGCAGGCCGCTGCCAGTGCTGTATGAACGTGTTTCCACTGAAGACCGCCCCTAACTGTCCTGCGCGATATCGTAAAAGCCCACGCCGTCCAGGTAACGTGCGGTCGCGTAGTCGCGCCGCACGTATGCTTCCACCTCATGCATGAGGTGGACGAGCATGGGATAGGTGAAATCATTCACGGTGCGGTGGACCGGTTTTCCGGGCTGGACTCGCATGATCACGTCGTGATAGCTCTCCAGGCCTTTCAGCTGATCCATCCGAGGCAGGTCACGCAATGTTCCGGAAGCCGGTGAGATCATGTTGACGCATGTCGCGTGCCGGGTGATCTCGTATGGCTGGGTGGTCCGTTCTTTGAACTGCTCGGGATTGACATAGGCGTCGACCGTCCATTCCAGCTGGCCCGCGCCGAGCGCCGCGCGGGTCAGGACGGGCAGGTCCGCGCCACAGATCCGGGCGCCGGTCTCGATCAGGCGTGGGCCCATGGGCGTGAGCTTGAGCTCGGTGTGAGCGGGGCCGTTCTGGATGCCCAGGGCGTCGAGCACCGAGAAGGTGTAGCTGACGAGCACGTCTGACACCGGGCCCGTGCTGGGCAGGAGTGTGGACCCGCCCAGCAGGTCGCGGACCCCGTTGATCTCGAGGTGGTCGGTGTCCCACACGTCGCACGCGTAGTGCACTCCGTCGAGGCTGATGGAGTTGACGTAGTACTCGACACCAGGCAGGTACTCCTGGACGACCACGGCCTCGTTGTAGAGGTTCAGGGCGCTGTTCTTGCCGACGACCGCGTGGTACGCCTCGGCCAGCTCATCCAGCGAGTCGCAGAAGGAGACCCCGTCATTGCCGGCGCTCTTGAGCGGCTTCAGCACGACCCGGCCGCCCACTTGCGCATACCACTGCGCGATGGTCTCCCAATTCGTGCCGAGGAGCTGCCGGGCGGCGGGGACGCCCGCGGCCCGGATCGTCTCCATCATCCGGTACTTGTCGCGGCGGGCCGGGCTGAGCGCTGTCCCGTTGGTGCGCAGCCCCAGCTGCTCACTGAGCTGGTCGGCGAGTTCGACACCGCACTCCATACCCGGGATGAGGATCTCCGGCTCGTGGGCCGAAACCCTGGCGAGTGTCTGCTGGAGGTCGCCCTCATGCACGATGTTGTCGGCGAAATTGTCCGGCAGCCAGGTGGGGGCCATCACCGATGGGATCTCCCCTGACTGCACATGGACGCACTCGTACCCGCGGTCGTGGAACAACGGCGGCAGGTAACGCTGGGTCGAATACGCGTCGACTATTACCGCAACTCTGCGCTTTGCCATAAGGCAATCGCTCCTTCTGGTTGTCCGGGCCAGCTCAGCGACAGAGCGGCTCGAGTGCCCGGCTGCCTTCAGGCAGGGCGGAGGCGCTAGCTGCCCGCCTGGGCCCTTCTTGGCTGAGCCGGGACGCGACTGTCGAGGATGACCCGGTGTACTTGCCCTGGTAGCCGATCGGGCTGCCTTGCATCGCCCAGAAGGAGAGCTTCCCGATGACCATTCCCGCGTACACCCGTGTGGGGTGCGCGACCTTCATCTCCAGCGTCCATGGAATGATCGCCCCACTGTGCCCCAGCGGGGCCGAGAACTGGATCCATATTCCCAGCGTCGCCGCTGACCGTGAGGCGTACAGCTCAGCGGCGTAGTATGGGCTGCCCATCTCTTCCATGGTGCTGCCGAGATAGAACTTGCCTGGCTGGAGCACAAAGCCATCCGGCCCTATCTCCACATGCTGGGTCCCCGACGGCTCGTAGCAGTCGATGACGTCTTGGTCGTATTGCAGGATGTCCTTGGCGAGGCGGAACCCGTAGCTGTTGGGCTCCAGCCGCTCGGGGTCGAAGTCGCCTACCTGAATTCGTCCAAGCCGGACTTCACGTGATATTTCGGCACCGGTGAGTATCATTGCCATTCCCTGAGGAACTTGTAGACCGCGCTCTTGCAGGATTCGAGGTCGTAGCTGTTGTCTATGACCGCATCCGGTTCGATCAGGTCGAGGCGGCCTGTGGACGCATCGGACCTGGTCAGGTCGCCGCGCTCGGCGAGCCGCTGCTGGCGTATGTCTTCCTGGCACGTGACGCGGAGCACCCGGAACCCCATCTGCCGGAGCCGCGGGGCGTCCACGAACGGGTCGCGCAGGTCGTCGTTGATGACGATGTCGGCCGAGGTCTGGCCAAGCCGCCAGGCGAAGTCGTCGACGATCGACTCGGGGCGGATCCGCCGCAGCGCGTCTGCCAGCGCTTCCATGAGCAACTGGTCCTGGGAGCCGGGCTGCAGCGGCACCCCGGCGACGCCGTAGACAGCTTCCTGCAGGTCATACAGTGGCTTGGCCAGCTTCACCCGCTGGTAGCTGCGCCGGTTGTCGCGCGCGAAGTCCTCGACCAGGCCGGCGCAGGTGGACTTGCCGCAGCCGGCCAGGCCGACCACTGCGACGCGCAGCGCCTGGGATGTCTTGTTCATGCGGCACCCTCCCAGCACAGTGGGCGTGCGGCGCTATCGCGCCCGAGCACAGCCCCGAGGTCGATGTCGAGCGTGCCCCGCAAGCGGACCATGTCGATGCTGGGCAGCACCTGGCGCAGCTGCGAGAGCGAACGGTAGAAAGCGCTGTAGTCAGGGACGAGGTATGACTGCCAGGTGAAGAAGGTCGTGTCCACCTGCCGGTCGACGATCTTGTTCAGGTGTGCCCAGCGTTCAGCGTCACTGGACAGCCGCCACGTGGTCAGCGGCTCGTCTGGCCTTACTTCTGGCAGCATGACCGCGGCGAGGCGCCGGGGCCGGGGCGAGAATTCCGCGCCCAGCCACGCTTCGAAGACGTCCGGGTCGAGCAGCACCTTGTGGGAGGGCGGGTACTGGTCCAGAGCCGCCCCTGTCGCCTCGCGGACCAGCCTTTCCAGCCGCTGGTCAGCCCGGATTGTCCCCACTCCCACGTAGGGGTAGTCCCGCCAGGGATATACCACCAGGTGGTCGCCGGCCAGTTCGCAGAATGCCTTGTCACCAGTGAAGTAGGACCATTCGGGGTGACGGAGGACCGACAGCAGGGTGGTCGTCTTCCCGGCCCCCTTCGGGCCCGCGATGACTACGGCGTCGTCGTCCCGGCAGACCCCGGACGCGTGGAGGACGACGGTGCCACGGTCTTCCTCGTGCCGGATGATCAGGTCACGGATGAAGTCGATCATCTGGATCTCCGACCCGGCTCTGATGCGCACCCGGAACGTGGGGTCGGTGCGCACGTCGAGCGGCGCGTTGAGGAGCATCGAGGAGTTGATGTATCGCTTGCGGCTGTCGTC
>DASYYE010000604.1:0-18305 GCA_035946955.1 Streptosporangiaceae bacterium | reverse complement strand
AACGCCTCGGCCACCGTAACCAGCAGATCCGCGGCGCGGCCAGCGAACACAGCCGCGTTGGCCTCTCCGGTCAGCCAGGCGGCCAGGCGGGGCACGAGCCGGGCGGAGCGGATCCGCTCGGCAAGAACATCGCCGTTGAGGAAGTTCTCCTGCACGAACTGGCCCAACGTGGCAGCGAACTGATCTTTGCGCTCGACGATCAGCGCAGTGTGCGGGATCGGCAGGCCAAGAGGACGCCGGAACAGGGCCGTCACCGCGAACCAGTCCGCAACGCCTCCGACCATGGCCGCCTCGGAGCCGGCCTGCACGTAGCCGAGGAGGGTTCCATGGACGCCGACCACGGTCACAGCCACAAACAGCGCCGTTGCCGCTACGAGGAAAGCGGTGGCCCGCCTGCGCGCGACGGTCAGACGACGCGCCCGCAACGCCGTCGACTCACGTGTGAGCCCCGGTACTGGGAGAGCGGACGTCGTCTCGGCAGATTCCACAGCGGCAGGCTAACCCAAGGCGTCGCCAATGCCTTGCAGCCTGTAGCTGGACAGGACCCCCCACCAGGCCTAAGCGGCCTCTGCGCGGTGCTTGCCCACTTTCCCCGTGGCGCCGAGCTCGGACTGGGCGTTCATCTCACTGCCCACCAGCACGGCCACTCCGGCCAGGTAAAGCCAGAACAGCAAGATGACCACACCAGCGAGTGCCCCATATGTCCTGCCATATGAGCCGAACTTGGTCACATAAAAGGAGAAACCGAGTGAGGCGAGCAGGAAAATACCCGCGCTTACCAGGCCGCCAGTACTGGCCCACTGCCACCGTGCCGAGGGCCGGTTAGGGGCGTAATATTCGTAGAACGAGAACAGCAGGCTTATCAGGATAAATGTCAGCACCCAGCGGGCGGCGGTCCACCCAATCAGGAAGGCGGTATGCCCGAAGGACAGATGGCCTTCTATCCCTGTGCCGATCGACGCGCCGAATACGATCAGCGTCGCCGCGACACCGCCCAGGATGACCGTTGCCAGCATGAGCGGTATCGTCCGCGCCCGCTTTGCCACGAACTTGCGGTCAGGTACCTCGTAGGCCGTGTCGAGAGCGGTTTCCAGTGCCACCATGCCGCCCGACGCAGCCCACAGCGCAACCACGAGGCCGACGACGACCGCTATGACCGATCCTGTGGCGGACCGGCGGGCAGCGCTCTGGACCGCCTGGGTGAAGACCCCGGCCGCGCCGGGCGGCAGGGCCTTGTCCAGGCCGCTGACCAGCCGGTGCATCGTGCCCGTCCCGAAGTGCACCAAACTGGTCAGGCCGAGCAGCGCGATCAGCGTTGGAAACAGGGCGAGAAACCAGTGGTAGGCCAGGCTTCCCGCGGCCATGCTGCAGCGGTCACGTGCGAACTTCTTCCCGGTGGTCTGCAGCGTTGCGCGCCAGCCGGACATGCCCCTCTCGCCGCCCTGCGACGGCACCTCCCGCGTGGTGTCCGACTCGGCCATGTCACGCCCCCTGTCAAGCGGATGGGACCTCGTGACCTGACTGTCCCCGGTCGTGGCACCCAGCAAGCCGCACGACCTACGCTGATAATCTCCAGAATCCTCCGCAACTCCCGCTTGTCCGGCCTATACCGAAATTTCCGCCATACTCATGATTTTCGCAACGTCGCGGTGATTTTGAAATCAATCCCAAGCCTGGCCGTACGAAGCATCACCGCCTGGCCTGAGAGGGGTGATGCATGCCTGCACCCCCTTGGTCTGTGTGAGAACAGCCAGGCGTACCGTCATAGGGATCGGAAGAACCCGCAGGCAGTCTCGCAGACCAAGGAGGAGTTATGGTCATGCTCGACAAAGCCAAGCACGGCGCGGCAGTGGGCCAGGCGCGGTTCATGGAAATCCAGGCCCGGCGGCAGCACGGCAGGCTGGCGCGCCAGCTAGGCGAGGCGTACTACGCCGAAAAGTCTGGGCAAGGAAAGCATGAGGATGTCGACAGCGCATACGCTGCCCTGGAGGCTCACACGCAGACGTACCCGCCGCGAAAGGCGCGAGACATCATGCGCCGGGGATCGGAATGCGTCAGCGCGGAGGAGAGCGTCGGGACGGCAGCGGAGAAGATGCGCGACCTCGGTGTCAGTGCGCTGCCGATCTGCGGCACGGACAACCGGCTGCACGGCATGCTCACCGAAGGCGACATCGTGCTGAAGTGCATCGCCGAGGGCCGCGACCCAGCCAAGGTCCGGGCCGGTGACCTGGCCCAGGAGTCCGTTGTCTGGATTGAGGCCGACGCACCGGTGAGCGAGGCGCTGCGCCGGATGGAGGACCACCGGGTGAAGCGGCTGCCGGTGATCGACGACCACCGCCTGGTCGGCATGATCACCGAAGCCGACATCGCGCACAGCATCAACCCGCTCCGTGTCGCCGAGTTCGTCGGGAAGGTCTACTCGGCCCCCTAACCAGACCGACCTCATCGGCAGGCACCGGGGGCGTGCCCATGGACCGGACGCGGTGGAACGCCCGCGGACAGCAAGGGAAGGTTGCCTGCACAGCTGTCCCGGGAAGATTGCACCGCACGATACCGGACGGCGAGGTGCGGCAGCCGCAGCATGAGCGTTGCTCTGCGGCTGCCGTGCCCGCCGGTAAGCCGGCCGCGTTACGGCGGTGAAGACCAGTCAGGCACGGCCAGCAACTCGGGCGGCTGAGCGAGGAACTCGCGATGGGCGGAGGTAACGAGGGCCGCCCCGGGAAGATTGGCATATGCGGCAAGCATCGCTGTCCGCACGCTTGTATGTATGGAGTCCGGCCCGATGGCCTCCCCGGCGCAGCAACTGAGGAACGCCGCACGAGCCTGGACTCCTGGCAGGACCAGCCACAGGTGCACGAGGCTGCCCGCCAGCAACTGGTGGAGCGATTGCAGTGCCGCACTTACGCAATCATCGAGAGCGGGCGTGGCCGACAGGTCGAGGACGACGGAACAGGGCAACGGGATAGCCGCACGCATGCGAGCGTCCATCACCTCGGCCAAGGCATCCGCATTACCCTCGCACAGCTCGTGCTCGACCCGCAGGCAGATGATCTGCCGTGCCAACTGGCTGGCGGCCCGCGGATCAGTGGCCCGCGGGTTAGCTGACCGCGGCTTGGCGGCCCGCGGCCGGGAGCTAACCGCCATCATGCCCGGTGACATAACCGGATTGGTGAACACTAGGCGACGACGCAGGAATAGAGAGTGAACCATTCGCATCGTAAGCCGCTTTCCGTGCGCGTGCGGGCACAAGCGAGCCGGGATTACGGACGTGTGTGGTAGATGTCCCCTTGCAGCCTCATACGGCCCCCATGACCTGGCTGGTCGCGCGACGACCGTCCTATCGTGAACATGCTCAATTTCCTGCATGTTCACACATGTCTTAGCGGCACCGATCTACGCCACACCGGACTCGTCAGCCCGCTTAGGCACAGCCTGCCCGGATACACCCCAGGCACCGTCCGAAGAACAGCTGTGGAGGATTCCCGTGACAACTGAGCAAGGTCGGTTTCGGCGGAGCCTGACCGTTGACATGTTCGTCTCGCTGGACGGCTTCGCGGGCGGCGGCGAAGACTGGCGGTTCCAGTACGAGCCCGGCGTCGAGCTTCAGAGGTATCTCCTGCAGGTTCTTGAGGAACCGCAGGTGATCGTCATGGGCAGGCGGACCTACGACGACATGGCCAGCTACTGGCCGCGGTCAAGCGAACCCCTCGCTGCCGCGATGAACAGCCTGCCCAAGATAGTGTTCTCGAACACTCTTACAGAACCCTTGGCGTGGCACAACTCACGCCTCATGAAGGGCGATGCAGTCGTCAACGTCCGAGACCTCAAGGCAGCGGAGGGCGACCCGCTGCGGTGTATCGGCAGCATCAGTGTCGCCACGGCCCTCTTCGAGTCCGGCTTGGTCGACCAGGTCCGCCTGGTGGTATTCCCGATCGTTCTCGGCGCGACCGGCACCAGGCCAATCTTCAGCCGCGACAGCAGCCCGGCGCGCCTGGCGCGAGTGACGGCGACCTCGCTGGACTCGAGGGTGGTCGTACTCGACTACCGGTCAGGCAACTAGAAGTGCAACAAATGCTTGACCAGGAATATCAAGCCGGCGCCGGCCGCGAAGGAGGCAATTGCGAGACAGAAAGTCAACATTCGCTGGCTGCGAGTTGGCTGCCCAGTCACTGTCCAGTCTGTTTCTATCGATGGGCAGATGGCCGCCACCCGGTTTCTTATGCGTTTCCTCGCCCCTCACCCAGCCGCCGCAGGAGCGCGATGGCCACCTGCGGCCTGGCCGAGCTGCACCGCGGGCACGCCTGACCTTGATTCGGGACATTGAGCCAGTAGCCGCTGACGTCACGTGACGTCTGGCTGATGTCGGCGAGGAGTTCTGACGCGCTGACCCGCTGACCCGAAGGGCCGGTGGACAGGCCTGCATAGACGGTGGCGCGGGGGTTGGCCCGCCGGATCTGGGACAGCGCGGCCGTGACGTACGCGGTGTAGCGAGCCGGGTCCGCTTCCAGCCCCTGCGCCTGGACCTCCACCCAGTCGGCGCTGTGGGCGACCTGGGCGAGAATGGACGACCCCAGGAACTTTTGCGGCAGTGGTGTCCCACCGGGACGGGACTCCGCCAGGTTCGTGGCCGGGGCCACGATCAGCCGGAGCCCTGCCTGGTGCACCAGCGAGGCGGCTGTGGCGGCGCTGGCGCCCACGGACGCCTGCTCGGAGGCAGGAGTGAATTTCCAGTGCTCGGGGTCGTACAGGACCATCGTGACCTGCCGTGGGGGCCGGGCCGACAGCGCGGCCCGGATCTGCGCGAGGCTCTGCGTGTCGTAGGCGAAGGCCACGTGCCAGGACGCCAGGGCGGCTGGCACGACGCGTGGGCTGAGGATGGTGGTCTGCGGCCCGTCGAGGTACTGCGCCACGAACGCCGGCCCGGCTGCCTGTTCGAGCCTGCCCACCGCGGAGGCAGCGATGATCCAGTGGGTTCCCGTCGAGACGGGCCCGCCGGCACTGGGGCGGTGGTGCGTGCGGCCATGCCCGCTGCATCCGGCCAGCGCCGCGGCGATGACCGCCAAGGCGACCACCCATCGTTGCATCCTCACGCTTGCACCACCTCCGCGACGGGCACCTCACGCCTTGGGCTGCTGGCTGTCCGGGGGCTGAAGGCCGGGACCGACAGAACCCCGTTGAGCGCCGCGATCTTGCGGGCCACAGTGAACGGGAACAATATGAGGAGCCACGGGAGCTCCCGCCAGTAGCCGTACAGGACCGCCACGATCCCCTGCATGCCGAGTTGCGGCAGGAAACCAAGCGTGAGCAGGATCAGGCCACGGGTCACCATCACGGCTGGCCGGTGGTCGGACAGGACCAGCACTGCCCCGCCGATGAAGGTGACCGGGCGCAGCAGGGTGGACAGCTTGGAGAAGACGAACCGCAACTGGATCGCATACCGCCCGGTGTACTCACTGGCACTGCGCGGCAGGTGCCGCGATGCTATGTGCAGGGAGGCGCGGGACCACCGGGTCCGCTGCTTGATGAACTCATTGAGGTCCTGCGGGACGTCTTCGTAGATCACGACCGAGCGGTCGATGACCGACACGAGGCCCAGGCGGCCCAGGTTGAAGGTCATGTCGCTGTCCTCGCCGTTCATCCCCTGGACGTACCCGCCGACCGCGAGCGCGGCCCGGCGCCGCAGCGCCATGAACGTGCCGGGGATGTTATTGCCGTCGAGGCGCTCGTAGGCGAGCCGGCAGAAACCGAACGTGTACAGGCACTCGAACAACCTCCCCTTGGTGTACCAAGCGGTCAGCGCCGGGTTGGGGAGGACGAACGCGCCCACACAGCCCACGTTCGGGTTGGCGAACCAGCCGGGCAGCGGCACGAACACACCCGGTTCGACCAGGATGTCCGCGTCGATGCAGACCACGATCTCGGTGTTGGAGTACTCCAGAGCGCGGTTCAGCGCGACTGACTTCCCGCCATGCGCCCCCAGGCACAGTTCGATGTGGGCCGCCCGGGCCTCCCGGGCAGCCGCCTCGACCAGCGAGACCGTCAGGTCCGTTGAGCCGTCATCGGCGACGAGCACCCTCACCCGCCCGGGGTACATCTCCGCGGCGCGGTCGATGCCCCGCAGGGCCGCGGTGATCTGCTCCTCCTCGTTATAGCAAGCCACGATGACGTCGAGCGGGGGGTACGCCTCCGCCGGGCGCCCGGGCTGCTCGCGGCGCCGGAACACAAACAGCAGCAACTGGAAGAAGCTGAGGGTGGCGGGCACCACGAGGAAGACCAGCAACGCGGCGCCCGCGAACGTGGGCTGCAGGAGGCTGGCCACGGCACGGAAGACCACAGCGCCCGCGACCAGGGCCACACACGCCGCGAACGTCATCATGAGCCCTTGCCCGAGCCCGGAGACCACGGGCAGGCGCCGGTAGCGGCGCGGGAGCATGCTGGTGCGGAACAGCCCCGCCATGAAACCGAACAGTCCGACGAACAGCGACGTCAGGCTGACCAGGTACACGACGATGGTGGCTGGCAGGTGCACCGCGGCCGCCAAGGCGTCCGCCGCCGACAGCGCCACGAGCAGCGCGACGCCGGTCAGGCCGGTGACAGCCGTACCGACGGCGCGCGCGTACACACCCGCCTTGCGCACCAGGTGGAATGCCAGCAGGCACACCACGACCAGGGCGGGCAGCAGTGGGTGGACCTCGGGCACATACCCCGCCGCCTGCGAGGCGCTCATGCCGCCCGCGCGGGCCAGCCGTGAGACGCACGCCCACAAGACCTGGCTGACGACGCCGTTCTCAGCGGTCAGCCCGACGCCCGCTAGCACGACGACCAGGACCAGCACCAGTGGCCGGCCGAGGTGGGGCGCTGGTTTGGGGAGGTCGACACGACGCAGGCCGTCGCCCCTGTCACCGCGACCGCCGAGTAGCGCTATCCCGGCGAGCACGGCGACAAGGCAGACAGCCAGCGCCGTCAGGATGATGAGCCGCATCGCCTCAGCCCCCGATGGAGGCGGTTGCGGTCATGCCAGCGAGGTAGCGACGGGCCTGCGGTGTGGGGTCCGCCTTGACCTGCACCTCGTAGCTGACCACTCCAGCGGCCACGATGGTCGAGGGGAAGATCTCGTCCACCACGCCGTGGATGGCCGCGACCCCGGCGACGCTCGGCGTGACCGTGACCCGCTGCCCGAGATGGACCAGGCCGACCTGGCTCTCCGGCACGACGACGTTGACCAGCAGCGGTCCCGTGGTCGCCATGACCAGGATCGGGGAGTCAGAAGCCGACCCTGCCGTGGCGCCCTGGGAGGGGAACATCTGGAACCCCGGGTTCACGTTGACCGAGCCGCCGCTGTCCCCCTGCCCGGCGACGCCGGTGCCCGACACCACCTCACCGGGCGTGCCGGTGACGGAGACCACCCTGCCGGATGCGGGGGCGAGGATGCGCTCCGCAGCGGCACGGGACTCGTCGGTGAGCAGTTGTGCATGGTCACGGGTGAGCTGACCCTGCGCATTGGCCAGTTGCACCTCGGTGGGTGCGAGGACCGAGGCAGAGTTGCTGGCAAGGCCCTGCTGGGCCGCTTGTGCGTCAGCCAGCTCGCGGTTGGCGTTCGCGGTCCATTGCTGGTCCCGGGTCTGCTGTGCGGTGAGGCTGGCCTGGGCATCCGCCAGCGACACCTTGTCGGCCGCGACCTGGTGGGCAAGCGTCTGGCACGTGGGCTGGGAGCCCGCTGTCCCTGTGCACTGGCTCTGGAAGTTGGCCTCGTCAGAGTTCAGCAGATGTGTGGCGCTGGCAACCGCGGCCCGCAGGCTGGCCAGGCCGGACTGCAGACTGGCAGTGGTGCTGCTGATGACCCCGGCGTCGGTGGAGACCTGCGCCCCGGCCTGCTGCTGCTGGTTGGCTGCCGTGTTCGACGCCTGGTTCCGCAACGTCTGGAGGAGTTGCCTGAGCAGCGCGATGGTGCGGTGGTCAGCGGCGACTGCCTGGCGGTCTCCTGTGACGGCCTGGTCCAGCCCGGGTACGACTTCCGTGGCCAGCACCTGGTGGGCGCTCACGGACTGGCCCGGATGCACCAAAACCTTTGCGAGCGTGCCCGCGTCGGGGAAGCTGAGCGGAACCTGTCCCGTGTTCACCACCTGGGCTGACAAGTTGGTCAGCGGCGGGGTCGCGGTGAGCACAAAGGCCAGGAACACTGCTGCTGTCAGCACGCACGCGCTCACCAGTGCCGCCATTGCAGTCCGTGGCGTCACGTGTGCACCGCGCCCCGCGCGGACCTGGGGGACCGGGGGCGGCAGGACCGCAGCCTCGCGGCCTGCGCGCCCGTTGTCCGGCAACCTAATATGTTGCGGGCCGGTCCGCGCCACGGCGGGCAGACCAGGCCGCGTCCCCCGAACGGCCTCCTCATGGTCACCCGGGAACTCTGTGTAACGAGCCTGGGGACCAGTGCTGCCCGGGCTCAGAAGTACGTCATTATCACGTGACATTGCTCCACCACCATTGAGTCATCAATCGGAAAAGCGTTGGTCACAGGGGCAGAAAGGCGTGTGGCAACCCCATTGTGAATGAGAAGAGTAAGGTTCGCCATCCCGCCGTGATCCCCCATAATGGTCACACGTATGACGCGCCAACAAAGGATCCCGTTGCATCATTTACAAAGACTTTGTGGTCTTTGCACACCCTTGAGCGGCCCGAGGGTGCCCGCCGCGCCAGACCTGGGACAATCCTGAGGTGACCGGTCAGCAAGCCGCAGACTTCCCGGATAAACCTACTTTGATAGGCGAGAAAGTAGTGTTACGGCGAGGTCAGGTTCTGGTACTGGTACAGCACCTGTGGCCGGGACCGTGGGCTCGGCACGCAGGCAACGAGGATGATCGTCGGCTACGGCTTCGAACGGCTCGCCCTGCACCGGGTCTCTCTGCAGGTATACAGCTTCAACCCGCGGGCCCGGCACGTCTACGACAAGGTCGGGTTCGTCCCAGAGGGGGTGCTGCGCGATGCCCTGCAATGGGACGGCGAATGGATCGACGCCCCGAGTCAGCGGACTGATGGCAGATGTCCTATCTGCTTCTTGGTGACGCTGAGGTGTATTCCACCGTAGATACCAGTCACCAGGCTGACCGGAATGGCGACTTCCCTGCGCCCCCACAGATGCCCCTCCCGGAGCAGGACGTGGGTCAGGCGGTGGTCGTCCGCATCCACGAGCAGCCCCTGGACCCGCCCTATCTCACCATCCGCAGCGTGGACTCGTTCACTCTGCAACTCCGTCTCGCCCGGCGGGACGATGTGCTCGGAGATGGCCTGCGCAGGGTGCGGTATCCCCATAGGGGCCTGCTCACCGCGCGGCCCCAGCGGGCCGACACCCTCCACCAGATGTGTCTCATCGGCGTATTCGAGGTTCCCGAACTCCGCCAGGGTGCAGCCCAACCTGACGTCAGCCGCCGTGGCTTCGACCAGGTCGAGTGGCACCAGCCGACCGGGCCCCGGCAGATGCCTCTGCTCAATGACGAGATGCGTGAGCACACGGGCGCCCGGGTCGAGCACCATGCGGTCCACCTCGCCGCAGAAACCGTCGGAACAGCTTGCCCGTGCTCCGATCATGAATTCCATGACGCGAGGATCCCGCATCCTCACCTCATGCGCCTCACCGTCACGGGGGGATGACTTGAGCCGGTACCGGCGTTACACTCCGCCGTCACTGACCACATCCATCTGCACGCGGGCGCGCCAGGTCAGGAGCGGCGGATGATGAGCAGCATGGCCGCGTCGTCGTCGAGCGGGTGGCCGACATGGCGCATGAGGTCGCCGGAGAGCTGAGCCAGGGCCGCATCGGGCTCGCTCACCTGCGCCAGTGCCGGCGAGCCGCTCACCTGGAAGAACTCCCCCGACCCGCTGCGGGCTTCGCTGACCCCGTCGGTGTAGAAGAGCATTCCGTGCCCCCGGCAGAGATTGACCGTTACCTGCGCGGCGGGCGAGCCCACGAGGTCAGCCAGCCCGAACGGCAGGGCTGGCTCAGCCATGTCCACGAACCCGGCGGATCCTTCGGTGAGCAGCAGTGGCGGGGGGTGACCGCGGCTGAGCAGGTCGACCGTTCCCCCGTCCCCGCTGACCTGGGCGAGAAGGGCGGTCACGAACCGCTCGCCCATGGCCTGGCGGGCCAGGCTCGTCTCGATCCGTTCGGCGATCACCGCCAGGCTGGTGGCCTCGTAGGCGCACTCCCGGAACGAGCCGAGCACCGTGGCCGCGGTCTGCACGGCTGGCAGGCCCTTCCCCTGGACATCGCCGATGATGAGCCGCAGGCCACCCGATGTGGTCACCGTCTCGTACAGGTCACCCCCGATCCGGGCGCCGACCGACGCGGAGATGTAACGGACAGCCAGCCCCAGCGGCCCCAGTTCCTGCGGCACGGGACGCAGCAGCACCTGTTGTGTGACCTCGGCGATGGCGGCCAGCTGCCTGGCTTCGTGCTTGCGCCGGTGGACCACGGCCGTGGCGATCACACCGACGATCGTGACGCCGATGACGGTGGCAAGATCCAGCAGGCCAGTGAGGGACCCGAGGACGTGGCGGTAGACCTCGAGCACGCCACAGAGCACCACCGCCACGCCGCCGGTGAGGAGCATGAAGAAGAACTCGCCCGCCATGGTGGCGAACGCGGGGCCCAGCGACAGCAAGGGCAGAGCGTCCGTGGCGTGACTGAACAGCATGACGCCGAACGCCACCGGGGCCATGAGGAGGAACGGCGCGACCTCGAACAGGGTCACTGCCGTGGTCCGGCCGGCCCGGCCCACCCCGTGGTCGCTGATAGCGAGGCCTCCCATCACATCGGCCTGGCCTGCGTGGAGCCGGGGGACGCTGGTCGCCGAACGCCCACATGCCACGGACGTGGTGCGGGTTCACGTGCAGACAACAGCGTGCCCGCAGGCGCGGTACGCCTCATCACCCACCGAGGGTGACCTGTGTGGCTCCAGTGAGTCAGGCAGCCAGGCCCGGCCGGGCTTCTACCGGAGCTTTGCATTCCACGTGCAGCCGATAGTTTGGGCCCAATTCACCTTGCGTCACAGGAGCAACGGGAATGCTCAGACGCCTATAACAATACCGGGGCCCTGCCGCTTCGGGTTATTGGCTGCAGCCTTACCTGACAGACTGTTTGCCGTACCGCTATAGCCTTTCCGGCCTCCGGGCAGTAGCGTAACGAGCCGTAACATTCCATACCCCGCATGGGCCGCGGAAGGAGGGGGCGCATGGCTTTGCCATGCGCACCAAAATGATGTCCCTGAAGTCTCTGAAAAAAAGGGTTATACACCCACTCATGACCGCAGGGGTGGCTCTCACTGTCCCCGTGAGCATTGCCCTCATGGCAGGGCCAGCAGCAGCGGGGACGGGCGGCACCGCCACGTCACCGCCCTTCAATGAATGCCCTGCGGTCGGCAGCGACACCAGTTGTGGTGTCCTGTTCATCATCAATCCGGATGGTTCGGTCACGGTCCTCACCGACCCGAGCCAGGGCCCATTCGACACCCCGCCCGTCGAGGACACCCTGATCGGCGTGCTCAACAACTCCAACTTCCCCGTCACTTCGCTGCAGTTGACGTCAACCTCAGGCGCATTCGGCTTCGACGGGGACGGCATCTGCTCCAGCGCCACCAGCCCGGAGGCACCTGGATGCCCATTCAGCACCACCAACACCATGTACGAGGGCCCGGACAACACCTTCACCGTGGCTGACGCCAACCACGGGACGGTCGACTTCACGGGCAGCGGGCTCCAGCCGGGCGCTTCCACCTATTTCGGGCTGGAAGGAAACGTGACGCCGGGCTCACTCGAGTTCCCGCTCGCGGCACAGGGGGTGGCCGTGTCGGCCACCGAAGGTATGTCGTTCTCGGGGAACGTGGCGACGTTCACCGACTCCGATGCCAGCGACCCAGCCGACTCGGCAAGCAATGACTCAGCAACCATCGACTGGGGTGACGGCAACACCAGCACGGGGACGGTCAGCCAGACCGGCCCAGGACAGTTCTCGGTGAGCGGCACCCACACCTACGCCGACGAGGGCAGCTACAACGTCAACGTCAGCATCTCCGACCCAGACGACCCGGGCGGCCCAGCCACGGCCACATCGGCCGCGACCGTGGCGGATGCGCCGCTGTCCGCGACGGGCAGCCCGGACTTCGTCTCGACCAACCCGGTGAGCGGCACGCTCGCGACGTTCACCGACGCCAACCCAGGTGCGACCACTGCCGACTTCACCACCGGCGGCGGATCGACCACGGTCGACTGGGGCGACGGCAACACCACCCCAGGAACGGTCACCCAGACCGGCCCAGGACAGTTCTCGGTGAGCGGCACCCACACCTACGCCACGCTCGGCCCCGAGACGATCACCATTTCCATCGTCGACGACGGCGGGAGCACCGCGACCGCCCAGACCCATGTGGTCGTGTTCGCGTTCGCCCGGGGTGGCAGCTTCGTGATCGGCAACGGCAACAGCGCCATCGGCACGGCGGTCACCTTCTGGGGTGCCCAATGGGCCAAGGACAACACGCTCAGCGGTGGCTCCGCGCCCAACTCGTTCAAGGGTTTCGAAGACGGCGCCAACCCGCCGAGGTGCGGCAGCGGCTGGACCACGGACCCTGGCAACAGCACACCGCCACCCAGCGGTTCGCTGCCCAGCTACATGGGTGTGATCGTGTCCAGCTCCATCACCAAGAGCGGGCCGACGATCTCCGGTGACACGCCACACATCGTGGTCGTGACCACGAACCCCGGCTACCAGCCCAACCCGGGCCACGCCGGGACAGGCACCGTGGTCGCCCAGGCCTGCTGAGCCAGCCACGCCTGGGAAATGCTGAGGGGCCTGTGCTGCACCAGGCACAGGCCCCTCAGCGTGCGGCTCGGGCGACCGCTGCGCCGTCCCAGCCGATGGAGAGATCAGTTGGTGTAGGGCGCGAGCGCGTGGCTGAAGTCCCAGGTGTTCTGCACGATGCCGGAGCAGGTGTTCTGGCCACGGGAGCCGGGGCAGCCGCCGTTGTCGCGCTGGATCGCCCACATCGACAGGAAGTTCATGTTGTTGGTGGTCTCGAAGTTCATCATGGTCGTCGCGTCGGCCACGGAGGTGACCTCGGTCTTCTTCGGGTAGTCGTCGATGCCTTCCATCATCGTGAAGGCTTCCATGTTCCAGATCTGCGCCGACGTCAGGGTCTTGAAGATGCCAGCGAGCTGGGTGTGGGTGTTGTTGGCCGCGTTGATGGCGGCCTGGCCCATGTTCACGACGCCCTCGCCGTGGAGGTAGTAGTCGAACACCATGATGTTCACCGAGTTCACGGTGACCCCATTGGCGACCGCGCTCTGCAGGACCGACTCCCCATTCGGGTCAAGCCCGTACTGCTCCACCGGGAGCGTGTACTGGACCTGCAGCGGGATGTTCTGCGTCTTGGCCCACGCCTGCGTCATGGCCAGCGCCTGGTTGCGGAGGTTGATGCTTGCGGTGTTGTTCAGCGCGCTCGACTCGACGTCGAAGTCCAGCCGGGTCACGCCGAGCGTAGTGATCACGTTCTCGTAGGCGGCTGCGAGCGAGTTGACGTTCGAGCAGGTCTCGGCGATATCGGTGCCGTTGTGGTCGGCACTGTAGCCGCCGAACGACGGGATCACGTCACCGCCCGTGGCGCGCAGCGCGGCGATGTCGGAGTTGTAGTAGGTCAGCGGCTGGGTGGAGACGCTGTTCCAGTCCACCGTGCACGAGCCGCTCGAAGCGGCCTGCAGGAACGCCAGCGTGAAGTACTTGTCACCGGAGGCTGTCGAGGTCGCGGCGATGCTCGGGGTGTTCGGGGCGAGATAGGTCTCGTAGTAAGGGGCGAAGACGTGGGTGGGCAGCGGCGTATATGTGGCAGCCGCGGCCCGGCCGATGTTCCCTGCGACGGGCCACGCCACGGCAACGGCGATGGCCACGCCAGCGATCAATCGACGGCGGGGTCTCATGACTGGTCTCCTCACGGGTGCAGGATCGGGTGCCCGTCGCGACCGGTCGAAACGGTTCCGCCGGGCGGGGTGGCGCCGGGCCAGGCCCGGCGCCACATGTGTGCCCTCAGGGCGTATCCCGCGGACACGCCCCAGGCGTTTCCTACGCCAAGATGACGATCTTGGGCACGTTCCAGCCGGACACGGTGACCACGGCGGTGGCCCCGTTGAGGTCGGCCGAGTCCCAGGTGACCGTCAGGGTCTGCGACTCGTGGGGGAACAGCGTGATGTCGTTGTTCTGCCAGATCGAGGACTGCAGCTCGTCGTCTCCGCCGAGTTCCTGGCCGGTGGTCGTTCCGCGCCGCACGTCCGCGCGGAGCAGGAAGGCCACGGTGGAGGCGGAGGTGTTGGTGACCGTGACCGTGGTGGCCCGGTCCGCGCCGTCCGGCCCGGCCTGGGTCACGGTGGACGACGTGGCCGAGATGGACGAGGCCGGCAGGGTATTCAGCGCCTGCATGTTCGCGTAGGTGCTGATGGAGCCGACCGGCTTGTCCAGGCTCCGCTTCCAGTTCGTGACGTCTTGTTGCGTGGACTGCCAGTAGACGTTGCGGTCAATCAGTGTGCCGTTCTGCTTCAGCAGCAGTTCCACGAAGTAGGTCTGCACCGGGCTGCTGCCAGCGGCTGGCACCTTCGGGGTCAGCACATTGTTCTGCACGTGCTGGCCGGCCAGGGTGATGTTGCTGGCGGTCTGGTCGTCGAGCACCGCACCGGCCAGGTTGTAGACCTTCGACTCCACGGACAGCCCGGCCTGCGAGGTGTTGCTGAGGTTGTCCAGCGTGACCGTGCCGTTGTCCAGCGCGTACAGGGCGTGCAGGGTCCGGTTTGCCTCCTGCGTCCCGAAGTAGGCGCCAGCCTGGTCGCCGTCGCTGCCGTAGAGGTTCCACAGCAGACTGGGCCAGCCCTTGTTCATCTGCCAGTAGATCGTGCCGGTCGAGGGCATCGGCGTGTTGTTGGCGTGGTCGATGAACGCCTCGAACTGCGCCCGGGTGTCCTCGTAGTCGAGCGCCTGTGCGTCCTCGACGTACTGGCTCAGGCTGGTCGGCGTGCCGTACCGCGAGTCCAGGGCCTGGTCGAAGTGGCACATGGTCCCGAACACGTAGTTCGTCCCGCAGGATCCCTCGTAGTTCAGGTGGTACTGGTTGAACATGGAGTTCTGCCAGAGGTTCGACAGGTCGCTGGCGGACATGAACCGGTTCAGGGAGTCCATGGTGGGGACCGTGTCGCCCGCGCTCTCCTCACTGTCATAGCCCCATGACCCTCCCGCGTTGGTCTGCGAGGAGTCCCTGGTGTCGAAGTGCGTGGTGTCGTACCAGTAGTTCGGCGGCACCCAGTCGTAGGGGCCCTCCTTCTCCCCCGAAACCCCGAGCTGCGGACTGCTGTTGTACTCAGCTGAGGAGATCACCGGGTCGTTGAAGTCAGCCTGCGCCAAGGCGGTCAAGGTGACGGACTCCTGCATGGCCAGGGGCGCCAGGTCGCTCCACTGGAAGCTGAACACGCTCGGGTGGTTGCGCAGGTTCTCACCGATGGCCAGCGCCGAGTTCTGCATGATCGCGTAGTCGGCCGTGGTGGTCAGCCCGCTGGACTGCAACTCCCAGGCGTCGCAGCACTGGTATCCGGCGTTGACCAGGATGCCTGCCTGGTCCATCTGGTTGAAGAAGTCGTTGGGCATGATGTGGCCTTCGAGCCGGATCGTGTTGACGCCCATGGCCTTCATCAGCGCGATCTGCTTGGCGGTGTCAGCGGCCGAGTAGTGCAGGAACAGGTTGGGTGACCAGCCGCCGCCGCGGACCACGAACGGCACGCCATTGACCGTGAAGGCCCGTGCCCCAGAGGGCTCCCCGGTGTTCGAGCCCACGAGCGAGGACGTGACGTTGCGGATGCCGAACGTCTCGCTGGTGGAGTTGAGCGTGGTGGTCCCTTGCGACACCGACGTGGCCAGCGTGTAGAGGGGCTGCGCGCCCATCTGGTAGGGCCACCACACCTGCGGGCTGGCGATCGTCAGCGTCGGGAACGCGGTGGGCGTGAAGCTGACGGTCGCAGTGGTGCTGGCCGGGACCGTCACGCTCTGCGTGACCGTGATCGGCGTGCCGCTGTTCGGCGGGGTGATCGTTGCGGTCACCGTGCCGGTCTGCGATGTGGTCGAGTTGTTGGTGATGTCGCTCTTGACGGTCAGCGCGGAGCTGCTCAGGTTGGCGGTGTTGTTCTCGACCACGTGGGCGTTGCTGTCCGACAGTGCCCCGTCCACCGCGAGCTGGACCGGGAACTCGATGCCGGTGTTGTTGTCCGGCGGGATCTGGTTCCAGTCCACGTCGTCGAGGGTGAACATGGTGTTGGGGTTGTTCGGGTTGACCTCGATCGCCAGGGAGTTCGTCCCGGCCACCAGGAGCCCGGTGACGTTGAACGTGAACCGGGTGTAGGCGCCGGTGACCGTGGTGGAGGTCGCCACCTCGTGGCCGTCCACCCACACGTTCGCCGAGCCGATGACGCCGTTCACGATCAGCGTGGCGACCTGCCCTGCCACCAGGCCCGGCGTGAAGTCGGTCCGCCACCACCACGGCACGTTGAACTCGGCCACGGTGTCGGCGCCGATGCTGCTCTCGAACCCGTAGCAGTTCTGCATGTTGTTGCTGAAGAACACGCCGCTCGGGCTGTTCTCGCCTTGGTTCACCGGCTGGAGTGCGGTGTCCCCTGGGCACTTGCCGTTCTGGGCGAGCGCCTCGATCTCGGTGCCCGGTGCGCCCGCGTCGTCGTTGGTCACTGGCAGCCATGTACTGGTGCTGAACCCTGGCGTGGAGATCTGCGCGCCGGTCTGGGTGGCGACCGCACTGCTTTGCACCTCCCAGCCGCCGGAACCGAGGTCGGTGATGTCACTGGCCCCGGTGTCCGCTGGCGATGCGGCTGGGAGGTGTGTGGCGGCCCCGGCCCCCGCGGCACCCGGTACGGGGTGGGGCCTGGTTGGCGCAGCGGCTGCGGATGACGCGGATACAGTTGCGGCCACCAACACGGCGACCGAGAGAATAGTCAGATGGGCTGGTCGTCTCATGGCGGACTCCTGCCTGCCACCCCTGGCGCTGTGGGTGAACAGCATCCCCCCTGGATGGCTAATTCGTTAGTAATACTTCCAAAAGGAACGGTCAAGAGTCTTTACAAGCTGTTACCGACCGCCACGATCTGCTCAGACCAGCCAACGAGACGACGCGCCAGCGACGGCTAGGTCGCTGACGCGTCCGGCTGGTGAGCTGAGCTGCGGGCTCCAGGCGCCGAGGACCGCCGCCTCGCCGGGCAGCCGGTAGCCCTCCCGCTCCAGCCGCTGGGCCTGTGACATGTCCAGTGCCCGTGACCTCGCCCGGCACCCTGCCCTGCAGCGCATAGTCGTCGTGCAGCCCGAGCAGCGCCATGATGGTCGGCTGGATCCTGGTGTGGTCAGACCACACCGAATTGTCCGCGCCGAGGTGCGAGGGGCTGAACCGGGCTCCCCGCCGCTGTTCCCGGGCAGCCGCAAGGGACCACCGCTCTGGCGCGGCAGCCCTTTCATTACCATTACATGACTTTGGCGGCGCGCAAGCCCTTGACCGAAACAAGACATAGTTGCGGACCGCTCGGACAGACCTTGTACGCTTGTCTGCACTGCGAGAAGGGACGTGCTCATTGGCCCTAAGTGGGCCAATGGCGAGAATTTTGTATATGACCAGCAACGACGGGGTTGAGCAGCTCATTGGCAATACACCTTTAGTGCGGCTTGGGCGGCTTTTCCCGCCCCCCGGACCAGAGGTGTTCCTCAAGATGGAACAATTCAATCCCGGCGGGTCCGTCAAGGACCGGACCGCACTTGGCATGCTCCGGCACGAGGAGCAGGCGGGCCGATTGCGCCCGGGCATGACGATTGTCGAGAGCAGTTCCGGGAACACCGCGATCGGCCTTTCCATCCTGAGCAAGGAACGGGGGTACCGGGTGGTCGCGGTCTGCGACCGTCACCTGCCGGCTGGCAAACGCAGCCGGTTGCGGGCACTTGGCGCCGACGTCGTATTCCTGCCGGACACTCCCCCAGGGCTGGATACCGTCCAACTCCGCATCGCGGTCGCCAACCACCTCGCGGGCAGCAGCGACGAGGCCATCGCCCTGGGGCAGTACTCACACCCCGGCAACCCAGCCATCCACCGGGCGACCACCGGGCCGGAGATCTGGGAGGGCCGCCAGGGCGACGTGGCCGCCATCGTCGCGGCCGTCGGCACCTGCGGCACCATCAGTGGCGTTGGCCAGTTCATCAAATCCGTCGACCGCGGAGTCCAGGTCGTGGGAGCCGA
>DASYYE010000603.1:0-2043 GCA_035946955.1 Streptosporangiaceae bacterium | reverse complement strand
AGGCCGGGCCTAGGTGGGCATGGCCGGCAGATGGTCTGGCTCTGGGGCGGGTTTTACGGAAGCAGCCCGACGGCCGAGCCAGCGGGCACGCGGATCGGCTTGCTGGCCTTCCTGGTCTGCAGGTCGATCGGGATGACCGCGGTATTGGCGGCGGCAGCGGCGGTGCGCCCGTCCGGGGTGATGAGGATCGCGGTGATGCTGAAGGGGTAGCTCAGCACGCGGATCGGTGGCTGCGTGGTGAGGGTCGTCAGGTCGATCGGGACGACGACACCGTACGGCGGTTTCTCGGGCTTGAGATTGCACCAGATGCGGCGCCTGAGCGCTCGTACTCAGCTTCGGCTGAGCCAATGTGCGCAAGTACCCACGCCAAGGCGGCACGCCCGCAAGGTGAGTCGTCTGCCCGCCCGTGCGGTCGGCTCACACAGTGATGGCGACCTTGCCTCTGGCGTGCCCTTCTTCGAGGTATCCGATGGCCTCGGCAACCTCGCTCAGCAGATAGGTCCGGTCGACAACGGGCGTGACCTTCCCGGCCTCCAGAAGTTCGCGCAGGACGGCTAGATCGGTTTTGTTCTGGCGGGCCAGGAAGAAAACCATCCGCTGGCTCACCGCTGGTGACAGCAACGCCATCCGGACCGAGCGGCCCAGCGGCCCGATCCAGCGGCCCTTGTTCGGACCTCCGACTCCTACCAGCACTCCCTTCGGAGCCAGGACCCGCCGGGTCTCCGCCAGGGTCCGGTTTCCGGCTATGTCCACCAGCAGGTCGTAGCGGCGCCCCGTCCGGGTGAAGTCCTCCCGGGCGTAGTCGATGACCTGGTCGGCGCCGATCGAGGCGACCAGCTCCGCATTCTGCGTGCTGCACACGCCCGTTACCTCGGCGCCGAACGCCTTGGCGAGCTGTACCGCGAACGTCCCCACCCCGCCGGACGCGCCGTTGATCAGAACCTTGTGCCCGGGCCGGACCTGCCCTTTGTCGCGCAGCGCCTGCAAGGCCGTGCACCCTGCGACCGGCACCGACGCCGCCTGCTCGAACGTCAGGCTGGCCGGCTTTGCCAGCACCGCCGCGTCTTGGCGGATGCTGACGTACTCGGCGAGAGTTCCCCGGTCTTCAAGGCCGCCAAACACCTGGTCGCCAGGCCGGAACTCGGTCACGTTCGTGCCCACCGCCTCGACCGACCCTGCCATGTCAGCACCTAGCCTGGCGGCGCTGGCCCTGGGCCGCGACAGCCCGGCCATAGCCCGCACCAGGTACGGCGCGCCCCTCATGAAGTGCCAGTCCAGCGGGTTGACCGAAGCCGCCCGAACACGGACCAGCACCTCGTCGTCGCCGACGGCAGGCACGTCCACGTCCTGCAGTTCCAGGACGTCAGGCGGGCCATACCGGTAGTAGCGAATCGCCTTCATGGTGTCCTCATCACTCTACGGTCCTGCGACGTCGGCATGGCTCCGCCCACCGCAGCGTCAGCCCTCAGGCACGCCCGTCACACTAGCCGGGCAGGCGCAGCCCCAGCATCGGTGAAATTACCGATCTGATCGCCATGAGGCCCGCCGGCGATCAACACTGCCGACAGATCCATCACTCGCTGCGCTGATCACCCCGCGGTGACGAGTGCGGATGCGATATCCGCCGTTCTGCACGCCGAGCGAAGCGTGACTGCATAACCCGTACCTGGCGCAGATCTGGGTGATCGGCGCGACTGCTGACGCTCAGAGAATCGGGGGGCCGGCAAAGTCTTTGCGGGTGATGTGAGGCCGGGCGACACGCCGGTGATGTACGGGTAAGAGTGCGGGCACGGCCCTTGTGGCGATCATGGCGGTTACCACACCAGCCTGATCCTTCCCGAGGAGCCATGGCCGCGTCGTCGTCCCTTATCGACCCTGCTATCGGCCACCTGGCTGAGCTCGCGGGCGATGCCGCCGGCGATACGCCGGGTCTGCTGACCGCGGTGGGCGGGGTGGCTGATCCCATGCGCCGGCGGGGAGTGCGGCACAGGCTGCTGGTGATCCTGGGGCTGGCGGTGTGCGCGGTGCTGGGCGGGGCGCGCT
>DASYYE010000602.1:0-23486 GCA_035946955.1 Streptosporangiaceae bacterium | reverse complement strand
GTCCACTAGGGGCCATCGCGGGGCGGCGCCGACGTCGGCGCCAGGTGGGATGGTGAGGCCAGACGGTTCGGGGCCTGGCCTGGTCACGTTGGCCGCCTATAGACCGGGCCCGGATTGCCTGCCGCCTTGGCCGCCCGGCCCACCTCCGTCCACGAGCTTGCGACCAGGGAACGCAGCCGGGCCTGCACCTCGTCCACGCTGCCAGTGCCGTCTACCGCGACGAAGCCGGAGAACTCCGGCAGACTCCGGTAGCCGCGGTCATAGGCACGCAGGAATCCAAGGTCCTGGCGGTCCAAGCCCCGGTCGGTAACCCTCCGGTAGGCCACCTCGGGCGGCACCTCAAGGAAGACGGTGACATCGGGAGCCGGCAGGTCGCGGAGCACCTGCCGCAGCAGATCCTCGTTTCCGGCACCCCAGGCACGTGCCGAGGCGTAGTGACAAGCCACGAAGCGGTCGGTCACGACGAACTGCTCCACGTCCAGCCTGGGCAGCACCCGTTCCGTCCAGTCACGGTACCGGACGAAGGCATTTACCAACTGGGTCGTGTCGCGGCCAAGATAGTCGACATAGTTGGTTACCCCGCCCTCGCTGGCCAGGGCGGTGAGCGTGCGCCGTACGAGCGATGGCCCGGGCGGCGCCTCCACCGCGGTGGAAAAGCCCAGTCCGCGTAACCAGTCACCCAGCAGTTTGGTTTGTGTGGTCTTGCCCGCGCCGTCCAGGCCGCTGAAGCTGATGAAGTGGGCCCGCCTCGTGTCTGCTGCCATACGTATCGCTGATTCGTCCTTGGCGTGCGAAACCGGGGCATTTATAGCTGGATCCATTTGTCACGCTAGGCTAGCATCGTAGGCCAGATCATTGCTCAACCGGACCCGTGCGATCATCCGGGCGATGCGCGGACGAGGTCGACGCCTATCAACTCCGCCAGTCGCGCCAGGGCTGCGTCGGCCGCGGCCGACGCACTTGAGTCGGCGGCGGCCAGGATCACCGCCGCCACGTGGCCGCGCTGCAGCCACCCGCCGGGCCTAATGGCGTAATTGACAAACTGGTCGGCCCCAACGGCCCTGGCCAGCCCGGCGGTGTTGACGTGCGTGGCGGTCCGCCCGCCATCTCGCGCCATCACCTTGCGGGCCGCCGCGTGGCAGGGCTCCGCCGCAGGTGGCGGGGCGGCGCCTAGGTGCACGGGGATAGCCACGTCTGCGATGTCCGCGCCGGTGGCGAACCGGTACAGCAGTGGCAGCACACCGCCCATCATCCGCGGATTCGCCTCGATCAGAACCGGCCCGGCGGCGGTCAGGGCCAGGTCGAGGTGGAACAGTCCGAGGTCCAGGCCGAGGGCGGCGCAGACGCTGTCGGCGTACGCCTGGCAGCGCGCCAGTTCGGCCGGCTCGATGCGGGCGGGCAGCACCGCGCCGATGTCGCGGCACTCGTCCACGTCAGTCGCGCAGCGGTCGAAAACCGCCACCACGCGGCTTTGCCCGCTGGCCCGCGCGATATCAACCCACAGCAGCCGACCGCTGACGTGCCGCTCTACCAAAATCGCCGATGGCTTGTACCGTGCGATCCTCCGGGCGGTAGCCCATACCGCTGCGGCGCTGTCTGCCCTGCTGGTAAGTCGGCTGTCGCCACCGCGTACCGGCTTCACCACGACGGGGTACCCGATCCGCTGCGCGGCTGCGACAGCGGCCGGTGGGTCAGCGGCCCACTTGTACCGAACGGACGCCAAGCCCGCGGCAGCCAGCGTGCGCCGGGTGCGCACCTTGTTGCGGGCATTGCGGACCCCGTCCGCAGTGGTAAACGGAATGCCCAGCACCTCGCATGCGGTCGCGGTCGCCTCTATAGCGGCCTCGTCGCTTACCAGCACGGCGTCGACCGGCGCCGCCGCATGGATGTCGGCCATCGCGATCGTCAGCGCCCTCAGTCCCCAGCCGGGCGGGACTACCTGGCTGTCGTGCACGGTGGCGCAGCTCCGGCTAGCGGGGGCGCCACCATGCTGGCCTGCTGCCCGGACGGGGCCCGGCTTGATCACAGTGACCCGGTGGCCAAGTGCGACAGCCCGCGCGCACCGCTCGTGGCTCCACCGGGTCACACCGACAAACAGGATGTGCGGCACTGGTGGTTCCGTCAGTCCAGCGTCATGGTGAGGCTGCGATCGACCTCGTCCCATACACCGATGCGGGGACGGCGGTCAGGGTGTGTACTGCTCCGGAACTCGGCACACGGGCTTTGAGCTGCGGTTGGTGTCCGTTGGGGGAATTGGGCATGATCGCGGCCTGTGTCTTTCCGTCTGCTGTACTTGATCATGGTCCGGGTATCCGGCTGGCTGGTTCTGCTGGGCCGCAGCCAGGCGTCCAAGGATACGGAGATCCTGGTGCTGCGCCCACCGGCCGCATACCGGCCTGATACCGCTGCTCCGTAACACTGAGCTCCCTGAGCACCAGCCCCGCCCCCTCAGCCATGCACAGCAGCCGAGACCAGGCAAGGACAAGGTGTCAAGCACCAACCGAGATGGTGTCAACCATCAGCCGGGACACCGTCAAACAACAGCCGAGCCTGAATCGTCAAGAATCAGCCAAGTACAGACAATCAGGACGGGTGCGCCGCCAGGGACTTGAACCCCGAACCCGCGGATTAAGAGTCCGGAAAATCCTGCTTTATGCTCGCCCAGGCTGCCGCCACTCAGACCCCACCCGGTTCGAACCACCTCAGGTAGTACCAGTAGCGCACATTCAACGCTGCGCAGCCGCGATTTACCCAGGCCGTGAAGCTGCGGGAGAAGGCGGTCACGCCGCGGGAGAGGGGGACAGCTCCGATGAGGAGCTGGAAGAGTTCATCGCTCACACCTACGCTGCCCGGGCCGATCTGATGTAACTGGTGAACTGCGTAGTTCTCGACACCGATGTCGCGTCCCTGAGTTTCGAACGGCAGCTTCCGCCTGGGCTGCTCCGGAGCTGATCGGGCGGGAGCCCGCCGTGACGTTCGTGATCGCTGGTGAGCTGACGAAGTGGAGTTGTTCCTCGTGAGCCCTCGCGACGGAGGCAAGGTGGGTCTATGGCTACGGCCGCGAGCCCGGCGTGGGCTGGTGGTGTGCCTGCCCGGTGCCAGGTAGCCGCGGCGGCTTGCTAGCGGTCAGGTCAGTGACGGTTTCTGAGCCGTCGATGAAGGTCTGGGCCAGTTCGGACAAGCGGAGGTTGCGGGCTCTGGCGTACTCCCGCAGGAGGCTGAATGCCTGTTCCATGTCCAGGCCGAGGCGCTCGGCGAGCTTGCCCTTGGCCTGCTCGATGACGACCCGGCTGTTCAGCGCGGTCTGCAGTTGTTCGTTGAGGGCGTCGCTGAGGCGCATGCTGCGCTCGTGGAGCAGGCTGATGGTGGCTACGTCGGCAAGAGCCTGGCCGACGCGTACGTCCGCGGGCGCGAAGGCGCCCGCGTCGGCTCGGAAGAGGTTCAGCGCGCCGATGACCTGCTCACGCAGCCGCATCGGCAGAGCCTGCACGGCGGCGAAGCCGGCCCGCCGGGCACCTGCCGCGAACCTCGGCCAGCGCTGCACCGCAGCGGCCAGGTTGGCTGCGGCGACGGGCTGGCCGGTCCGGTAGCAGTCCAGGCAGGGACCCTCGTGGTTCTGCAACTGGAATAGTTCAAGCAGCCGGGCTGCTTCGCTGGAGGCAGCCACCACGCGCAACTCACCGCGCGGATCAGCCAAGAGCAGCCCGGCGGCGGAGACGTCCAGCAGTTGCACGCTGCGGTCGGTCAGCACATGCAGGAAGTCGATCACGTCGAAACCGACGACCATGGTGTCGGTCAGCTCAACGAACGCCTCCGACAGCAGTTCTCCGTCCATGCCCCGCTCACCCCTCTCAGAAACGGCGACAAGACCCGCCGGGCGGGTGTTAAGCGGTGCGCGCGGGCGCATGTGGAGTCCCTCACGCCGGGCCGTCCTTGGCTGGGCCTGGGTCAGGGTGCAGCCGCAGGCGGCGCGCCACGACAGCGCGGGCAACGTCGACCAGCCGCTGGTCATGAGCATAGGCGTAGGCGCGCAGCCGGACAAAGGCCTCCGCGATGCCGACGCCGAGCTGCTCGGTGAGCATTCCGGTGGCCTGATCAATCTCGGCGCGGTGCAGGGCGAGGTCCGGAGGCTGGCCTCCCGGGCCAAACCATGCAGGCGGCCCACCCGCCGCCTGGTCCTGGGTGTTGAGCAGCAGCAGGGTGGCGGCATCGGCGAAGATCAGCGCATCGCCCAGCTGAACAGCGCTCAGTGGGCCGGACCGTCGCCGGTACAGGCCCATGACCCCGGCCCGGATGGCGCCGATCCGTAGCGGGAACGCGAAGATCGCCCCTGCCCCGGCCTGGCGGGCCGCCGGTGCGAAAACCGGCCAACGGCCGCTGGTGTCCCTCCCGCCCAGGTCCGAGGCCAGTACTGGGCCGCCCGAGGCAGCGGCATCCGGGCACGGGCCCTCTCCCAGGGTCACCTGGAGATCAGCGAGCTGCTCGCTGACGTCATCAGTCACCTGCATGAGGTGCCCCGCCTCCGCGCCCCTTGCGGCGCTCAGCCACGCGCCGGTGACCTCGACCGCGGCCACCGCAGCCGCGCACACGTCCGCAGCTGACACACACCCGCCGCGGCTGGCGGCCTGCCCGGCGACGAGGCCCCAGATCCTGGCCGATCGGCTACCTGTCATCCGCGCACCCAGCGGGTCGGCCCGCCACAGCAACCGGCCCGGCTACGTTCCAGGCTGCGGGGAAGGGCCAGGCTACCCAGCCTGCAGCCGGGGCGCTCACGGCAGCTGCCATGTCAGCCCCCCGCAGCGTGACGACGGCCTGGCTGTCGCAATCGCAGGTGCTCAGATCCACGCTGACCATGGGCCGCCTTCCTGCTGCACCGAGACGGCGTCCCGGCCGGCGGCTAAAAGTAGTGTCTCCGGCCGCGTGGCCGGCCATCCCGGGCAACACCAGGATCGCCCCCACCACGACCACAATGATGCCGATCGTCTAGATGATTGCGACTTTGGCGACGAACCCGGTAATGAGGACAACGGTGCCGAGAATGATCAAGAGAGGCCCTGGTAGATAGTAGCCGCCGTTCTGCCAGGAGCAGAAGAATATTCGGACGTGCAGCAGGTCAACAGCATGCTCGCGCCGATGCCCCGCGAGGCCGCGTCTGCTGGCATGCCCGTTTCCCGGCCGGCTTGTGCATCCTCCTGGCCGGGCCTGATGCGCCAGGACTCGCGGAGCGGCCGGGCAGCAGCGGCTGAGCCTTGACGTCAGGATCCCTGGGCCTGAGGTGGATGGGATCACGTCACAGCGACGCCGACGGGTCGCCCGGTCACTAGCGCGACCGCTTGCCGAGAGCCCTGGGAGTTCCCGGCCGCCTCGTCCACGCTGGCATGGACGGCGAAGGCGTCGAGCAGGCGGGTGAGGGTAAGAACGCGCAGCACCTGCTGGCGCGGCGCGGCAAGCAGCAGGTCACCCCCGGCGTGCCGGGCATGCTTACGTCCGCGCGCCAGTGCTGCCACGCCGCTGGAGTCGATGAACTCCAAACCTGCCAGGTCGATGATGATGTCGCGCTTGCGGGCCGCGACCACCGCCAGCTCAGCCGCGACACTCGCGGCGTCCGCTATGTCAAGCTCCCCGCGCAACGCGACGACCATATGGCCGCCGCATTCGCGGATGCTCAGATCCACGCTGACCATGGGGGCGCCTTCCTGCTTTAGCAGCAAGGCGGGGTCTTGACCCAGCAGCTAGTTCACCAGTCACCACAAAGACTACGCCGAATAGCCGCAGATGTCCTACCTGGGTGACACCCAATTAGCTGGGTTGCCCATCTGCCCTGCCAGCCGGCCTCGGCTGCCCGCCATGGTCGGCATCGGGAACCTGTCAGTCCGATCACGATGCTGGCGGGGCTGCCCGGCCAACGACCATGGTCAGGTCACCTGCGCTCGGTCGCCGCCTGGCTGCAAATAGCGGCCAGAACTTCTATCACGTAACACCGGGAAGGACTTTAGATGCTCGGCATAGCCGCAGCCATCCTATTCGCCATCGCATTCCTGCTGAACGCAACGAGCACGGTTACCTGCGCAGTGGTCTCGCCCAATGAGCCTGTTACTGGTCGGCCTCGCCTGCCTTGCCCTGCATGTAACGGGGTTGGCACTGAGTGGAGGGTGCCCAGCCGCGGGCGGGCGAATGCGGAATTCGGCCCTCCTGTTAGGCGCGCTGGCGCGTGGTCCAGTCCGGATAGCGCTCCGCCAGACCCATATCAGCCGATGTCGGCTCCTGCCACGGCTGGAGCTGCGGTGGGACCGGCGCGGCGGCGCTGAGCTGCTGGCGCTGGGTTCTGCTCAGCGTCGGGGTTGCCGGCCGGTTCGGTGCCGCGCTGTTTCGAGCCCGCCGAGGAGGGTGTCGAGGCCTGCGGCGAATCGCTGGTCGCGGTTGTCGGCCCAGATGTGCTCGCCGAGGACAGCCAGGACGGGGAAGCGGTCGGCGGGCAGTGACCGGAGGAACGCGTGCAGTCTGTGCCTGGTCGCGGTGTCCTGGACACGCTGCTCGTTGACGGTGGTGCGGTCGCTGAGCGAAACCGAGGGTGTAGTCGTAGATCAGGCAGAAGGCCAGGGCGGTCTCCCGCTCGGGCAGCCCGGCTGCCTGCAGCGGTGCGAGGAACGCCTCGGCCAGGGTGAGGGAGTGCGGCCCGAGGGGGTCGCGGGTCTTGAGCAGCCCGGCGATGCCGGGATGGTTTTCCAGGACCGTCCGCAGCCTGTGCGCGAGCACCTTGACCTGCTCGGTCCAGGCGAGGGAGCGGTCGGCCTGGCAGTCGACCTCGGCCAGCACCCCGTCGACGACGAGGTCGCGGAGCTGCTCCTTGCTGCGCACGTGCCGGTACAGCGCGGCGGGGACCACGCCAAGGCGGGTGGCGAGGGCGCGCATACTCAGGGCGCCCGCGCCGTCCGTGCCGATGACTGTGAGCGCCTCGGCGACTACCCGCTCGCGGGTCAGTGCGCGGCGGGGACTCTCCTCGGCGGTTGGAGGGCTGAACCACAACGTGCCGGAACCCGTGTCGGCGCCTAGCTGCGGCCGGTTCGCCATGTTTGCCTCCAGGCACGGGAGTTGACGGTGAACTATGTTCACGATACAGTGAACGTAGTTAACTCGGAAGCGAATGTCGTTCACTCGAACTGCATTTTTTCCCGGGTCTCCGGACCGCCGGTCCGGTGAGACGGATGAGGGAGAACGACATGACGATCATGACTAGCTGGGATCTCTTCGAGGATCTGCGCAACGCGCAGGACGAGGTGCTGCGGATGAACAGGGTCCATGCCCAGCGGCTGGGCCTGGCCGGCTATTCCGGCCAGCAGTTCGACCCCAGCGCGGGCACCCAGGCGTGGGCTCCCGCGGTCGATATCTCCGAGCGCAAGGACTCCTACCTGGTGGCCGTGGATCTGCCCGGTGTGGGCACCGAGGACCTGGAGATCACGTTCGAGGACAGCCTGCTGACGATCCAGGGTGAGCGGCACCCCGCGGGCGAAACTGCCGGGGAGAAGGTCCACCGGGCCGAGCGCCGCTACGGCGCGTTCCGCCGGTCGATTACCCTGCCCAGCCATGTGATGGCGGACGCTATCGAAGCCTCAGTCCAGGACGGCGTTCTGCGGGTCCTGGTACCCAAGGCGCCGGAAGTGCATGCCAAGCGCATCCAGGTGCGGGCTGGCAAGGGCAAGGCCGCCATAGCCGGCGCAGCCGTCAAGAACGGCGCCTGACGCCGCGGGCCCAGCGGGTCACACCGCAACAAGTCGGGTGACACCGCCGGGCCCGCACCACCCCGATAAGACGTCTCCTTCGGCCACTGGCCGAAGGAGACTATTCGTTCCCGGCCGGGGTGCTGCGAGCGATGGAGGAAGGCGTTCCGGCCGGGGCGGCATCTCCGGCACCGCTCGCGCCATGCCGCAGCGCTGGGGTGAGCTGGCCATCCGGTTCCGGAGTGATCACCGGTGTGCTACCGGCGGCCGGTGGCGAGGCTCGATCCCCATCCGGGTCATTGGGCACGCCGTGATCAGCCCGGAGGATCTCCCGCCATGCCGCGCGGACGGCGGCCCTGGCGCGGCGCCGCGCGTCGGTGCCAGCCAGTCGCAGTCGCGTGGCCGCGGTAGCGGCCAGCGCCCGGCTTGCTGCGTTGACGCGTCCCGCGGGGCCGGTGGCCTCTGTACCGGATGGGGTGCTCTCGGCGTGGTCCCTGAGGAGTGCGGCGCGCTTCGCGGCAAGGGAGCCCGCGACCGAGGCTGCGGCGACTGCGGCAAGCCACGCCCACCGGCTGCGGGCCTGGCGGGGGCGGCTGGCGCTTCGGCGTGGTCTGATCATGATGACGCACCTCCAGGGCGTGTCGTGGGGGTGGGCTGACCGTTTACCGCTTGTGCTGGCGGGGAAGCGGGTCGGCGCCCGAACGGGTGCCGCATGCTGCGCTGGCCGCCGCCGTCTTCGCTGGGGTGGCGGTCATCGTCGGCCGGGCCGTTACCCAGCGTGCTGGTGATGTAGGCGCGGGCGGTGTCGCGCTGGCCGATCAGGTCGTCGCGGTCCTGGCTGACGGCGGCGGTCTCGCGGCGGGACTGCCGCAGCCCGCGGCGGGCGTCGCGGCCGCGGCGGGAGGTGCGGCGTGCGCCGGCCAGCAGCACGCTCAGCCCGAGCAGGCCCAGTGCCCCGACCACGATGCCGTACAGGAACAAGGTGCCGGTCGAGCCGGTCACGTGATAGCCGAACACCGCGAAGGGATGGGTGAGCGCATGCCCGCTGCCGCCGTTAGACAGCACGCCGGCTACTCCGGCGACCACCGCCGCGACCAGGATGACGAGCCCGATAATGATGATCATGACGCACACCGGGAATCTGAATGGTGAGTGGCAGGCCTGTATGACAAGGCCGTGGCGTCTTGCTGATGCCGGCCGGTGCGCGAGCAAAAAAGCCCCGGTCCTGCTGCCGCATCCGCAGGTATTGCGCGGGTGCAGCTGCCGGGGTCCGGAGCAACACCTTGACATTACGCTTCCCTGCCCGCCGCGCATAGGGCATTCCACCGCCAGCAGCAGCACTTCCGGGCTGGAGGGCAGCACGCGGGCTCGGCCTCACCGCCGAGGGCCCGCGCCGTCCGGCTCTGGCCGTGTCGCCTAGGGTGGATCTTGTGTCAGCTCGCCGGGCCGCAGCGGCCTGCGGGGTGCCAGAAGTCTGCCTGGCCCGTGAGCTACGGAGATGGCCGGGGTCAGCTGTACGGCATGATGATCGTCGGTGTCCTTCCGCCTGCTGTATCTCATGTTCGTCCGGGTCTGTGGCTGGCTGGTCCTGCTCGGCCGGTCATCGGCTTCCAAGGACGCAGAGTTGCTCGTGCTGCGGCATGAGGTCGCCGTGCTGCGCCGGGCGAATCCGCGGCCCCGGCTGGACTGGGCCGACCAGGCGGTCCTCGCCGCGCTGATCCGGCTCCTGCCGGGGAGGCTGCGAGCGCACCGGCTGGTTACTCCCGGCACCGTCCTGCGCTGGCACCGCCGCCTGATCGCCCGCAAGTGGACCTATCCGCACCGGGCGGGACGGCCGCCAGTCAGCGCCGAGATCGCCGAGCTCATCGAGCGGTTCGTCACCGAGAACAACGGCTGGGGCTATAAGAGGATCCAGGGTGAGCTGCTCAAGGTCGGCCACCGGGTCAGCGCATCCACCATCCGCCGGATCCTCAAGGCCCTGAAGATCCCGCCTGCACCCAGACGGGACACTGACACGACCTGGCGGAAGTTCCTGCACGCACAGGCAGCCACGATGCTCTCGGCCGGCTTCTTCCACGTGGATTGCGCACTGACCCTGCAGCGGCTGTACTGCTTCTTCGTGATCGAGGTGGGCGCCCGGTACGCGCACATCCTTGGCGTGACCACGAACCCGGACGGGCCGTGGACCACACAGCAGGTCCGCGACCTGCTGATGGACATGGGTGATCGCGCTGCGGACTTCCGGTACCTGGTCGGTGACCGGGCCGGGCAGTTCACCGAGGCGTTCGACGCGGTCCTGGCCGGTGCTGGCATCAAGGCCGTGAAGATCCCGCCCCGGAGCCCTCGCGCGAATGCCTATGCGGAGAGGTTCGTGCTCACGGCCGGACCGAGGTCACCGACCGGATGCTGATCTTCGGCCAGCGGCACCTGCGGACGGTCCTGGCCGAGTACGAGGCCCATTACAACGGACGTCGTCCTCATCGCAGCCGCCAGCTTCGCCCGCCCCGGCCCGATCACCCGGTCGCGGACCTTTCCCAGGAGCGGATCAAGCGTCGGCCCGTCCTTGGCGGCCTCATCAGCGAATATGAGCGAGCCGCCTAAAAGCCCAGTTCAGAGCCGGTGGCCGAGTTCTGGAACCCCACAGGCTATTCCTCAATGACGAGCCGCGTGATCGTTCCGTTGCTCAGCCGGAAGCGGAAGTGCAGGTCGACCGTGCCGCCCGGGAAGTTTCCCTCCAGATGGTGCAGCACGTCGTAGTCATGCTCACCGGTCTTGGCCGCGCTGGTCACCTGGCTGGTGTAGGTGTATTCGCTGGCCGAGCGGGAAAGCCAGGCCCGGATTTCGGCGGGCCCATGGTAGGTCTTGCCCTCGTCGGTGACTGTGGCGCCGGGCGCGTAGCCCCGCATGGCGACGTCAATGTCCCGCGCCCGGTGAGCCACGAGGTAACTCGTGATGATGTCGGGCAGCTCAGCGGGATCGATGGCCTGAGGACTGTCATTCACCTTCGTGCTCCTTCGGCTGAGGCGTCTTTCAGCCACCAGCGTGGGCTCTCCCCCGGGGGGAGAGTCCAGACTGTGGATATGGCCGCCGACGTGACGATCGGGGAGTTCTCCCGGATCACTCACCTGAGCATCAGGACGCTGCGCCGCTACCACGAGGCCGGGCTGCTGGAGCCGGCTCACGTGGACTGTCACACCGGCTACCGCTACTACAGCCTCGGCCAGGTGCCCATCGCCCAGGTCATCCACCGGTTCCGGGAGCTGGGGATGCCTGTCCGGGAGGTGGGTGAGCTGGTGGCTGTCACCGACCCTGGCGCCAGAGCCGCGCTCATCGCCCAGCATCTGGAGCGCCTGGAGACCCAGCTTGACGAGACCCGGGCGGCGGTCGTGTCGCTGCGGCGGCTGCTGCGTCCCGGTCCCGCGCACCTTGACGTGCGCCATCGCCGGATGGAGGCGGTGACGGTCGCCGCGGTGCGCGACGTCGTGGACCTTGGCGATGCCCTCGCCTGGTACGGCAGCGCCATGGCTGAGCTTGACTCGGTGCTCAGCGCGGCTGGCGCCGTCAAGACAGGGCCGCCGGGTGGCCTGTATGACCATGATCTGTTCACCGAAGAGCGGGGCGCGATGGTGGCCTACATCCCCACGGCCCACCCACCCACGCGAGGGGCTGTCACGCCGTTCGTCATCCCGGCCACCGACATCGCGGCCTGCATGCATCTCGGGCCACACGACGACATCGATGTCACCTACGGGGCGCTCGGCACCTACGTGAAAGAGCACGCCCTGGAGGTAGCCGGGCCGGTACGCGAGATCTACCATGCCGGGCCCCGCGACACCCGGGACAGCACCTTGTGGCGGACCGAGATCGGCTGGCCGATTTTCCAGACCACGGCCCGCGAGCCGCGGAGACAAGCACCCGGCACCGCCGCCCGGCGAGCGTCAAGGTCTGGGCTGTGACCGGGTGCTATCTCGTGGCTGAGACGCCACGATGTCCCCGTGCGGGCCAACCGGACCTGAGCTGGTCAGCCCTTCTGGAATGCCCGGTTAAGGGGGTTTGCCGGGCTACTTGGTAGCGTGCGCAGCGTGGATGGCGCGGCCTGGGAGCTGCTCGTTGACCGTGACGCTGAGCGAACTGCCTTGCGGGACGCGCTCAGCCAGCTGGCCGACGGCGTCGGCCGGGTGGTCTGGCTGGAGGGGGAGCTGGGGATCGGCAAGTCCGCGCTGGTCGACGCGCTGGTCGCGGAGGCGTCAGCGCGGCAGGTGACGGTACTGCGCGGCGCTGGCGACGAGATGGCTCAGCGATTCCCGCTCTACCTGGCGGCCGGCTGTGTCGGCGCGTCGATCCGGCCAGGGGATCCGGTCCGGGCCGAGGTCGCCGACTTGGTGCGTGGCGGCGACGCCGGTGATGGGGTGCTGCACCCGGTGCTCGCCGCGTCGGAGCGGATCCTCGAGCTGGTGGACCGCTTGTGCGGCGCTGGCGCGGTACTGCTGGTCATGGAGGATCTGCACTGGTCGGATATGGACAGTCTGATGGTGTGGGAGCGGCTGGGCGGCGCGGTGGACCAGCTGCCGCTGCTGCTGGTGGGAACGTCACGGCCGGTGGCGCGGCGGCCGGAGGTGGCCCGGGCGCGTGATGTCGTCGTGGAACGGGCCGGTGTGCTGCTGCCGTTGCGGCCGCTGGACGCCGCTGGGGTCGCTGAGCTGGCCGGCCGGCTGCTGGCCGCGAATCCCGATCCTGACCTTGTTGGAGAGCTCGCCCGCTGCGGCGGTAACCCGCTGTTTGTCAGGGAGCGGGTCGCTGGCCTGGCGCGTGAGGATCTGGTGGAGGTCGTTGATGGCGCCGCGCGCCTGCGGGCGCTGGACAGCGGGCTGCCCGCGACATTGGCCGCGACGATCCGGCGCCGGCTGGGCTTGCTAGTCCCTGGCACGCGTGAGGTGCTGCGGCTGGCCGCGCTGCTCGGCAGCGAATTCGACGCCCGTGAACTCGCGCTGGTAAGCCGACAGCCAGCGAACGCCCTGATGGCACCCTTGGAAGAAGCGATCGCCGAGGGCCTGCTGTTGGAAGCCGGTGACCGGCTGGCGTTCCGGCACGCGGTCATCTGCCAGGCGCTAACCGAGGAGCTGCCGGGGTCGCTGCGCAAGGCGCTGCATGGTCAGTTCGCGCAGGCGCTCGCCGACGAGGGCGCGCCGGTGAACTCGGTGATCCGGCACCTGCTGGCGGCACCCGGCACGGTGGGCCAGTGGGTGGCGCGATGGCTCGCCAACCTGCCAGAAGACGTACTGTTCACCGAGCCCGAGATAGCCGCCGGCCTGTTGGACCGGGCGATGAGCGCGCCGGTGTTCGGCGGTGGCCAGCGCGATGCACTGCTGGCGCGGCGGGTGATGACGCTGTTCTGGCTCGGCGACAACGCCCGGGCAGGCGAGTACGCGGCCGACGTGGCGCGTACGGCCGAGGATCCCGAACTGACCGGGCGGATGCGCCTTTACCAGGCGCGGGCCGCTAACCGGCTGGCCGAGATCGGGACCGCGCTCGCGGTCGCCGAGGCCGCTACCGCCGACGAGCGCCTGCCTGGGTTCTGGCGCGCCCGGATGCGCGCGTGGTCCGCCCTCTTCCTCCTGAAGGAGGCCCAGTTCGCCCGCTGCCGCGAGCAGGCCGAGCGGGCGCTGGCCGACGGTACGCGGCTCGCGGACCCGATGGCGGTAAGCGCTGCCCGGCTCGCGCTGTCCAACCTGTCGACCGGGACGGCGTCGCTCGAGCACATCGACGCCGCCCTCGTGGGGCTGGGTACCGACCCGGATGCCGTCGAACTGCGGCTGCTGCTGCTGCACAACCGGCTGGCCGTACTGAACAACCTTGGGCTGCCCGAAGAGTTCGACGTCACCGCGAGCCGGACGCTGATCCTGGCCAGCCGGGTGGGTGCGGTCCAGTCCGTGGGTATCCAGTGGGCGGTCGCGATGGGCTGCTATGACTTCGGCGCGTGGGACGAGGCGCTAGTGCACCTGGATTCGCTCCAGCCGCCGCTTGCCGACGCGAAACTCGTCGGCCGTCACGGTCTGGCCGCGCTGCTCGCCGCGCGCCGCGAGGAGTGGGAGCGGGTACGCGAGCACGTCCAGCTGGGGGCAGCGGTAGGGATCGTCCCCGGTGATGTCCGCATCTACTCCGGATACCTGACCGCGGCCCAGGCGATCCGGGCCGAGGCTGATGGCGACGTCGCTGGGGCGGTGAGCGTGCTGACCCGGTGGCTGGACCCGGACCTCGGCTTCGACGCCAAGGAACGGTTCATGTGGCTGCCTGATCTGGTCCGGCTCGCGCTGGCGATAGGCGATACCTCGACCGCGCGCGCGGCGGTCGAGGCCGCGGAAGCGGATTCCTCCGGCCCGAACGCGATACCCCGCCAGCTGGCCACCGCGCAGTTGTGCCGGGGGCAGCTGGACGGTGACGCTTCGGTACTGCGGGCGGCTGCTACCACGTATCAGCGGCACGGCTGGACAGTTGGTCACGCGGCGGCGCTGGAGGAGCTGGCGGTGAGGCTGGCTTCGGCGGCCTCAATCGCCCGCGCCCGCGCCGCGTTCACCCAGGCCGCGCGGATCTACGCCGGCCTAGGCGCGACGTGGGACCTGCGCCGGGCCGACGCCCGGCTGCGTGCGCACGGCATCCGCCGCGGACCACGCAGCTTGTACAGCCGGCCAGCCAGCGGGTGGGCCGCGCTGACGCCGGCCGAGTCGCGGGTCGCCGAACTGGTGGCGCAAGGCCGCTCGAACCCGGACATCGCGGCCGAGCTCTACATGTCCCGCCGCACCGCGCAGGCACACGTCTCGCACATTCTCGCCAAACTCAACCTGCGTTCCCGCATGGAGATCATGAGGTTCGTGGCTGAGCGGCAATGAGCACGGCCACTGCCGGGACCCGTTCCTGGCCCCGTCGCGGCCAGCCCCGGGATTTCAAGATATAGGCCATCTCGCGGATGGCGATCTCCGCCGGAACGGGAAAGCTGTACCCCGGCCGCGAGGGCCGATGACACGCCAGCTTCCGTGGCCCCACGATCCCCGGCTCGCAGGGGCGAAGCTGGACGGCTCGGCTCTTCGCTCTAGTGTTTACGCAACGGCTCTCGGAGGAGAAACATGGCTCTCTCGCTTGGGGACACGGCCCCTGACTTCACCGCTGAAACCACGGAGGGGCCGATCAGTTTCCATGACTGGATCGGTGACTCCTGGGCGGTGCTGTTCTCGCACCCGAAGGACTTCACGCCGGTCTGCACCACCGAGCTGGGCTACATGGCCAAGATCAAGCCCGACTTCGATAAGCGGAATGTGAAGATCATCGGGCTGTCCGTCGACCCGACTGACAAGCACGAGCAGTGGGCAAGGGACATCGAGGAGACGCAGGGGACCGCGCCGAACTACCCGATCATCGGGGACCGCGACTTCAGCGTCTCCAAGCTGTACGGGATGCTGCCCGCCAGCGTGTCGGGTGACCCGGCCGCGCGGACGCCGGCGGACAACCAGACGGTCCGCAACGTGTTCGTCATCGGCCCGGACAAGAAGGTGAAGCTGATCCTGGTCTACCCGATGACGACCGGCCGCAACTTCGACGAGGTGCTGCGGGTCATCGACTCGCTCCAGCTCACCGCCAAGCACAAGGTGTCCACACCGGTCAACTGGCGGCCGGGCGAGAACGTGATCATCGCCGGCTCAGTGTCCGACGACGCCGCGAAGGAGCTCTACCCCCAGGGGTGGGAGTCGCCGCGGCCGTACATCCGCATCGTGCCGGACCCGACGGGCTGACCGCCCGCCGCAGGTGCCGGGTGGCACTCACTCCTGAAGGAACGTCGCCAGGAATTCAGCGATGAGGGCCGTGACGGCGCGGCCTGCCGGGATGACGTGGCCACCCGCATGCTTGATGACCAGAGGCTCCGCGAACCGGTCGGCGAGCGCGGCTGCCAGTGACGACATCTGGTGGCGCAGGATCACGCCGCTGCCGTGATAGCCGTGCAGGCACAGCATCCGCAAGCCCTGCCCCATCTCACCTCCTGGCATGAGGAGACCCTCCTGATCTCCGGATGGCCGGTGTATTCCCGGCCCAGGTGGCGGGGTGTCAGGGGGCGACGCGGAGGACGAGTTTGCCGCGCACGTGGCCGGTCTCACCACGGGTGTGGGCCGCAGCTATCTCGTCCAGCCCGAATACGTCCTCGACTTCGACTCTTACCTGGCCGGTATCGATGAGGCCGGCGATGCGGGTCAGGGCGGCGCCATCGGGTTCGACGAGGTAGGCGCTGGCGGCCAGCCCCCGGGACTGGGCTTCGGCGAGCAGTTCGGGGGAGACCCCGGAGGGGACCGCGATGAGCAGGCCGCCGGGACGCAGCACGCTGAGTGAACGGGTGCTGGTGTCATCGTGGTCGTCGCCTGCCAGGTCGAGCACGACGTCGATGTCTTTGACGGCGTCCTCGAACCGGCCGGCGCGGTAGTCGATGAGCTCGTCGGCGCCGAGTCCGGCCAGCCAGGCGTGGCGGCCCGCGCTGGCGGTGCCGATGACATGGGCGCCGAGATGCTTAGCGAACTGGACCGCGAAATGCCCGACTCCGCCCGCGGCTGCGTGGATCAGCACGCGCTGGCCGGGCTGGACATGGGCGGTGTCGGTGAGGGTCTGCCAGGCGGTGAGGGCAGCCAGTGGCACCGCGGCGGCCTGCTCGTGGCTGACACGGGTGGGCTTGCGGGCGAACTGGCGGGCCGGCGCGGTGACGAAGTCGGCGTAGCCACTGGCCGCCCGGGGGAACCATGGCATCCCGTACACCTCGTCACCAGGCTTGAGGGTGGTGACACCGAAACCCGTGCTCACCACCACGCCGGACACATCCCAGCCCAGGATGAACGGCGGCTCACCCAGCACCCCGGCCATCCCATGGCCAGTGCGGGTCTTCCAGTCGACCGGGTTGATCCCCGCGGCGTGCACCCGAACGAGGACCTCGGTCGGCAGCGGCACGGGCTTGGGCCGATTCGGCGTTCGAGCCGAACGCCCCACCGCGCGGGGCCGGGATCCGTTCCTGGCACCGTCGCGGCCGCCCGGGGATCCAAGAAATAAGCCATCTTACGGATGGCGGTCTCCGCCGGAACCGGAAAGCTGTACTCCGGCCGCGAGGCAGCGGGACCGGGTGACCCGGCGGAGATCCGCACGGGTGGCTTCAGGGCGTCGCTCGAGATGCCCCGCTGGTGCGACGCGGTCCGCTCGCGTGCGGAATCAGAATGGGGATCTATTCGTGATTCAAGCCGACTATTCAGCCATCGCCGATAGCCGTTGTGCCAGCCCACCCCACCCGCCCCGCATCACACGAGGTCGCGGTGTGCGCGACGCGAGAGTTGCCAGCGGATCATCGGGATCCCTCAGGAAGCTGACCGAGGAGCCGATGAGCACCGTCGCCGTCGCGGTACTCGCCGGCGACCGGGTCACCGAGGAAGGGGCTGCCGCGCGGCTGTCCTCGCATCCAGGCATCGCCGTTTTGGCCCCGGAGCATCACCACCGCGCCAGTGTCCTGGTGATCATCACGACGAAGGTCACAGAGGCTGTCCTGCGCTCAATGGAGCGTGCGTGCGGTGGGTCAGCCAGCGGTGAACTCAGCGTCGTGCTGATAGCCGATGACATCAGCGACCACCAGATACTTCGGGCGGTCAATGCTGGGCTGGTCAGCCTGCTCTACCGCGGGGAATGTGATTACCGCCAGATCGTACGGGCGATACAGGCCGCCAGTGCCAGCCGGGCACAGTTGCCCGAGACGATTCTGCGCCGCCTGATCGATCAGGTCCGCGCGGTCCAGCGCGACGTCCTCGCTCTCAACGGGCTCACCGTCACCGGGCTGGCCGTCCGGGAGGTGGAGGTGCTCAGGCTCCTCTCCGAAGGTCTCGGCACCGAAGAAGTGGCGGCCAAGCTCAACTACTCGGTCCGCACGGTCAAGAACATCGTGCACGGCGTCGCGACGCGCCTGAATCTCCGCAACCGGACCCACGCCGTCGCCTACGCCCTGCGCTCGGGAGCGCTCTGATGATGGCGCCGCCTGAGGTGTGGTTCAGCGAGCTGCTCATCGAGAGTTACCAGCGGATCGTGGGAGCGCCACTGGTACCCGACGGGCTGGGCGGTGCGGATGCCGCCCGCTGGCTATATGAGAGCCCGGTCTGCCTGCTCGCGCAGGACACCTCCCCAGACCCGTGTTTCGTTTACGCCAACGCGGCCGCCCAGAAGTGCTTTGAGTACAGCTGGGATGAATTCGTGGGCATGCCCTCCCGGCTGTCGGCGGAGGTGGCGAACCAGCAGGAGCGCCAGGAATTCTTGAACTCCGTGCTGGAAGTGGGCTTCGCCCGCGGTTACCGGGGCGCGCGGATCGCCAAGTCGGGCCGACGTTTCTGGGTCGAGGACGTAACCGTGTGGAACCTCGTCGACACCGGCGGCACCCTGCACGGCCAGGCGGCCCGGGTGCCCCGCTGCGTAGACGCCTGAGAACAAATCACGGCGAGCGCCACCGCCGGGAGGTGGAGGTGCTCAGGCTCCTCTCCGAAGGTCTGGGCACCGCACCCGCGCCATGGTGGTCGGGATCTGGCCGGATCGCCGTCGCCTGGGTGATGCTGGAGACCAGCGGGGCGGCACGGAGGATCTCGCCGACGATCCGCCCCTCGTCGGCGCGCGCTGGCCCTGTCATCGGGGCGATATCCAGGCGCAGGGCGGCAGCCCCGCGCAGGTACACGTGCCGCAGCGCTGAGCGCGGCCGGTCGGTCTCGATATGCATGAGCAGCCGGACCACCCGCGGCAGGGCACTCGGAACAGCGATCTCGGAGGCGCACAGCAGTGGCACGTCATGAAAACCGAGGTCGCGTGCGGCCACTGCGGGAAATTCGGCCGTGAGGTCGGGGGTGGTGGTGAACAGCACGCTGATCGCGTCGTCGGGAACGAGGCTGTTGCGTGTCATCACCTCGGTGACCAGGTCGGCCGTGCCACCGAGCACGGCCGACCGCTCGTCGGTGTCCACCTGGACCGCGCCCCGGATTGCTCTCACCGCCACCGCACAGCTGCCTTCCACTCGCCTGCCGCGGCACCGCGGCCGCTTGGCCTACGCACCAACTCCACGCTGGGAACGCACCCAGGAGATCATGCGGCTCGGGGAAGTGCCTCGCGCGCTCATGAGCGATGCCCGATGGTGCAGCAAGGGTGCCGTTAAGTACCTGGAAAGCCTGTCCCAGGGGCGGCGCGGGTGGGTGCCAGCAACCATGGGTCATCGACCTGCTGCGGGCCACCGTCAAACCGGCGCCCGCAGCCAAGCCGGCATCCGAGGCGGTAGCGGGATGAGCAGCGCGCCACGGCTGGCGGCGGCTCCCCACATGGTTGTGGCGACACTGGTGAGGAGGTACATCAGTGACCGAGTGGCGGCCTGACGCGCCGGAGGCCCTGCTGGAGGAGGTCGCCGACGGCGTGTTCGCATACGTTCAGCACGATGGCGGCTGGTGGGTGAACACCACGGGATTCATAGCCGGTTCGTCGTCGGTCGTCGCGGTGGACAGTTGCGCGACGTACCGGCGCACCCGGGCGCTACTGAGCGTCATCGCCGAGCGGACCGGGTGCCCGGTGCGGACCTTGGTGAACACCCACTTCCATGGTGATCACACCCACGGCAATGTGCTGTTCGACGGCGCCATCGTCGTGGGTCATGAGCTTTGCCGCACAGCTATCCAACGTGACACGCTGCTGGCGGAGCCACCGCGGGTGTTCGAGCCGGTGCCGGACTGGGGTCCGTTGCGGCTGCGCCCCCCGGAGCTGACCTTCACCGACACGATGACCCTGTGGCTGGATGACCGTGAAATACAGCTCGACGCGGTTGGACGCCCAGCGCACACCGACGCCGACGTACTCGCGTGGGTACCCGGGCCAGGAGTCCTGTTCACCGGGGACCTGGTCTTCAACGGCGGGACCCCGATGCTGCTGCAGGGCTCGGTGACCGGATACCTGGCCGCGCTGGAGAGCGTCCGCGCGTACGACGTCACGGTCTTGGTTCCCGGCCACGGGCGGCCCTGCGGGCCGGAGGTGCTCGACGTGCTGAGCCGCTACGCCCGTTTCGTCCTCGATACGGCGGCGTCCGCGCGTGACGCCGGCCTTACTCCGCTTGAGGCGGCGCACGGCGTGGATCTGGGTGAGTTCGCCGGCCTGCTCGACCCGGAACGGATCGTGCTGAACCTGCACCGCGCGTACGCCGACCTGGACGGAAGCCCGTCCGCGGATGTGCCCGCGGCGTTCGCCGACGCGGTGGCCTGGAACGGCGGCCGTCTCCTGAGGTGCGACGTCTGACGGAGTCCGTGCCGCTGCGAGGCTGCCAGCCTGGCGGCCGCCGTCAGCTGTAGCTGCGCAACCGGGGCCACATCTGGCCCCACGGGTGGCGCGGGCCGGTGCAGACGTACACGTGCCCGTGCCACTCCTGATTGTGAACGCCATACGGGTTCGTCAGGGTGGCCGCCATCGGCGGATCAGCCGTCATGTCGGTATTCACAAGGCTCCTGAACCCAGGGCGTGGGCGCCGTTCCTCGTCTTGGTGCCCGTTGGGGCACGACGGGTACCCGTTCGGGACGTTGAAGTCCGTCTCAAACGCGCGCGGATGGCGCCACGGCCACCATGGACGAGGGGCTGCGGATTTAACCACCTGAAGCGTGCACCACAACTGAAAGGGCGATCGATGGCGGACATCTACTACGACGACCGGGCGGACCTGAGTGTCATCCAGGGCCGGCACGTGGCGGTGCTGGGATACGGGAGCCAGGGGCATGCCCACGCGCTGTCCCTGCGGGATTCCGGCGTTGACGTCCGCGTCGGCCTGCCGGAGGGGTCGCGCAGCCGGGAGGCGGCGGCGAGTGAGGGCCTGGCGGTCACCACGCCCGGGCAGGCGTGCGAGGAAGCCGACCTGATCATGGTGCTGGCGCCCGACCACGTGCAGCGTTCGCTGTACGCGGAGGCGATCGCGCCGAACCTGGTGGACGGCGACGCGTTGTTCTTCGCCCATGGCCTCAACATCCGTTTCCAGCTGATCACCCCGCCGGGCGGCGTGGACGTGTGCATGGTCGCGCCGAAGGGGCCCGGCCACCTGGTGCGCCGCCAGTTCGCCGAGGGCCGCGGCGTGCCGGTGCTGGTGGCGGTGGAGCGCGACGCGACCGGCGGCGCCTGGCCGCTGACCCTGGCCTACGCCAAGGCGATCGGCGGCACCCGGGCCGGCGCGCTGGCCACCACGTTCGCTGAGGAGACGGAGACTGACCTGTTCGGTGAGCAGGCGGTGCTGTGCGGCGGGGTCTCCGAGCTGATCAAGGCTGGGTTCGACACCCTGGTCGAGGCGGGCTACCAGCCCGAGGTCGCCTACTTCGAGTGCCTGCACGAGATGAAGCTCATCGTCGACCTCATGTACGAGGGCGGGCTCTCGAAGATGTACTGGTCCGTGTCGGACACCGCCGAGTACGGCGGCTACACTCGCGGCCCGCGGCTGGTCGATGAGCGGACGCGGGAGGAGATGCGCCGCATCCTCGGCGAGATCCGCGACGGCTCCTTCGCCCGTGAGCTGGTCGCGGAGTTCGACGCCGGGAAGCCGAACTTCCTCAAGCGCCGCGAGGCCCTGCACGCCGAGCAGATCGAGCAGGTCGGGTCCGGCCTGCGGCCGCTGATGAGCTGGCTCGCCGCCGACGAGGACGTCTGAGTCCACTGACCCTCGCAGGCCGGGCACCTCGCGCAGCCAGGCTGACCCCTTTCGCCAGCTGGCCGCGGTCGGCGAGTTCCTCGGTTTCGCCGACCCGGAACGCTGGGCGGCGGGCGCCGCTCCCCGCGTCCGGTCGGCGTGAGGTGCGGGCCGCCACCGCCGTGGCCGTCCGCCACCTAGTCGACGGGCATCTGCGCCACGAGGCCGGAGCCCACCTCATGATCGGTTTCCTCGACCAAGCCGGTACACCCCAGGAGGTCGAGGTGGTGCTCGGCAACCTGCCCGAGCCGGCCCGGCCGCTCGTCCCAGCCATGCGCGAGCAGGCTGCAGCCACCCTCCGCAGCCTGGGACCGTTACGACAGGCGCCGACGGCGGGCCGCGTGACCTCGAACTGAACCGCACCCCGGATTCTGGTGTGCCGCATACCAGCTGCCCGTGATGGGCCCGTGCCCAGTTACGGCTACCGCGGGCGCCCTGGCTGGGCGCCCGCGGTAGATGGCGGGTGCGGGTCAGCGGGCGGTGCCCGCGGTGGTTATGGTGTTGAACGTGCCGCCGTTGACGATTAGCCCTGCCCCGGTGGTCCCTGGGTTCAGGGCGTGGGCGAAGAAGTACAGTGGGTGCCTGTTGTAGGTGACCTGGAAGGTGCCGTCTCCGCGGGGGATGACCCCGAGCAGCGCGGCACTCGCGCCGCCCGCCGCCTTGGGTGCGGTGGTTGTGAGCACCGGAGGCCAGTTGATGGCGCAGGCGGTCGAGCAGTTGCTCGCCGTGGGGGTGTCCAGGCTGTAGGCGTACAGGGTCGCGGTGGTCTTGGTGAGGCCGCCGGTGACCGACAGGATCGTCGCCCTGCCTGCGGTCTCCGACCCGGTCGTCGCGGTGCCGGTGTCCGGAGTTCCCTGCGGCAGCACCGTGTACCAGATACCGTCCGAGTCGGCGTCGATAAAGCCCTGGCCGTTGGTGAGCCCGGCTGGTGCGCCCGCGCCGAGGTCGAGGGCGAAGAAGTACAGGGGGTGCCTGCGGTAGGTGACCTGCCAGGTCCCGTCCGGGCGGCGGAACGCGCCGAGGCCGTGCCTGCTCAGTCCCGGCCCGGCCTGGGCGCGGTCGCTGGTGAGCAGCGGCGGCCACACCGCGGCGCAGGGACCGGCGCAGGTGGTCATGCCGGGCCCGTCGAAGCTCAGCAGGTAGAGGGTCCTGGCCCCGGATGCGGTGGGCGAGGACAGCACGGCGCCGTTGGGGGACACCTCGGTGTGCACCGCCGCCTTGGCCGCCACTGGCCGGCCGGAGACGTGGTCGAGGTACCACAGGCCGCTGAACCCGGCGGCATCCTCGCCGTTCACCTGCCCGGGAGCGGTGTCTTTGGCGAACTCATACAGCGGCTTGCCGAAGTAGCTCACCTGCGTGACGCCGTTACGGGTCACGGTGCCGAGCCCGGACTGGTGCACACCGCCGTTGGCCACCAGATTCCCGGTCGCCAGCAGCGGGGGCCACGCGGTGGTGCAGGGGGTACCGGACGGCGCCTTGTTCAGGGCGGTGCAGTCGAGCTGCGGCCCTGTTGGCGAGAACGGGAACCCGTCCCCGGTGAACACGTACAGTGCCATCCCCGACCCGGTGACCAGGACCGGCCCGAACTTGCTGGGCGCCGTGGTCACCACCACCGCCCCCGCCGGGGTCGCGGCCTGCTGGCTGGTCAAGTTGCCATGGGCGGCCGGCCCCGTGGGGGCGGCCGCGGCCGCGGTCGCGCCCGATGCCAGGACGGCGGCGGATAGCACGATGACTGCTGCGGTCCATCTTCTCCGAGGCGTGCGCATGCTACTCCCTCTCTCGGTTCTGCCCATGCATGAAGCCCCATCGCTGCTCAGGCGGAGGGCCAGACTCACCAACCGCTCGCGTCCTGATTCCGCCCACCAGCCCGGCGTGCACCGTGGAGCGGCACTGGAGGAAACCACCCGTACCGGGCTCCGCCCGGCTCATCGGCCTCGTCCCCTGGGGCCGGGTACAGCCTTCCGGTTCCGGCGGGAACCACCATCCGTAAGATGGCGTATTTCTTGGCATCTCGGGCGGGC
>DASYYE010000601.1:0-3631 GCA_035946955.1 Streptosporangiaceae bacterium | reverse complement strand
ATCGGTTAACCTGTCAGACATATTTTGGAGGGTTTTTGTTAATAACTCCACAGTAGCCTCACGGTCATGCCCTATGACGACCTGCCGGTTGCCGAGTTCGCCTTCCCGGGCCCCGCACGTGACCGGCACGTCGCCGCGGTGCTGGCGGGTACCAAGACCGGCACCAGCGCACTGGTCGCCGAGTACGAGCGGAGCGGTGAGCGACTCCCCTTCCCAGGTCAGCGAGAGGCGGTCGTGGACTCCAGGGGACGGTGTATCGCGGTGATCGAGACTGTGGCCGCGCGGGTGGTCCGCCTCGAAGACGTCGATCTCGCCCACGCCCACAGCGAGGGGTGCGCCTCGGTGAGGCAATGGCGGGAAGAGCACGAACGCGTGTGGCTCAGTGCGGCCATGCGGCAGGTGCTGGATGAGGCCGCGTTCACCCTGGACGACGACACCCTGGTGGTCGCCCAGGAGTTCCGCCTGGTCGGAAGGTATGCAGAGTCGCCGGCAGAGTTACTGTTCCAGTGGTAGTCACCGTGACTGGGGCAGTTTGACCGCACCGCGCGAGGCGCCTGGCGCGGATGGCGGCGGCACAACCGGCCCGATGTCCCCGTCTGGCGCCTCGTCCAGGTCAACGACCACTGGGGCGTGGTCGCTGGGTGCCGTGCCCTTGCGCGCCTGCCGGTCCACCCAGGCCGCCCTTACCCGGTCCGCGACCGGGGCGGTGGCGAGCACCAGGTCGATGCGCATGCCGAAGTCCTGGTGGAACATACCGGCCCGGTAGTCCCAGTAGGTGAACACACGCTGCGACGGCCAGCGGTCCCGCACGACGTCGTGCAGGCCGAGTGCCAGCAGCCCGGCCAGGGCCTCCCGCTCCTGCGGTGTGACATGGGTCTGGCCCACGTAGGCGGCCGGGTCGAACACATCGGCGTCGGCCGGGGCGATGTTCATGTCCCCGCACACCACCGCGGATTCTGGACCGGCCGCGACAACCTGCTGCAGGGCGTCCAGCCAGGCCAGCTTGTAGTGGTAGTGGTCAGAGTCTGGCTCCCGGCCGTTCGGCACGTACACGCTGTGGACCCGGATACCACCGCAGATCGCGGCCACCGCGCGTGCTTCCGGGTCAGGGAAGCCCGGCGCCCCGGACAGCCCGGTGACCACGTCGCCGAGCCCGGCCCGCGAGAGGATGGCCACCCCGTTCCACTGCGCCTGGCCGTGCAGGGCCACCTCATACCCGCGACGGGTGAGTTCACCCCCGAGGAGCCCGGTGAACGCGTCGTCGGCGAGTTTGGTCTCCTGCAGGCAGACCACGTCGGGCTGGCGCTGGTCCAGCCACGGGAGCAGTCGTGGCACACGCTGCTTGACGGAGTTCACATTCCAGGTCGCGATCCGCACCTGCCTACGGTAGCCGCTGCGGGTCAGTGGGCATGGGACGCGCGCCCCCTCGCTGCCCTCGGTTTCGGAATCCAGGTAACCCAGACACCAAGCTGGTACCGGAGGTCCCGGGTGAGGGCATTCAGGCTCGGGTGCGCCCGCATTACAGACTTAATGGGCCTGGTGAGCCAGCTAACAGGCTCCATGGACGCGCACTGACCATCTCCCCCGCCCCTCTGTACGCCCAGCGCCCTGCGATACCACTGCCCATTGGACGCACCTGTCCTACCCCTGGCCCCACGCCTCGGTCCAGCCTCAGGAGCCTCTATGTACCTGCCGTTCCACAAACGTTTCGCAGCACCCGAGTTTATCCTCTGCTATGCGCACTCCGCTGACTACTATTAGCCACCTCCCGTCCATCTGCGGACATGCACAACGCCCTGTATCATCTCCTTTGGCCGTCCAATTACAGAGGCTCTCAGGAGTGGCGTAAATAACAAGCATAGACTCACGACTGGTAGCCGAAGTGGAGTCGCCCACCCGTGCGGCTCCTTCGTTTGCTTGATCGACACCGGAGCACGAGATGAAACAAGCTGGGCTTCGACTCTTAACCGTCCTCATCTGCTGCGCCGTGGCCGCAGCCATTCTGGACGGGCCCACCACCCGCGCGGAGGGCTCGCCGGTCACGGTCACGGTCACGGTCACGGTCGACCGAAGCACCCAGGCGGGCACAAGCCAACTCTCCCTCGGTGTCACGCACACGAACACGACCGTCCTGGGCGGCAACGCCACGGCCGTCGCGGGCGCCCGGTCGCTACTGACCAAGGCGGTCACCTACCAGAACGTGTTCATCTACGGCTGGGGCTCGACGAACCCCGAGCCCTCTCCCGGCAACTTCAACTGGACCTCGCTCGACCAGCGCCTGGCGATGATCCAGTCGATGGGCGCGACGCCGATCATCACGCTGTGCTGCGCGCCGGACTGGATGACTGACGTAGGCACGGATACCTCGAACTACTGTAACGGCTTCTATATAGGCTGCCTGCCGCCGGCACCGCCTCATTACGCGGATTTCGCCGATCTCGTGCGCCAAATCGCGCTACGGTATCCGTACGTCAAGTACTACGTTGTCTGGAATGAGATGAAGGGCTTCTTCCAGCCCGACGCCAACCAGTGGGACATCGTCTCCTACACAGATTTCTACAACACGGTCTACGACACGTTAAAGGCCGTCGACCCGAGCATCCAGGTCGGTGGGCCATATCTGGTCATCGAGGGGACGGGGACCAACACCGGGCCCTGGTTCACCTGGTCGCCAGTCACCCAACGGAACCTTCATGTCCTCCAATACTTCCTGCAGCAGGCCCATGGCGCCGACTTCGTCTCTCTCGACCGCAACGTCAAGGACTACCACGACCCGAGGATATACACCGAAGCCCAGAAACTCGCGCTGACGCACACCTTCGGCGACGTGGTCACCCAGGTGCGCTCGATCACGAACGCGCCGATATGGTATTCGGAGCCGCACTTCGCCGGGCAGCAGGGCGGTGGGCTACTCTTCCAGGGGGCGGGCAACGCGTCCATTCTTCTGCACGAGGCAGAAACCGGCGCCGCACTCAGCCTCAACTGGGAACCTGAGCCACAGTCGAATGGCGTGATCGACGACAACCTGTTTACGAGCACGCTGCAGGCGGGCGGCGGGCAGCCTTATCCGACCTACTACAGCTACCTGGCATTCCACGACTATTTCCCGCCCGGAACGGCGCTCTACCAGGCCACCTCGTCCTCACCCGGCGTCGAAGTCCTCGCCTCGGCGACGAACACGCTGCTCATCAACAAGACTCCCAGCTCGCTGGCGGTCGCGGTGAACGGGGCCACGATCACGCTAGGGGGCTACGAGGTGCGGATCCTCGACCAGAACGGGAAGACCATGAGGTTCGGCTCGAATCCCCCGGTCATCGTGAGCCCTCAGGCCAAGCAGGTGGTCCCGAGCTCGTTCAACGTGACGGGAGGTGCCGAGCCGCAGGCCCAGGTCGAGGTGTTCGACGGGAACACCCTCATCGGCACCACCTCCGCCGCGGGCAACGGCATGTTCAGCCTGGCCGTGGCGGGGCTCTCGGCCGGAACCCACACGCTGACAGCCACGGCGATGGGCCCGTACCGCACGCAGTCACCCGCCTCCACCCCGGTCACAGTGACTGTCTCCACGAGCCTGCGGGCCATGCCGCTGCGCAACCCCACCCCTGCCGCAGGGACGCGCGGCGCGGCGTCCGCA
>DASYYE010000600.1:0-4162 GCA_035946955.1 Streptosporangiaceae bacterium | reverse complement strand
CCGTGCCCTGCGCTTGCAGCGTGCCATCCACCACCAGCCCCACCCCCAGTGCCCGGAACTTCATCACCAGCCCCGCGGGCAGGGTCAGGGTGCCTGCCGGGTCGACCGTCAACGCGCAGCCGTCGCAGTTGTCCACCACGTAGGGCAGGCCCGCGACGACCGGCAGCGTCAGGTTGCCAGAGACGTGACCGTCCAGGCCAATGCCGACCGGGCCGGGACCAAGTACCGTGTTGCCGCTGATCGTGGGTGCCGTAGACCACCGGGGGTGGGCCAAGAAAATCGGATAGTTGCTGGTCGTAAAAGTGTTGCCGGTGACGGTGAGGGCATCCGGATAGGTCGCATAGACGCCGTCGATGCCACCGCTGAACGTGCTGCCGGTGATTGAGGTGGCAACGGCCCCCCTACTGCCGTCGATCAGGGCGCCGTAGACGAACCGCGCGCTCGGCCCGCTGCCCACAACGAAGTTACTGTTGCTGATGGACAGTGTGCCGCCCCCGGTAGCGTTAACACCGTAGGCCGCACCGCCGGGGTAGCCGGCGCGCTCGAAGCCCGTGATCGTGGTCCCGTTCAGGCTTGTCGCCCCGCCGCTGTGGGACACGACCTCGCCCGAACAGGTGGGGCACCCCGTGTAACTCAGGTCAGGGCCGTTGGCCGTCAGCATGGCGTTGGTCAGCTCGACGGTCCCGCCGTTGTTGGAGACGGCCGGGCTGGCCGCGTAGCTCACCGTGGTGTAGGTGAGGTTGAGCGTGCCGCCGCCGTTGACTTGCACCCCGCTCCAGTCAGCGGGTGCTGGCGTACCGGTGCCCGTGCCGCCGCCCACGTTGTTGTCGTTGATGCTGGTGAAGACCACCGGCGCTTGGCCTGTGCCTTGGGCTTGCAGTGAACCATTCACCACCAGCCCGGTGCCCGCACCAGCGAACTTGACGATGGTCCCCGCAAGGATCGTCAAGGTGACGCCGCTGCTGACTGCCGTGTCGCACGTGACGACGAATGGGTTGCCATTCGGGTCCCAGGTCTGCGACTGGTTGATTGCGCCGCAGACCGTTGTCTGGGCCGCGGCCGGTGTGGCCGTTTCTAGGGCGACAGGTCCTGCTAGTGCAAGTGTGAGGGCAACAGCAATCCCAAGGGTGGGGATCTTTCGGCAGCCGGGAACATGTCGTATACGCATCAACGTGCGTCACCCCCCAAGCCGGGCCGACCTATCCTGGTCCCCCGCGGGAACAAATGGCAGGAAGAGCTGGCAGGGACTTCATTTAGCATCGGCCGCGGCCTGGGCGGTAGCCAGGCAGGCGACCCACGGAACGACCCACGGATCCGGAACCTCTGGTCTCTGATTGGCCGTGCCGGTGTGGCGCTGAGCGAGGCAGCTCTGGCCGGTCGGGGCGTGACGGGGCTGAGGTTTCGCCCATAGGCTCTTGACTGGTTCTTCCTGTGCACTTGGGGTCGGCGTCATCGGCAGTGGCCGGGTTTGAGCTGGTGGGCCGGGAGGGGGTGGCTGTGTCCGATCCGCCGGTGGTGACGTTCGGCCAGCTGTTACGACTGTTGCGGGCCAAGGCGGGGCTGACGCAACAGGAACTGGCCGAACGCGCGAGGCTGGGTGTGACGACGGTCAGTGACCTGGAGCGGGAGGTGGCGCTGACCGCTCAGAAGGCGACGGCCGAGCGGCTGGCCAATGCACTGGGCCTGACTGGCCCGGATGGGGAGTTGTTTGTGGCGGTGGCCCGGGGGCGGGCGCTGGCCGGGGCGTTTCCCGCACCGCGCACCAGGGCGGGCGGAGTGGCGGCAGCGACCCGGACCCTGCCTCGGGATATCGCCTCGTTCACCGGTCGGGAGCCCGAGTTGCGGCAGCTGGCCGGCGTGATCGCGGGCGCTGCCCGCACGGGTGGGGTGGGGGGTATCCATGTGATCGGGGGGATGGCGGGGGTGGGCAAGACGGCGTTCGCGGTGCACGTCGCACACCAGCTGGCGCCACGGTTCCCGGATGGGCAGATCTTCTTGCTGTTGCACGGGCACACCCCGGGGCAGCGGCCGGTGGACCTAGCTGACGCTTTGGCCAGCCTGCTGCTGATGGCAGGGGTGCCGGTCTCCCATATCCCGCCAGGGCTGGACGCGCGGATGGCGCGGTGGCGGGACTGGCTGGACGGCAGGCAGTTGCTGCTGCTGCTCGATGATGCGGCCGACAGTGAGCAGGTGCGGCCGCTGCTGCCGGGCAGCGCCGGGAGCCTGGTGCTGGTCACCAGCCGTCGGCGCTTGACCGCGCTTGAAGACGCCCAGGCGATAAGCCTCGACACGCTGTCGCCCCGGGAGGCTGCCCAGCTGCTGGTCCGGCTAGCGGCCCGGCCCGGGCTGGGCCCAGACGACCCGGCAGTGGCCGAGATCACCCGGTTGTGCGGGCACCTGCCGCTGGCGGTCGGGATGCTGGCCCGCCAGTTGCAACACCACCCCACCTGGACCGCCCGCGGGCTGGCCGGATACTTGGCGGCCGCCCGCGACCGGCTGGCGCTGATGCACACCGAGAACCTGTCGGTCGCCGCCGCGTTCGACCTGTCCTACCACGAGCTGACGCCTGGCCAGCAGAGGCTGTTCCGCCGCCTGGGCCTGCACCCCGGCCCCGACACCGACACCTACGCCGCCGCCGCCCTGGACGGCACCGGATTGGCCGTGACCCGCCGCCATCTCGATGCTCTGTATGAGCAGTACCTGATCACCGAGCCGACCCAGGGCTGGTACCGGTTCCATGACCTGGTCCGCGAATATGCTCGCGCTCTTGCGGCCACGGACCAGCGCTTCGAACGGGACGCTGCGATGGCTCGGCTCTTCGACTACTACCAGCACACCGCCGCCCTTGCCGAAGCCCTGCTGGCCCGCCAGACCCGGCCCGGCCCAGCGCCCACCACCCCGCCGACGCTGCCCGTATTCCCGGACCTCGATGATGCCAGGCAGGCGCTGGCGTGGGCACGTGCCAACCGCGCCAGCCTGCTCGCCTGCCTGGACCACGCCGCCCGCACTGACCAGCACGCCCGGGTGATCGCCCTCACCGCCGGGCTCGCCGGGCTCTTGCGGCACGACGGCCCCTGGGCCGACGCCATCACCTGCCACGCAGCCGCGATCCAGGCCGCACGGAACCTCGGCGACCAGCGCGGCCAGGCCAACGCCCTCACCTACCTCGGGGACGTGCAACGGCTGACGGGTGACTACCCAGGCGCGGCCCGAGCCCTGGAGCAGGCCCTGAGCATCTACCGCGACCTCGGCGACCAGCGCGGCCAGGCCAACGCCCTCACTGAGTTGGGGGACGTGCGGTCATTGACGGGTGACTACCCGGACGCGGCCCAGGCCCTGGAGCAGGCCCTGGACATCTACCGCGACCTGGGGCACCGGCTCGGCCAGGCGCGCGCCCTCACCCGCCTCGGGGACGTGTGGCGGCTGACGGGTGACTACCCGGACGCGGCCCAGGCCCTGAAGGAGGCCCTGGACATCTTTCGCGGCCTCGGTGAGCGGCTCGGCCAGGCGCGCGCCCTCAACCGCCGCGGAGTCGTGTGGCGGCTGACGGGTGACTACCCGCGCGCGGCCCAGGCTCAGGAGCAGGCCCTGGACATCTACCGCGACCTCGGCGAGCGGCTCGGCCAGGCCAACGCCCTCACCGCTCTCGGAGTCGTGTGGCGGCTGACGGGTGATTACCCCGGCGCGGCCCAGGCTCAGGTGCAGGCCCTGGACATCTACCGCGACCTCGGCGACCGGGGTGGTGAGGCCGAGGTGCTCAACGAGACAGGGATTCTGCACCGGGTCAGTGGTGAACTCGCGCAGGCCAAGGAGTGCCACCAGCAGGCCCTGGAACTGGCCCGCACTATCGCCAGCTCCTGGGACGAGGCCAATGCGCTGGCCGGCCTGGGCCGCTGTGACCTGGCAGCCGGCCGTACCACCGACGCGAGGATCCGCCTGCAGCAGGCGCTGGACATCTTCCAGCGGATCGGTGCCGCCGAGGCCACCAGCGTGACAGCCGAACTCGGCGCCATCCCCCAGGCGGAACCGCCGCCTTGAGGAACTGACCCCTTCGATGGCATGACGGGCGTTGGCGGGAGCACCGTATTTCGTCGGCGGCATCCCAGGCCGCTCCCGAAGCTGCCACAGCCCGCGGTCTGGGCATCTATGGCCAGAGAGAACT
>DASYYE010000599.1:0-16663 GCA_035946955.1 Streptosporangiaceae bacterium | reverse complement strand
TGACACTTCCGTGCCTCAGCCGCGGATGTCCGGCATGGACGTATCGGACTCCGCGTTGCTGGCGACCCTCCTGCGCGAAGCACCCATGGGGTTCGCCTTCTTTGGCACGGACCTGCGGTTCCGGCGGGTCAACCGCAGCCTGGCCCGGTTGTGTGGCCACCGTAGCGAGGACTATCTCGGCCTCCTTCCGTCGCAGGTGTGGCCCGAGCCACTCGGCCTGCGGGCCGAGGCGGCGATCCGCAGCGTGCTCGCTGGCGACCGGCCGCTGTACGAGCCGGACCAGCCTGTCGGGCTCCCGGCCGACGGGTCGTACACGGCGGACAGGGAAGCCCCGGACGCCACGCCGGACGGCGGCCAGGTGCCCCCCGGGCATCCGCAGCACTGGGCGTTCTCATGGTTCCCCTCACACGACCAGGACGGGGGCATCAGCGGGGTCGCCCTCATCGCCGTCGACGTCACCGACCGGCGCAACTCGGAGGAGGCCGTCCGCCGGTCTGAGGAGCGTTACCGGTCCCTGGTGCAGGCGGGCGCCGTGGTCTGGGTCACCACGCCGACCGGTGAGATCGCCGAAGACTCCCCGGAGTGGCGCTGGATCACCGGCCAGAGCCTGGAGGAATACCTCGGCAGCGGCTGGCTCGAGGCGGTCCATCCGGAGGACCGGGAACGGGTCGAGCGGGACTGGCGGACATGCGTGCGCGGCGGCAAGGTGTTCGACAACCGTTACCGGGTCCGGACCAAGTCCGGTTCCTACCGGCACTATGACGTGCGCGCGGTGCCCATCGAGCGCGAAGGGAAGATCATCGAGTGGGTGGGCGCCAGCACGGACGTGACCGCGCAGCGTGAGGCCGAGGAGATGCGGGGGCGGCTCACCGAGCAGCTCTCCGCTGCCGCGCTGCGTACCGCCCGGCTGCAGCAGGCCACCTCGATGCTGGCCGAAGCGCTGACAGTGGAGCAGGTGGTCGAGGTCATCACCGAGGTCGGCCGTTCGGCGATCGGGGCGGACCGGTCGGCGGTCACGCTGCTCGACCCCGACCGGCTCCGGGTGCGGACCGTGAACCCGGGTGGCCTCCCCGACAGCCCAGGGTTCCCGGGCGGGGACATCCCCCTCGACGTCCCCAGTGTCGTGACCCGGGCGATCAACACGCGCCGGCCCGTGCTGGTGGAGAACCCCGAGGACCTGCGCAGGCAGTTCGAGGACGAGGTCAGCCTCGACCTGTTCCTCACCCACACCGACGAGCGCGCCTGGGTGGGGATGCCGCTGCTGGCGGCGGGGTCGGCAATCGGTGCACTGCGGTTCTCCTTCGCCCGCCCCAGGAAGATCACTGACGAGGAGCGTGTCTTCCTCGAAGCCCTGGCGGGCCAGTGCGCGCTGGCGGTCGAGCGTGCGTCCATGTTCGAGCGCGAGCACACCACAGCAGAGACGCTGCAGCGCAGCCTGCTGCCGGACCGCCTGCCCAGCGTCCCAGGGATCATCCTGGACGCGAGGTACCTGCCGGTCACCCGGAACATGGAGATCGGCGGGGACTGGTACGACGCCTTCCGGCTCCCTGACGGCCGTCTCGCGGTCGCGGCCGGCGACGTCATGGGCAAGGGCCTGTCCGCCGCGGCCGGGATGGGACGGGTACGTAATGCCCTGCGCGCCCTCGCGCTGACGGACCCCAGGCCAGCCGCTGTCCTGGCCGGGCTGGACCGGCTGTTCACCGCCACCGAGACCGAGGAGCAGGTGACGACCGTCGCCTACCTGGTGCTCGACCCGGTGTCCGGGGAGGGCCTCGCGGGCAACGCTGGCCACCCGCCGCCGTTGCTGATGTCGCGGGACGCCCCACCGCACCTCGACATGGCGGAGGCCGGCACGCCGCTGGGCTGGGCGAGCCCACGTCAGCAGTACGTGTTCCGCCTCCCGCCAGGGCACACGGCCGTGCTCTATTCCGACGGGCTGGTCGAGAACCGCCGCCGTGGCCTGGACGCGGGTCTCGACGAGCTGGTGGCCGTGGCCGGTCAGGCCGGCTGCGAAGTCGCGGGAGACCCCGCGAGGTTGCTCGAATACCTAGTCGACCGGATGCTGACCGGTTATGAACAAGATGACGACGTGACCGTGCTGGTGCTGCACGTGCCGCGCCGCGACGGAGGAGCGCAGGCAAACGAGCCGGGCGAACCGCGGGGGAGGAGCGGCCGGTCATGACCCACTTGCTGGCACGGAGGGCGGCAGGTGGTACGAGTTACCCCAGGACTCCGCCTAAGGTGGTTGACGTGAGGTGGGCGGGTGGGGCACTGGTGTGACATACATGCCGTGAGGCATGGGTAGTCTCAGCCGCTGGGGTGCGGGCAGGAGAGCCCGTTTCCTGAAACGAGCGCAGGAGAGGTGTCTGTGTCGTCTGCCATCTCGGGCAGTCATGTGCACTCCGCCGCTAGGCAGGCGGCCGTCCAGCGAAGGAAGGGGTGACCTCCGTGGCGAGTGCGGCAGGCTCCGCGGCTCGGAAGCAGCCCCGCCAGCAGGGCCAGGGGCGCGTGGCGGCGGTCCAAGACTCCCCGGCACATAGCGGGTCGCGGGGGACAAAGCGGTCAGGGGCCGCCAAGACGCCCCGGACCACTGACCCGGCGGCTGAGCCCGCCGAGGCATCATCCGAGGAAACAGTGTCCGCCGGGCGTCAGGAGCAGGCGCAGCCGCGCCGGCGCGCAGCGAGCCGCGCCAATGGGACGGCGGCCACGCCGTCGGTTGAGCGCCTGCCGGTCAAGGCGCCAGCCCGCGCCAAGGGGCACCCTGGTGCGGCCGAGGGCGCCGCGGCTGGGGGCACCCCAGCCGGGTCAGACGAGGACGACCTCCCCGGCGCGGGCGGGTCCCCCGGTATGGAGGACCCGGACATGGACGAGGCCTCCGACGACCTCGACGCCGTGGACATCGAGGACTTCTCCGTCGACGACCTCGACGTCGAGAGCCTGGAGGCTGGGCTCGACGACGCGGGTGACGACCTCGACCCGGACGCTCTCGAAGACCAGCTCGCTGAAGAGATCGACGACGAGGCCGGTCCCGATGCTGGCCCGGACCAGCCCGGTGCCGTGGCCGCGGGCTCCGCTCAGGCGGCTGCCGCGGGCCCGGGTGCCCCGGGTGAGGCCCGGCCGGGCGAGGAGACCGACGACGATGCGTTTGTCTTCGGGGACGATGACGACGACCTGCCCGCGGCCCAGGTGGCCTCAGCCGGTGCCACAGCGGACCCGGTCAAGGACTACCTGAAGCAGATCGGCAAGGTGCCCCTGCTCAATGCCGAGCAGGAGGTGGAGCTCGCCAAGCGCATCGAGGCGGGGCTGTTCGCCGAGGAGAAGCTGGCCCAGGGCGGCCGGAACCTCCCCCCGGCCCAGCGCGCCGACATGGACTGGATCGCCGAGGATGGCCGCCGGGCCAAGAACCACCTGCTCGAGGCCAACCTGCGGCTGGTGGTCTCGCTGGCCAAGCGCTACACCGGCCGAGGCATGCTGTTCCTGGACCTGATCCAGGAAGGCAACCTCGGGCTGATCCGCGCGGTGGAGAAGTTCGACTACACCAAGGGCTACAAGTTCTCCACCTACGCGACCTGGTGGATCCGGCAGGCCATCACCCGCGCCATGGCCGACCAGGCACGGACGATCCGCATCCCGGTCCACATGGTCGAGGTCATCAACAAGCTCGCCCGGGTGCAGCGGCAGATGCTCCAGGACCTCGGCCGGGAGCCCACGCCAGAGGAACTCGCCGCCGAGCTGGACATGACCCCGGAGAAGGTCATCGAGGTCCAGAAGTACGGCCGCGAGCCGATCTCGCTGCACACCCCCCTCGGTGAGGACGGTGACAGCGAGTTCGGCGACCTGATCGAGGACTCCGAGGCGATCCAGCCGGGTGAGGCGGTGAGCTTCACCCTCCTGCAGGAGCAGCTCCACTCAGTGCTCGACACCCTCTCCGAGCGCGAGGCAGGCGTGGTCTCGATGCGGTTCGGGCTGACCGACGGCCAGCCCAAGACCCTGGACGAGATCGGCAAGGTCTACGGCGTCACCCGCGAGCGGATCCGCCAGATCGAGTCCAAGACCATGTCGAAGCTGCGGCACCCGTCGCGCTCGCAGGTGCTCCGCGACTACCTGGACTGAGGCCGGGGGTTACCTCGACTGGGCTGGGCCCTCGGGCCCAGCGGTGAGGCGCCCGGTCTCGTCCTGGATCTCGACGGCGACCTTGGCGAGCGCGTCAGCGTGCTGACGGCTGTGGTGGGCACAGAAGAAGAGCGTCCCCGCGCCGGGCAGGATGACCCGGACATAGGCCTGCGCGCCACAACGGTCGCACGAGTCCATGGCGGTGAGAGGCTTGCTAGGGGCTACCGTCCCGGTCATGTTCGCCTCCTCGCGTCGGGCCGTCCGCTGAGTGCGTCTGGCCTACCCACTTCCCTTGCACTCCCATCCAACACTGCGCTGGACCCCAACGTTCCCACGCCGGCCCCTGCTACGCCAAGGGCGAACGGATGATACGACCTCAGTTGAACGTCTGATGATGATTACCCCAATTACCCGGGATCCACCTCTATGTCCAGCCCCGTGACGTCCTGCGGCAAAGCGTGGCACGCTGCGGGTGTCCGATGCGGCGGCTAGTCTGCCGTCAGGCAGGGCAATGGGAGTGGCCTGCCCCATGTGAGGAGACCACGCGTGACAGCCGACGTAGCCGCCCGGCCGGCCAGGGCTGGCGGCCTCGCCGCCGACAGCTACACCGCCCGCCATCTCACCGTTCTGGAGGGCCTGGAAGCCGTCCGCAAGCGGCCGGGCATGTATATCGGGTCCACGGACAGCCGCGGGCTCATGCACTGCCTGTGGGAGATCATCGACAATGCCGTGGACGAGGCGCTGGCCGGGGCCTGCACCACCGTCGAACTGATCCTGCGCGCCGACGGGTCCGCTGAGGTCCGCGACAACGGCCGCGGCATCCCGGTCGACGTCGAGCCCAAGACCGGCCTGTCCGGCGTGGAACTGGTCATGACCCGGCTGCACGCCGGGGGCAAGTTCGGCGGCGGCTCCTACACCGCCTCAGGCGGGCTGCACGGCGTCGGTGCCTCCGTGGTCAACGCCTTGGCGGCCCGGCTGGACGTCGAGGTCGACAAGGACGGCTACGAATGGGCCGCCTCGTTCCGCCGCGGTGTGCCAGGGGAGTTCGCCGGCCCCGGTCCGAAAGCCTCGTTCACCCGCAAGTCCGGGCTGCGGCAGGTCCGCAAAGTCGCGAGGAAGACCACCGGGACCAGGGTCAGGTTCTGGCCGGACCCGCAGGTGTTCGTCCATGACACCGAGTGGAGCCTGGAGGCACTGCACCAGCGTGCCCAGCAGACGGCCTACCTCGTGCCCGGGCTGGAGATCCGCATCCGCGACGAGCGTGACGGGTCGCAGGAGTCGTTCCGGTTCGAGGGCGGGATCAGCGAGTTCTGTGCTGACCTGGCGACTGGTGAGCCCGTCACCGACGTGGTCAGGCTCGTGGGCTCTGGGAGCTTCACCGAGACCATCCCGGTCCTCGACGACCAGGGCCACATGACCCCCGCCGAGGTGGAGCGCGAACTGGGCGTGGACGTGGCACTGCGCTGGACCGCTGGCTACGACACGGTGACGCGCTCTTTCGTCAATGTGATCGCCACGCCCAAGGGGGGCACCCACGTCACCGGCTTCGAGCGTGCCATGGTGCGGGTGCTCAACGAGCAGCTGCGTGCCGTCCGGCTGCTCAAGAACGGCGACGAGCCCGCCACCAAAGAGGACGTGGCCGAGGGCCTCACCGCGGTCATCTCCGTCCGGGTGCCTGAGCCACAGTTCGAGGGCCAGACCAAGGAGGTGCTCGGCACTCCCGCGGCCTCCCGGATCGTCCAGCAGGTGGTCGCCGCCGAACTCGGGTCGTTCTTCAACTCCCGGGGCAAGGGCAAGCAGCAGGCCCGGGCAGTCCTGGAGAAGGTGGCGGCAGCCGCCAAGGCCAGGATCGCCGCCCGCGAGCACCGGGAGAACCAGCGCCGCAAGTCGGCGCTGGCCGCCTCGGCCCTGCCCGCCAAACTGGTGGACTGCCGCACCGCCGACGACCGCAGTGAGCTGTTCATCGTCGAGGGTGACTCCGCGCTCGGGACCGCCCGCCGAGCCCGGGACTCGGAGTTCCAGGCCCTGCTCCCGATCCGCGGCAAGATCCTCAACGTGCAGCGGGCGTCCCTGTCGGACATGCTCAAGAACGCCGAGTGCGCCGCGATCATCCAGGTGATCGGCGCCGGCTCCGGCGCGTCCTTCGACCTCGACTCAGCCCGCTACCAGCGGATTATTCTCATGACTGACGCCGATGTCGACGGCGCGCACATCCGCTGCCTGCTGCTCACGCTTTTCCACCGGTATATGGGGCCCATGCTCGCTGCGGGCCGGGTGTTCGCGGCCGTGCCGCCGCTGCACCGGATCGAACTGTCCAACCCGAGGAAGAACCAGAAGAAGTACACCTACACCTACTCCGACTCCGAGCTGACCCGCTCGCTGCTGGAGCTGGAGCGGCGGGGCCAGCGCTGGAAGGAGCCGGTGCAGCGGTACAAGGGCCTGGGGGAAATGGACGCCGACCAGTTGGCCGAGACGACCATGGACCCACGCCACCGCACGCTGCGCCGGGTCCGCATCGAGGACGCAGCCGCCGCGAGCGCCATGTTCGACCTCCTCATGGGCACAGAGGTGGGACCACGCCGCGACCTGATCGTGAGCGGCGCCAGCGAGCTCGACGCCTCCCGCATCGACGTCTGACCACCGCATACCGGTCACTGGCCGTCACAACCCGGGAGCGGCCCCGCCCAGGGACGCCAGAGGGTGCCTGATCCGGCTCCCCGACCCGTCACGGCGGCCGTCTGCCGCGGGCAGGTCCACGGCCACCCCCGCCGCTGTGGCACCCCGGGCAGGCGCTTGCCCCGCCCAGGCCAGGACAAGTGCGTCCTCGCCCTTGAGGAACCGGTGGCACCGGACCCCGCCAGTGGCCCGCCCCTTGGGCGGGTACTCCGGGTACGGCGTGACCTTCGCGGTCTCCGCCCCACTGCCCGGCAGAGCCCCCGTGCTGCCCGCGACGGTCACGACGACCGCGTCCGCCTCCGGCTCGACCGCGCCGAACCACACCACCTGAGCCCGGGCAGCCAGCCGGATCCCGGCCATCCCGGCCGCGGCCCGCCCCTGTGGCCGCACCCCACTGGCAGCGAACCGCAGCAACTGGGCATCACTGGTGATGAAGACAAGGTCCGCCTCGTCGCTGGCGAGCTGGACCGCACCGACCACGTGGTCGTCCGGCTTCAGTGCGATGACCTCGAAGTCGTCCGCACTGCTCGGGTAGTCGGGTGCGACACGCTTGACCACTCCACTCGCGGTGCCCAGGGCCAGTCCCGCGCCGGACGCGTCAGCGGCCACCAGCCCAGCCACCCGTTCACCCGGCCCGAGCGCCACGAACTCACCGAGCGGGGCGCCCCCCGCCAGGCTGGGCGAGTGCGCGCTCGGCGGGATCGCGGGGATGTCGAGCACCCCCATCCGCACCAGCCGGCCCTGTGAGGTCACCACGGCGATGCTGCCGCGCGCGGTGGTGGTCACGGCCGCCACGATGACGTCGTGGGCGGCCCGTTGCGCACTGCCCGCGACAGGCCCCTGCGTGGCGTGCTCCTCGGCATGCACGCGTGCGAGCAGCCCGGTGGAGGACATGAGCACCACGCACGGGTCGTCGGCCACCTCCAGCGGGACAGCGGCCTGGCGGACGGCACCGCTGCCCTCCAGCAGGACCGTGCGCCGCGGGTTCGCGAAACGCTCCGCCACAGCGGCCATCTCACCTGACACGACCTCGCGCAGCCTGGCCTCGGACTCCAGGATCGCGGTCAGCTCGGCGATCTCGGTCTGCAGTGTCTGGCGCTCGGCCTCCAGCTCCAGCCGGTCATAGCGGGTCAGCCGCCGCAGCGGCGTGTCGAGGATGTAGGCCGCCTGGGTCTCCGACAGGTCGAACACGCTCATCAGGCGTTCCTTGGCGGCAGCCGCATCGTCGCTGGTGCGGATCACCTGGATCACCTCGTCGATGTTGAGCAAGGCGATGACCAGGCCGTCCACCAGGTGGAGCCGCTCGGAACGCTTGCGGCGGCGGAACTCGCTGCGCCTGCGGACGACCTCGATCCGGTGGTCCACGTAGATCTGCAGCAGCTCCCGCAGTCCCAGCAGCTTGGGCTGCCCGTCCACGAGCGCCACATTGTTGATGCCGAAGCTGTCCTCCATCGGCGTGAGCCGGTACAGCTCCTCCAGCACCGCCTCGGGGTGGAAGCCCGAACGCAGCTCGATCACCAGGTGCAGGCCCTGATCACGGTCGGTCAGGTCCTTGACGTCGGAGATCCCGGCGAGTTTCTTCGCACCGACCAGGTCCTTGATCCGGGTGATCACCTTCTCCGGGCCGACGTTGTACGGGAGCTCGGTGACGACGATCCCGGTACGCCGCGGCGTGACCTTGTCGATCCGCGCGGTCGCACGGGTCCGGAAGGTGCCCCGGCCGGTCTCGTAGGCCTCCCGGATCCCGTCCAGGCCCACGATCTTGCCGCCGGTGGGCAGGTCCGGGCCAGGCACGAACCGCATCAGCTCCTCGAGCGTGGCGTCGGGGTTGGCGATCAGGTGCCGGGCGGCGGCGACGACCTCGCCGAGGTTGTGCGGGGCCATGTTGGTGGCCATGCCGACCGCGATCCCGGAGGCGCCGTTGACCAGCAGGTTGGGCAGCCCGGACGGCAGCACCTCCGGCTGGACCTCCTGGCCGTCGTAGTTGGGCTGGAAGTCGACCGTGTCCTCGTCGATCGAGGCGACCATCTCCATGGCGGCCGCGGCCAGGCGTGCCTCGGTGTAGCGGTAGGCGGCGGGCGCGTCGTCCAGCGAGCCGAAGTTGCCGTGCCCGTCCACCAGCGGCAGCCGCATGACCCAGTCCTGGGCCATCCGTACCAGCGCGTCGTAGATCGCGCCGTCTCCATGGGGGTGCAGCCGCCCCATCACCTCGCCGACGACGCGCGCGCACTTGACGTGGCCGCGGTCGGGCCGCAGGCCCATCCGGTTCATCTGGTACAGGATCCGCCGCTGGACCGGCTTGAGGCCGTCCCTGGCGTCCGGCAGCGCACGCTGGTAGATGACGGAGTAGGCGTATTCGAGGTAGCTGCCCCGCATCTCCTCGGCGACGTCGATGTCGACGATGTTCTCGTCGAAGTCAGCCGGTGGCGGGTTGTCGGTGGTACGTCTGGCCATGCCCACATTCTCCCGCGTGGACAGGCTTTTTTACCCAAGGACAGGCGGCCTCGCCCTGCGGTGGCAACCGGCGCGGTGCGGATGGAGTTCTGGTAGGGCATGAGGACGGGCCGGGAATTCGAGGATTTCGTGCGGGCGCGGTCGGCAGCGTTGCTGCGGACCGCCTATGCCCTGGTCGGTGACCATGGCCACGCCGAGGACATGTTGCAGACCGCGCTGGTACGCACTGCGCGGCGCTGGGCGGCAGCCCGGGACGCACCCGAGGCCTACGTGCGGCAGGTGCTGGTGAATTTGTGCCGGGACCGGGTGCGCTGGCTGCGGCGGCGCCCCAGGGAGAGTGTTCTGGCGGAAACCGCCTGGCTTCCCGGCGTAGTGGACGGGCTGGCCGAACAGGTCGGCCAGCAGCAATCGCTCATCCAGGCGCTGATGGCCCTTCCCTCGAGGCAGCGGCACGTCGTGGTGCTGCGTTTTCTTGAGGATCTCTCGGTGGCGGAGACCGCTGACCTGCTCGGGATTTCTGACGGGACGGTGAAGTCCTACACCGCCCGTGCCCTGGCCAGCCTTCGCGTGATCCTCGACGACACTCCCGCGGCCGGTGGCCGCCAAGCATCGGAGGTGTTCCATGCTCACTGAAGACCAACTCGCCGACCGGCTCCGCACCCGGCTGCGCGAAGAAACCGCCATGGTCCAGCCGAGCCCTGACCTGCTCGCCGTACTGCGCCGCCGGCAGGCTCGGCGGTCGGTGACCATGTGGGCAGGCATCGCCGCCGTACCGGTCACTGCGGCCGGGGCAGCCGTCGCCGCTGTCCTGGCGGTGACCGGGCCGGTGTCCCCGGCTCTACCGCACCGCTCACCAGTGGCCGGGGGTCCGGGGCATGTCCTGTCGGCCCGGGACATTCTGCTCTCCGCGGCGGTCAGTGCCGCGAAGGTTCCCGCCGCCGGCAGGTACTGGGTGATGGGAGATCAGCGGATGCGGTTGCAGCCAGCGGGCACCGCTGCCCATCCGTACGACATCGCCGAACGCTCCAGCACGCAGTCCTGGTATCCGCGGTCGGCCCGCCAGCGCTACTGGTACATCGTCAAGGACGGCGGGGCGAGGCCGGCCACATCGGCAGATGTGGCAGCCTGGCGGGCAGTGGGATCCCCGGCGTCGTGGGTTTTCGGCGGGCTGCAACACGGCTTGGCCGCGCAGAGGTTCACCATGTCCGGGTCGCCGGAGCAGGCCTTCTGGCAGCCGCGCGATGAGGCGCTCGGGTTCCTGGCCGGCAACCAGCGGGCGACCTTCGCCCGGCTGCAGGCCCTGCCCTCGAGCGTGGCGCGGTTGCGGGCGTTTCTGGTGCGGGACGTGGCCGGAGGTTCGTCGCGCAGGATGACGTCCACTCTGGCAGCGGAAGTGTTCGGCAGCGGTGTGTGGTTCCTCACCGAGCCGGTGACGTCGCAGGTGCACGCCAGCGTCTACAAGGTGCTCGCGGCCCTGCCGGGGGTGCAGACGGTCGGCCGGATGACCGACCCGCTCGGCCGGCCCGGGTACGGCGTGGAAATACCGCAGGGCGGCGGTGAGAACGAGGTGATCGTGGTCTCCCCGGCGACGGGGGAGTTGCTGGCCGATGAGCTGGTGGTGGCCACGCCAGGCCGGACACGGGTGGAACAGTGGGCCAGCAGCTGCCGGGATGTGCACCAGCTGTCGCTCAAGGGGCTCTCCAAGGCGCAACGGGCACGGGTGCTCAAGGCCATGCCATCGGCCGCGGAATGTGCGCGCTTGGCGCGCGACGGCTCCCGGTACGTGCAGTACGGCCCTCGCTATCAGGGCCAGGTCGCCCAGTATGACGCCTACACACGTGTGGGCTGGACCAACGACTCACCGCACCTGCCGGCCGCCCGGTCTGGCCCCGGCAGCGCGCAGGGCTGACCCGATGTCCATATCTCACCGTCTGTTCACGCTGGCTGGGGCGGCGGCCATGCTGCCTGCCGCCGTGGCCGCTGTGCCCGCCGCCGCAGCGACAGCGGCGAGGGCTGTTGCCAGACCAGTCACGATGGTCGGGGCCGTTTCCGGGGCGTCTACCGTGCCCCGGACGGTGCTGCTCATCAACGGTGACTCGGTATCAGTCCCCGCTGGCGGGCAGGGTGCCATCGCGCCAGCGGGCAGCGGCCTGGCCGGGTCGGTGGTTAACCTGGGCCTGGCCGGGAGAACCTACGCGATCCCGGCCGCCGCACTGCCGTACGTGGGCCGCGGGCTGGACCTCAGCTTGTTCGGTGTGCGGCTGCTTGCTGAGCGGGCGGCTGGTGGCAGGCTGCCGGTCCAGATCAGTGACGAGGGCCACCGGCAGCGGCTGCCTGGCGTGGTGATCACCCATACGGCTGGCCGGGCCGCGCAGGGATACCTGACAGCCGGCTCCGCGCGGCAGTTCGGGGCGGCCCTGGTGCGCCAGTTCCTGACCGACCATGCCAGGGGCAGCTACGGGCAGGACGGCCTGTTCGGCGGTGGCGTGACGGTCTCGCTGGCAGGAACGACCCCGGCACGGGCGGCCTGGATCACGCGTCTGTCCCGGCATGAGTTCCCGATGCACACGCTGACGGTCACCGGTACAAACCTCGCAGGCCGGCCTGACATGGGCGACGCGGTGTTCGTCATCAACGCCGACAACCCGACCAGGTTCAGCGATGAGAGCCGCTTCTATCGGGGGACTGCCAAGTTCAGCGTGCCGGCCGGGCACTACTGGGCGCTCGGCGACTTCATCGACGTTTCCCAACATGGCAGGCCCGTCGCCGAACGCGTGGTGGTGCTTCCCCAGTTCACCGTTTCGGCGAACAGGTCCGTGCGGATGGCCGAGCGGGCAGCGGGGAGCCAGGTCGCGGTCTCGACGCCGCGGCCGTCAGTGGACAAGGGCATCTCATTCGAGTTGCGCCTTCTGCCATCGGCGGGTCAGCCCGCATACCTCCAATGGGTAGAGAACGGGACCTTCCCCCTCTACGTGAGCCCGATGGCGAAGCGGCCCACCACCGGGCGGCTCCAGGACTACACCAGCGAGTGGCGTGCCTCCCCACCCGCGGCCGCGGCACCGTATGAATACGACCTGGCCTACGGCGCCACCGGGACCGTCCCCCTGCAGCACCATGTGGCGAACCCGCATGGCCTGGCCACCATCCACGTCCGCTACTACTCCGATGTGACCTCCCGCGGCGAGGTGGGGACTATGGGGCTGTTCAGCCCCCAGGCCAACGACCTGCTGTTCAACCCCCTCACCGCCTACGTGGTGGAGCTGCCCAGGGTCCAGACCGAATACCTGACCGCAAACCCGGCGGTCACCTGGTGGCGCGATATGGCCCAGTACACAAGCACGTTCGCGGGTATGCGCCTGCCGGCAGGAGGCCAGTGGGCCAACCCAGCGGTGTACCACGCGGGGCAGGCAGTGGCTGAGAACTGGGACACCTACCCGCTGCATCCCGGGGTGGACACCGGCGGCGGAGTGCCCTCGGCATCCCGGGCCGGAGACATCCTGCGGCTGGATGTCACCCCGTTCAGCGACAGCAACGGGCACCACGGGTCAGGCTTTCTCGACTACGACCCGTTCCCGGTCACCAGCAACTACCAGATCGACGAGAACGGCAAGCAGGTCGCCAGCGGCAGGTGGGTCTCTACCAGGGGGATTCGCTGTTGCGGCAGGTTCTGGGGTCTTTACCACTTCTGGCATGTCAAGGTCGGCCCGGAACCGTCGCTGATCAGGTTCACGGTAGACAGTGCCCGGACCAGGGCGCGTTACCCCCTGTCCACGAGAACCCAGACCGTCTGGACGTGGCGGTCAGCGCCCGCAATGGGCGGCACGCTGCCTGCTGGCTGGCGATGCTCACCGGTCCGTACCGGTCGGCGCTGCACCGTCGAGCCAATGATGACGCTTGACTACCACGTCGCCAGGCTGGCACTGGACGAGTCGGCGCCGCCGGGCGCACAGGTTCTGGGGGTCACCGTCGGGCATGTGCAGCTCGCCCGGGGCGCACCGGTCACCCGGACCACGGTGGAAGTGTCGTTCGACAACGGCAGGACATGGCGCCACGCGGCAGTGACCCGCCTCGGCCCTGGCCGTTACCGCGCCGTCTACACCGCCCGGGCCGGCAGCTACGTGACGCTTCGGGTGTCCGCCGCTGACGCGGCACACGGCGGGGTCACCGAGACCATCACCCGCGCTTACAAGACTCAGGCCAGGGTGTCCCAGAGATCGCGCTCGGAGTAGAAGCGCTCGACCTCGTCCAGTTCGACGTGGGCGTCCTGCGCCCGGGAGGCCGCAGGGCCAGCGACCCACCACTGTGCGCCGGGCAGGCCAGCGGACAGGTAGGCCCGGGTTCCCGACTGCCGCGGCTGCGCGTAGCGGGGCTGCGCGGCGACTTCGCCGTGCGCGGGCTCCCACAGCCAGACCACGCCGTCATCCTCGCCGAGGATGACGGCGTCATACCACCGCCAGACCACCACGTCGGTGCCGTCCGGCGCAGCAGCGACGGCTACCAGGTTCCCCGGCGACACCCTTTCCGTCCGTGGCGACGGGAACCCCCTCGCGTACCCGGCCGGGCGGGACTGCCCGTCCGCCAGAACCTCGCAGGTGTCCTCTTGGACGCGCAACACGATCCCGCACCGCAGCCGAGCAGAAGCAGTCATGACCCAAGCATCTCACTTCCATGATCATGAAGGCTTTTCAGCCATGGCGGCTGAGAGACTCTTCATGATCATGGATGGCGAGCGACGGTCACGTTGCTGAGAAGCCGCCGTCGACGAAGAGCATCGTGCCCGTGACGTAGCGGCTGGCGTCGCTGGCCAGAAACACGGCGGCGCCTTCGAAGTCGGCGGGCTCTCCGTTGCGGCCAGCCATGGTCCGGGCCGCCAGTGCTGCGCAGCGGGCCGGATCGGCCGCCACCTCCGCGGTGAGGGGGGTCACCACGAAGCCAGGGACGACCGCGTTGCAGCACACGCCACTGGCTGACCACGCTTCGGCCTGGGAGCGGGTCAGGCCAGCCAGCCCGGCCTTGGCGGCGCCGTAACCACCACTGTTGGCGAACGCACGGAACGCCTGCTGGGAGGCGACGTTGATGATCCGGCCCCAGCCCCGGGCGGCCATGGCTGGCCCAAACCGCTGGCCGAGCAGGAACGGGGCGCGCAGGTTCACCGACATCTGGTGGTCCCACTGGGCGGGCGTCAGTTGCGCCAGGGGCGGGCGGAGGTTGACCGCGGCTGAGTTGACCAGGATGTCCGGTTCGCCGAACGGTTCACTGGCTGCCTCGGCCCCGCGTGCCGTGGCCGTGGCGTCGGCCAGGTCCGCGCTGACCCAGGCTGCCTGGCAGCCCGCGTCTCGCAACTGGTCCACAGTCTCCTGCAGTGCGGCAGCTTGGCGGGCCAGCACCACAACCCGTGCGCCAGCGCGTGCGAGCGCGCCCGCCATGGCCCGGCCGATGCCCGAACTCCCGCCCGTAACCAGTGCCGCCCGCCCACGCAGCGAGAACAGGGAACTCAGGTAGCCCGCTGAGGGCGCGGGTGCTGGGCCCGTGCTCGCTGGGTCAACGCTGGCCACTCGCCGCCCTACAGCGGCGGCCGGGCGCCCACCACGGCGCGGGCGCGCGCGGCGAGCCTGCAGCCGTTCACCACGGCCTCATGCGGCGGCTTCTTGTCCAGCCAGGCCATCAGGAACCCGGCGCAGAAGGCGTCGCCGCTGCCGGTGCCGTCCACGAACTTCTCTATGCTCTGGGCGGGCGCGTGGATCGGGTCTGGGCGGCCGTTGGCGAACAGTGCGCCGTCCGGGCCAAGCTTCATCGCCACCTGCGGGTACCAGGCCGTCAGCACCCGGACCGCCTGCAGTGGGTCCTCCCGGCCGGTGAGCGCTTTCGCCTGGTCGATGTTGACGAACAGCAGCGACGTGCCATTGGTCAGGTCCAGGAACGGCTCGGCGCCCAGCCGCTCCAGCGGGGCCGCCGACGCGCCGTCCACCGAGATGCTCATGCCAGCACGCCCGGCCTGGTCCATCGCAGCGATCCCGGCCGACCGTGAGCCCTCATTGAGCAGGGTGTAGCCGGAGACGTGCAGGTGGCTGCCAGGTGTGAACAGGTCCTTGGGCAGGTCGTCCGGGGAGAAGGCGGCGTTGGCGCCGGGGTCGGACATCATCGTGTGGTCACCCTTGTGTGTGATCATCACCACACACGAGCCGGTGGGCCGTTCAGGGTCCATCACCAGCCGGGCGTCAACGCCATAGCCCATCAGTTCCATGTCGCGGTTGCGACCTGCGATGTCTGCGCCACGTCTGCCTACGAACGCCACCTCAGCCCCGTCTACGGCCGCCCAGGCAGCGATGTTCGCGCCCGAGCCACCGCCGTGTGAACTCACGGTAGCCGGGGTGTCGCTCCCCTTGGCGAGGGGGAGGGCCGCGCGGGCGACCGTGTCAGTCATCAGGTCTCCCACGACGACAATCCGTGTCATGTCGTCACCACCTTGCTCACGGGATTGGGACCGGATACTGGGACTGGGTCGGCGACGCGGGGAGCAAGAGCCAAGCGCAGGTCCAGCGGTTACAAAACCTAACAGTTTGCAGCCGCTGACTCGCGGCGTTCCAGCGTGAATCTGAGTTCGCGGGACATTCTGGCCTCTGCCAGGCCCCCGTCCGGTGGGCTAGTGTCAGGAGCGGCTGATGAGTTCCGGGGCGGCCAATGGGGAACCGGGAGAACGGGAAATGGCCTGGACATGGCGCTTGGAGAAGTCGGACGGGGCGCCCGCGGACGCCGGGAGCCTGCAAGAGGAGGGTTTCACCAGCCAGAGTGATGCCGAGAGCTGGCTAGGTGAGAACTGGCGGGCCCTGCTGAGCGCGGGTGTCGACCAGGTGACACTTTTGGAGGAGAGCCGCACTGAGTACGGCCCAATGAGTATCCACCCCGCGTGAGGTCAGGTCCGCTGCGGGCTGCGGGTCTGGGCCGGGTCGCGCACGACCACGGGGCCCAGGGCCTCGTCGATGCGGCGCATCAGCGAGTCCTCCAGCCGCACGCCTGAGGCGCGCACGTTCTCGCGCACCTGCTCGGGCCGGCTGGCACCGACGATGGCCGCGGAGACGAACGGGTGCTGCAGCACCCAGGCGACCGCGAGCTGGGCCATGGTCAGGCCAGCCTCAGCGGCCAGCGGGACGAGTTGCTGGACCCGGCCGAGGAGGTCGTCGGTCAGGAGGTCCTCGATGAAAGCCCCACCGCGCTCGTCGGTTGCGCGCGAGCCCGCCGGGGGCTGCTGGCCGGGGAGGTACTTGCCGGTGAGCACCCCCTGGGCAACCGGCGACCACACGATCTGGCCGATGCCCTCCTTCTCGCAGACCGGGACGACCTCGGCCTCGATCACGCGCCAGACCATGTTGTACTGCGGCTGGTTGGAGATGATCCGGTCCAGGCCCATCGCCTCGGCGAT
>DASYYE010000598.1:0-2428 GCA_035946955.1 Streptosporangiaceae bacterium | reverse complement strand
TGCCCTGATCGCAACCACGAGTCTCGGGACGCTGGGCCTGATGGCCCTGCAGGCGCCGGCCGCGCCTGCCGTGAGGCCTGCCGTGGCCCAGACCACGGATGCCGTCCATCTGCTTCATGTGCGCCGTTTTAACGTGAGAGCCGCGCATTCACCTCAGGTCCTGCGTCAGCTTGCCAGAGGGCCGGCCGTGTCCAGGGCGGCGATCTCGACGACCGCATACACGGTTGCCAGCGCGCCCGCCGGAGTGCCGGGCGTGGATGTCGCGTCGTACCAGGAGTCGGGCGGCATCACCTGGGCCAAGGTCGCCAGCGCAGGGATCAAGTTCGCCGCGATCAAGGTGACCGAGGGCAATTACTACGCTAATCCGTGGGCCCGGGCAGACTTCGCTGCGGCGCAAAAAGCGGGGCTCGCCATCATGGCCTATGACTTCGCCATCCCGAATTTGCCCGGACCCGGCAGTAGCGCGGCGGCACAGGCCGACTTCGCCATCTACCACGCTTCCTACCCATATGGCCGCGCCCCGTTGATGCTGGACATCGAATACGACCCGTACTACAGCCAAGACGGCACCAACCAGTGCTACGGCCTCAGCCCTTCCGCGATGGTCGCGTGGATCCAGGCCTTCACCGCCGAGGTACAGAGCAACACCGGGCAGTCCCCGATCATCTACACCCCCAGGTCCTGGTGGGACACGTGCACTGGCAACAGCACCAGCTTCAGCCAGGACATGCTGTGGATTCCCCTGCCGGGAACCAAGCCACCGGGCTCTGTCGATCTGCCCGCTGGCTGGGGCACCTGGGGCATGTGGCAGTACACCAGTGTTGGCACGGTGTCGGGCATAGCCGGAAACGTCGACCTCGATGTCCTGAACCAGAACCTCCCGATCCTCCTGGCCGACGGCGCCCAGCAATACCCGGCGAGCACGTCCACCCCGCCGGTCCAAGTGCAGCCGGTCCAGGTGCAATCGTCTCTGCCGGGCACCAGTTACACGCTGACGTCAGCGGATCCCGGCCTCACGGTCACTGCCGGCGGGGCCGTGAATGGCACCGTTCCCGCGACACCGGGCAGCTATCCCGTGACGCTCACGGGCATGGCGGGTTCGACATCCCAGCGCATCACCTTTGACGTCGACGCGTACGGCACGGATGCTGTCAACTCGCCTGGCAGCCTGAGCACTGTGGCCGGTTACCCGGTGTTGCGCCAGATCCACGTCACCGACTCGGTACCGGGCACCACGCAGCTTTTCTCCGGGACGGGCCTGCCACCTGGACTCGCCATGAACAGCGGCGGGCTGATCACCGGATTTCCGGCTAGGGCGGGCACATACACGGTGAGGGTAACCGCCATCGACAATCTGGGCGCCACCGGTTCCACCTCGTTCACCTGGATGGTGACGGCTGCGCCTGAGACGGGTCCGACCGGGCGTGTTCAGCTCAACCTAGGCGGTAAGTGCCTGACGGATGCGGGCAACCTGTCGACGGACGGCACGCCCGCCGACATCTGGACCTGCGACACGAGCAGTTCCCAGCAGTGGACCTACGCACAGGACAACACCGTGCGGATCCACGGCAAGTGCCTGACGAGTCCGGCTGTGAACTGGGTGGTCAGGCTCGAGCCGTGCTCGGACGCGGACTCCCAGGAGTGGGAGCTGATGTACCCGCGGTCGGTCAGCCCATCCGCCGGCGCGGAGCCACTCGCCCTGGTCAATCCAGCATCGGGATCCTGCCTGAGCGATCCAGGATCGAGCACGACGAACGGCACCAGGGTGAGGGCGGCCTCCTGCGACGGCTACCAGAACCAGGTATGGACGCTCCCGGCCGGCGAGGTGGTATCGCAGGTCCCGGGCATGTGCGTCACCGACAACTGGAACTCGACCGCTAACGGCACCGCGATCGTGTTGCGTGTGTGCTCGGACTCCGGTGCGCAGCGGTGGATAGCCGAGCCTGACGGCACCGTGCGAATCCACGGGAAGTGCCTTTTCGTTCAGGGCGGCGGGACGTCCAGTGGCACCCCGCTGAGTCTGTGGACGTGCAATGGCGCTGCCGGCCAGCAGTGGCGCCTGCTCTCAGATGGCCCCGGGATCGACCTGGTCAATCCGCTTTCGGGCCTGTGCCTCACCGATCCGGGCAACAGCACTGGCTACGGCGCCCGCCTGCGGACTATCACCTGCACTGGCGCCCCCGGGCAGCGCTGGCGAGTGCCGTAGCAAGGTTGGCCTGCCACGAAACCGACGGCGCTGTTTTCTAGTCATCACTTCCGTCGGCACGGGTTCCTAGAATGACCCGGTGGCCTCCCCCGAAACCAGCCTCGAGCTGACCGGGGCCCTGGAGGTTCTGCGCCGAGTCTTCGGCTACGAGTCGTTCCGGGGCCAGCAGCAGGAGATCATCGACCACGTGACGGCCGGCGGCGACGCGCTCGTGCTGATGCC
>DASYYE010000597.1:0-14369 GCA_035946955.1 Streptosporangiaceae bacterium | reverse complement strand
TGGACCCGGTTCTCATCCGCTGACCGGGGCACGAGGTAGGTGTGGCTGGTGGCCATCGCTACGCCATCGTCTGGGATACCCTGCACGACAGCGGGCAGGCTCAGGTGAGCTAGCCCGTCGGCGAGCCGGATGACCTCACCGCCTAGACAAAGCAGTTCTCGCTGCTTGTCCTTTCGCTCAGCGTCGAGGTGCTGGCGGGACCGAGCACCGATCACACGTCGGCCACATACGTCTGCAACGCCGGTGAAGGAGCCGGCGTAGACCAGTGCGGCGCCCATCGGATCCTCACTGTCGAGCGTGGCTCGGAGCTTCTCGGTGGGCTGCCCCAGCACCCGCTCGAACACCGCGAAGCGGTCGCGAGTGTCTTCGATGTTGATCTCCAGGTCAATGGAGGCGACGCGTGCGCCCGCGTCGGCCAGGAATCGTGTCATGCGCTCACTCGCAGCAGCGGACCCGGTGAGGAAGACGGTCCGGCCACGTAGGAGCGGCTCGGCGAGGTCTAGCGCGGCTCGGCGTACATGGGTGAGATTGCTGTCCACGCCGGCTCGCTACAGGACTCGTGCCGTGAGGGGCGGGAAGTCAAGCCACGGGTCGCGCAGCGCGTCCAGCCGTCGGCCCGCGTGGCTGACGTGAGAGACCCGGAAGTAGGCCATGATCCGGGGCGTCGTAGTACGGTTCCGGCCGACAGCGTGCGGAACCAGGTGGTGCATGAGCAGGGCGTCACCGGGGTCAGCCAGGAACGGGATGCCTTCCTGCGCGCCGATGTGCGGCGGGGTCTGCTCCGTGATTCCCAGCGACCACTCCGTGCGGAACCACTCGGCCATGCGCAGGTGTCCACCGGGGACATAGCGCAACGCGCCGCCCGCGGGGTCGCGTATACCGGAGAGCGCGACCCCAACCAGCAGAGAGAAGGTTCGCAGCTCGGCTGGGTCAAGGTGCGGGCATGCGACGCCGTCGACGTGCATGGCCTTGTCGGGCTGCTCGTGGCCCAATTCCGCCTCGGGCACCCGGATCTGGATTTGGGTCGTGGTGACGGGTGTGAAGTCGCCGACGAGCGTGCGTGTGAGATCAGCGATACCCGAGTTGGTGAAGAGTGCGAGTACGTCGGGGTGGCTGCCGAGGTGTGGCGCGAAGGTCCGTTGCGTGAACTCGGCGAGCTGGCTCTGGTCCATGGCGGTGCGGTACCACTCGGTGACCAGGCTCGTGGCCTTGCCGACCAGTTCGGGTGCTACGAACCCACGCTTGATGATGATTCCATTGGCGGCGAAGGCGGTCAGTTCATCCGCGTCGAGGGGCATGAGTGTCTCCGATCAGTCAGGTTCCCGGAGCTGTGTGAGCACGGTCCCGCAAGCGTCCAGCGCGCTGGCGATGACGGATTCCCCGAGTTCGGCCGACGCGAGCCGTGGGTCGCCGCCCATGACGCCGAGGGTGGCTATACGGCTGTCCCCGGACGTCCACGGCCACGTCGTGCCACGGTCGAGCACTAGGCGTTTGACCTCGTCGCGGTGGGCTTCGTTCACGGCGTAGCCGTCAGGGAGGCGGTCTAGGTGCACCTCATTTGGGGCGAGGGTCAGCATGACGCTGGTCTCTCTCATGCCCGCGTGGATTTCGGGCAGTGCGGATTCGACACGGACTGTGGCCAGAGAACTGGGGTGGACCACGCATACCCGTACCGGGTGTGCCGCTTGCAGCTCGTATGTGAGCGCTTCGAGGATGCCTCGGTTGCCGCCGTGCCCATTGACGATGAGCAGTCGGCGGGCAGGGGTAGCGCGCACGAGTTCCCCGACGACCGTGGTGAGGAGCGCCGACAAGACACCGGCTCGCAGCGAGATCGTGCCGGGTGACCAGGCGTGTTCCAGTGAGAGACCGAATGGGATGGCAGGCAGCGCCCACAGTTCGTGGTGTTCGCCGTAGCGTTCGGCCAGCCGTGTAGTGAACCTCTCCGCGATGACGGAGTCTGTGTGCAGCGGCAGGTGCGGGCCGTGCTGTTCGTATGAGCCAATCGGCAGGCAGATGACCGATGTTTCGGTCATCTGGGCGGTGATCTCGGGGGCAGGCAGCGACCCATACCAGCGGTTCGCGCTCATCCCCTGCGGCCAATACGGATGAGGAACTCGTTGTTCTCTTCGAACGTATCGCTGTCGCTGAACCGTTTGAGGGTGGCGCGGACGGTCTGGTCGAAATCGTCGAGACGGTAGCCGAAGAGCTGCGGAGCGGCGAATGAGGTTGAGTACAGGTATCCGAGGACGCTGTCGGCGGTCCAGGTCCGGGTTACCGGGACAGTGAGTTCCTCGACCTGGTTGAAAGGCGATTCTCGCATGATGTCGCTGTAGGGCCGGTTGTGGTGCTGGAAGGTGCCGTCGCCAGCGCGGCGTTGTTCGCCGAGGAAGTCCTGGACGACGGAACGGACGGCCGCCTTCCACGCGCTGGTGGCGGCCCAGAAACTGTTGTCACCAAAGATCGCGACCGCGCCGTCCGGGCTGACCTGGGCGTCCAAACGGTCCAGTACGGTTGCCTGGTCGAGCCAGTGGAAGGCGCGGCAGATCGTCACCAGCTCGGCGTGCCACCCCTGTGGCGGCGTGAACTCTTCCGCCGTGACCTGGCGCAAGAGCAGCTTCGAGCCCTCAGGGAGTTGAGGGCGCAGCGCCGCGTCGGCTGCGGCGAGCATGTCAGCGTCGTTGTCGATGGCGATGATGTCATCGAATCGGTCTAGCAGCGCCTCTACTACCAGCCCGGTGCCGGTGCCAACGTCGAGCAGGCGCCTGGGCGAACCCGCATGGGCTGCGGAATCCAAAATGTCCGTGACGCTCTTTGGGATGCCTGGCCGGTACTGGCGGTAGAAGCCCACAGTGCCGTGGAACACGCTCACGATCGCCTCCGCAGTGCGAACTCGGTGATCTGCCGGCTGGCCGCAGCGAGGTCATCGGCCACAAGTACGCCAGGGTCGGTGAGCCGATCGGGCTCGGGCACATGTCTTCCATGCGAAAGCCAGATAGCGGTGACCCCAGCCGAGCGGGCGCCTTCGACGTCGCAGGCCCAGTCGTCTCCGATGTGAACCATATTGGCTGTGCTGCTGCCGCAGGCGTCAGCAACGTAGCGGAATGCGGCTGGGTCAGGTTTCGCATAACCGATGCGGCATGACTGGAAATAGTCCTGGACCCAGGGCCGAAGCAGGGCACGGAGACGGGCGGTGTCAGCCTCCAGGCAGGTCACGTTCGACAACGTGACGAGGGTGGCGCTTGTGCTCATTGTCCGCAACGCCGCAAGCACACCCGGCATGAGGCGCAACGGCTGGGGATGAATATCACACGGGAACAGGCGGGCCGGTATGCGGAGTGCGGCGCACACGACGGCGGCTACCGCAGGGCTGATCGACGGCTGTATGTGCAGTGTGTGGAGAAGGATGTGCCGCGCATCGGCAGGGCCGAGCGGTGACGCTTCCGCCAGGACGGCGGCGAGGCTTGGCCCGTCGACCTGGCCGAGGGTGCCCCCCACGTCAACGCTGACCAGCAGCCGGGTCATGCGGCAGCATCCGGAAGCGGCAGCGCGCTGACAATCGCATCGATCCTCATCTCCCGGATCGCATGGGTGCTTGCCTCGCCGAGGAAGGTGAGCGCATAGCGAAGTTCCGCCTCATCGAGCGCCAGCAAGTCGCGTTTAGCGGCGGTTGCCGCGCTCGCCAGATCGGCGGGAATCGACCGGGTCCGCCAGCCATGCGGCAGGTGAAGGATTCCCGACCATGGTCCTGTGGGCGGTAGTGAGTGGCCGAGCACGCGGAGCACGGTGACGTCATCGAACGTCAGGATCCTCACCGCTATGGGCGGAGTGTCGCCGAGCTGGAGCTGGCCAGTGAGGAATGTGTCGTGCCCATCGAGGCGTTCGGAGAGCACCAGGATGGCCCCGTGCGAATCGAGGGCAACGGTGCCGGCCACACGCAAGCTGTGGGCAGTCTCTGGCATCAGTGGCTCCTGGGGGCGGCGCCGAGGCCCGGTGAGCTGGGAACGGTGATCACACCGTCTACGGGCTTATTGGGCCGCAGGTACTGGTGTTGCCGAACGGGTTCCCATTGCAGCCGATACTCGACGGCTGGAATCGTGTCCGGGTAGGCGGCGGCCAGGTGCACCGCGGGGACGAAGGACCGGCCGTGCGGGTAAACCGGTATGCGCTGAGTGCCAGCGGTGATGACGAGATCGACGGCGCGGGTGAGACCGCCGCAGGCGGCCACGTCCAGGGTGAACGCCTTGGGCCGTAGATCGAGGAGCGCTCGCGTGTCGTCGTGCAGGAACAGTCGTTCACCGAGCGCCAGGGGGGTCTGGACTGCGAGGGACCGGTACGCCTCGGGGTCGAAGAGTGGCAGCGGATCCTCAACCCACAGCACGTCCGCGGGGTCGATCTGGCTCGCGATCAGGCCAGCGAGCGCGGTGTCCCACGTGAAGACGGCGTCGAATGCGGCGGCGTTGCCGAGCGCGGAGGCCACGGCTTGTGTCGCCGCCGTCAGCCGCGATGCCTCCGCAAGGGTGTCGTTCGCAGGATCTCGGCGCAGGCCCCATTTGGTGAACCGCCATCCGCTGTGTCCGACTTGGCGGACGGTCGCTGCCGGTGTTGGATGCGCGATGTCCAGGCCCAGCCACGATGCGTACAGCGGCACTGTGAGCTCAGGAGAGCGGGCTAGCAGGTCACAGACGGGAACCTGGGCGAGCTGCCCGTGCAGGTCCCAGGCCGCACAGTCCAGCGCGCCTACTGCCCATGACGCCACCGGGGACGGGTCATCGTAGGTGGCCTGGCACATAGCCGCGTGGAGCGCGTGGTGGTCTATAGCTGACTCGCCGACCACAGCATGGGTGAGCAGCTTCTCCGCGTGCTGCCCGACCTCGGTGCTCACTGGGCCGTACCAGCCTGTGCGCTGCGCACCGTGGATGGCGATGAAGGACGCATCGCTGCCTGGCTTGGTGCCTGTGGTGACAACTTGAATGGCGTCGATGGTGGGCGTCATCAGTTCGCCTGCCTACCCAGGAGGGTTGCCGCGGCACGCGTAATGCCGGCTGTGTCCAGGCCGGCGTAGGCCGCCAGCTCCTCTTGGCGCATCGGATACGGCGGCTCGCGCCATCCCACCACCTTGACCCTCTCGACCCGCCCGGCGAGTAGGCTCCAGATCGCGGCGGGGTGGCTGATCGTGGCCACGACTACCGGTACGCCCTCGCCGAAAAATCGCTGAAGCCCGGGGGCTGCGAGCGCGGTCATTTCGTGAATGATGACAACGCGGACACGGCAATGATGAAGCTGCCGGACTTCACCGACGGCGGCGCTCACGACAGCTGCGGCGAGGTCACCAGCGCAGGCGAACGTCAGGTCAGGCTCGCCGGAGTCACTGAGATGATCCCAGACAGCCAGACCGTGCCTGCGTTCCTCGTCGACTGTCTCTTGAGGATGCAGCGGCAGCGGGTGCTTGCCGGCGACGATCACGTTGATTCGCCCAACGGATCGGAGGGCGTCGTCGAGAGCAAGGGCGGTCCTGTTCGCGTCGGCGGGGGTGTAGACGTGCACGGTTGGATCGCCAGTGCCGAGGAGCGCGGTCACGAGGGAGGGGTCGCCGTGGCTGTAGACGTTGTGCCATCCGTACGACGTGAGCAGCAAGTTGATGCTCGGCAACGTGGCGTCCGCTAGCCGCCGCTGCTTCATGTGTCCTACCAGCCCGGTCAGCAGCAGTGGCGCGAACGCTTCGTAGGAGATGAGGACACCGCGGCGCCCGCTCGTGGTCCAGCCGGCCAGCCACCCGAGCAGCACCTCCTCGGCAAGCACCTCGTGCGTCCAGGGTTCGCCCGCGAGTTCGCCGAGGCGGTTCGAGTGAAGTTCGTCTGGACTGAAGACCTTGAAGTCGCTCGCAGAGGCGTGTGCCCGAAGTACAGCGGTTACCTCGGCCGCGAATCCCCGCCCCGCTGGGCACGCGGCGGGGACTGGGGGCGTTTCCGCTGGTTGCGCGCGGCAGAAGCGGGCCTCGGAGACCGCTGCGGCGAGGGCGCCGACAGGCTGGGCGCAGTCGTCGAAGAGTTCCTCCGGGTGGTAGGAACACATCCACTCGCCGAGCACAGCACGCTGATATGAATCTCGGGCGAGGTCGGTCAGCGGTGTCTTATGCGCGCCGACTGGGCCGGACCAGCCCTTCATGCACCGCAGAACGACGGCGTAACGACCGCCGCGGTGAATCGCGCGGATCGCGTAGACGAGGAACCGGTGGAAAGCGCCGTGCTCAGCGAGGCTGCCCGTACTCACATGCGCGATGACGGGTTGGTAACCCAGCCCCCGGACATAGGCTGCGACTTCCTCGTCGCACATCTGGCCGAGCAGCGACGGCCCGCCCATCCGATGCCCGTTGAGGTGGATGAGCGGAAGGACCGACGCTCCAGGTACCGCCTTATGAGCGAGCCAGGACGCCGCCGTCGCGGGCGTTTCGCACTCGCCGTCACCGAGGATCGGAACCACCACCCGGCTCGGAGCGTCCAACGCCATACCCTGCGCGAAGGCGAGTGCACCGCCAAGCCATCCGCCCATGTACGCACCCGCTGGCAGGGCCGGGTGCACTTCCGAACCCAGCCCATCGACGTTTGGGAACGACGTCACCAGGGCCGTCAACCCGTCGGTGTCCGGGCCGTAACGCGAGTTCACCTTGGCGAGGTCACCGGTCAGCCAGCCCAGCGCTCGCTGGACCACCCCCGCATGACCTGCGCCGATCACAGGGATGATCTCAGCATCCGCGTACAGGCCTGCGGCGAGCCCGACGTGCACGAGCATCCACGCTGTCCCTGGGACCGTTCCCCAATGTCCTGAGGGCCGGGACTTCACGTCACAGTCCTCGACGGCACGGATTGGCAGCGGGTTTGCCTGCAAGTGCAGTTGGGCCACTGAGAGGTATGTGACCGCCCGCCACAGGGCGTCCGCCCGAAGGGTGACGTCCATAGTCAGGCCCTCACCAGCCGCTCGCCGGCGAATGTGAAGTACCACAATGGCCGGTAGCACTCCCAGGCCTGCGGGCGTAGCCCGCGTCCACCAAAGATCCTCTCTATCTCCACCCTGGCTCGCAGATAGAAGCCGAGTTGGTCAGCGCCGGGTGTCCGCAGGCCGGCCATGATCGAGTTGTGTGCCTGATAGACCTGGATATTGGGAAAGTCGCTTACCTGCTCACTCAGCGCAGCGATTCCCGCACGCAACTCGGGCAACGGATCGAGCCCAACGATGTAGGTGAATGATGTTCCCAGCCCAGCGCGGCGGGCGCGGCGGAGCAAGTCAGGCATCTGCTGGTTCGGCAGCCGAGCCTTGCTCACCTTGAGCAGCAGGTCGCGCCGGGTGAAACACTCGGCTGTCAGCCGCAGCACGAACGGCGAGACATGTTCCGCAACGTGCGCGAACCCGGCATCTGACCGTATGACCGATGTCAGGAAGCCCAGGCGGGCCGTGACCCCATGGTCTGCTAGCACCGAGCGCAACCCAACCAGGTGGTTTACCGCCATGTGCTCTTCGTGGAAGCACCCGGTGGATATGGTCACCTCCCGCAACTCGGTCAGGTTCCGGCGCGGGTGCTGCTCGACCATCGCGGCCAGCAACCCGGCCAATTCCCGCTCCTCGGATAGCCGCGGGTCCGCAGCTGCCTCCAGGGTGTTCGGGCAGAACGCGCACCCGACACATCGGCTGCGCGCGTTGGGATTCAGGGTCGCCGCGCGGCCACCGTCGCGGAAGTACCCCCCGACCGCCTCGTCAGCGTCGATCCGGCGGACATGCCCAACGAGCGCGTCTCCCAGATACAGATCCTGGCCGCGGAGCCTGAAAGGTGAATCGACCGCGTTGAGCGGGACGATCACCATCCACGGCACGTCCGGCTCGGTTGAGAGCCTGACCGTGACCCGTGCACGGTGCCTGTTCTGGCCGGACGAGATCCCGAACAGGTTGACCGCGATCAGCAGCGCATCCTCGACCGGCACACCGTAAGACGCGGCTAATCTTGCAACCTCGTCGAGACTGAGGGACACAGGGCGGATGGCAGTCAGCACGAATCACCTCCGAGTCGGTCCTGCCACAAGCGCCTGCAGCGTAACGAGACGGTGACCGTGCGGTCATTCCCAGCGCTGGGACAATATGAACGAGACAGCCTGTGGGGCCACTCGCTGGCCGTTCTGGACTAGCCACTCCTGTCAGCGCCAGGCGACGACCCTTACCGCGCCAAAGTCCTGGAACTGCAGCCAGCCGCAGACCGGGTCGTCCACTCCACCTGTGTCAGCGTTGGACAGCCCGTCATCGACCTGCCCCCTAACATGACCACCGCCCAGCGTGTCCAAATGGATCGCTGAACGCGTGGGACAGACTCGGTATCACGAAGGAGAAAAGCCGCGAACAGCCCGCCCGGCAGGGAACGCACCACCAACGAGGATGAAAGCCAGGTCCTCGGGCAGCCACGCGGCCTGGTCACGTCTGGAGACGAGTGCCCAGCCGAACCGGCTCGGCCAACTTCATAGCCGGCGCGCGGGAGGCGCTCCGACCTGGCGGCTGGCCATGAGTTGGTTCCGGCCCCCCAACGTACGATCATGGAACAGCATGCGAAGGACCGTGTTGGATGACATCAAGCGCTTGCATGAGTTCCATCAGCTGGCCATGTGATGGCGGTACCCGGTGGCCGTTGTGCGTGAGGCTAGGGTTGCTGGTTGCGCGCCGGTTGTTTCTCTTTGGTGATGCCGAGTCTGGTGATGCGGGCTGCGACCCATTCGACGCGCTGGCTGGTGGTCATGTTGGGTGGGATGTCGATGACGCGCTGGCCGACGGTGGCGCAGGTGGAGCGGACGACCCGGTCGGCGGCTGGCTGGAGGTCGAGGACCTGTGCCCGGTAGGGGTCGCCGGTTTGGTGCTGGCTGAAGTGGTCGCAGCAGTAGAACACCGCGTCGTAGGTGCCGGCCCAAGCGAGGCAGAACGCTTCCATCGCTGCGAGGGTGGCGGCGGCCCGGCTGCGGGGCGGGGTTTCCAGTACCAGCCGGGCGTAGGCGAGCACGTTGGCGATGGTCTTGTCGCAGATGACCATGGTGTGCTGGCGCGCCGCCCGCAGTTGTGCTGACAGTTGCGCGGCGAACAGGTCGACTTCGGTTTCCAGGTCGAAGGTGCCCTCGCCGTGGACGACGATTTCTTCGATGAACGGGCTGTGGCGCGCGGGTTCTTCGACGGTGGCGACGTGGATGCCGCGCTCGCGGTAGTGGGCGGCCAGCGCGTGGGTGAGCGTGGTCTTCCCCGACGCGTGGGTGCCTTCGATGGCCAGCATCACACACTCACGCAGCACCGCTGTCCCCCAGCAGGGCGGTGAACACCGGGCTGGAAACCCAGCCGAAGACGCCGTCCAGCCCGCCCGCGAGCAGCCGGTTGACGTTCAGCCCGTCCTGCCAGCACCCGAGACCGGCGGCGCGGGCCGCGACGAGCGCGGTGGACAGCGAGTGCCGCAGGTTGAGCACGCTGACCTTCTCCCGTGCCGTGGTGTCGGTGGTTTCCAGCCAACGGCGGTGCAACGCGGTCATGGACGTGCCGCGCAGCTCTGGCTGGCTGACATCCAGGCCCAGGCCGGCGCAGACGTCGACCAGCCGCCGCGACGGGCATGCCAGGATGTGCCCGGCGTCGTAGCGGGTGTCCACGATCCGCGGCCTGGCCGCGGGGCCGACCTGGCGCCGTTGGTGCCACGCAGTGCGGGCGGCGGCCACTCCCGGCAGCGGCCTGCCGGAGGCGGCGGCCAGGACCGCGAGGTCGCTGCTGAGCTGGTGCCCGGTGACCAGGTCAGCATGGCAGAGGGCCCGGTCCAGTGCGTGGCCTGCCGCGGTGGTCAGTTCCTGGGTTTCCGCAGTGTCGTGCACGTAGGCGCTGGTGTACCAGTACGGCCCAGTGCCCAGGCCGGTCCCAGCGCCTGCTGGTGACAGGGCAAGCCAGACCAGCGAGTAGCAGAACGGCACGTTGGCGCCCCGGACACGGTAGTTCTTCGACCACTCGACGTCCACAGCCGCTACCAGCAACGTGCCAGGCGAGCGTGATGGCACCGCCGCAGGGTTGGGCAGGTTTGTGGCGGTGATCATTCAGGCCCCGTGCGCGGGGCGGTGTCTGGTTGCCCAGCCGCTGCGGCCTCGGCTTCCTCGGCGGCGGCTGGCCCGCTGGTGGGTAGCTGCGGGAAGAAGTCCCAGGCCGCACCCGCCATGACTTGCTCGGTGTGCAAGGTCTCTCCCCACGTGTACCTGTCCAGGTGCCGTGCGGCCACCAGCGCGATACCCAGCGCCCGGTGCACCGCCGCAGCCACGGCCAGTTCCGCCGCGACCGGCGTATCCGCTGCGGCAGCGGTGGCGCTGATGCCGATGCTTGCCTGCTGGCAGGCTTGCGCCAGGGATGGTGCGCCGGGCAGGTCGAGGCCGCAGTCCAGCATGGCGGCTCGCCCGGGGGCGGGGGCGCGGCGATCTGCCCACTCGTGCTCCAACGCGATAACGCCACGAGGCACAAGGTCACCTGCCAGCGCCCGCAGCACTGTCAGGCTCTCCGGCAGCAGGTGGCCGGTCAGGACGGCCGCGTGGCGGCGGGCTTGCAGCAGGTCCAGCCCCGCCAGCCCAGCGAGGGCACGCGTATCAGCCTCGCCGTTGGCGCTGGCCGCGTGGAACCCGAACGTTAGTGTCTCCTGGGTGACGGTCAGTGTCTTGGTGCGGTGCAGTGGCAGGTAGACGATCGCTGCCGAGTGGCTGCCGCCGCTGCCGCAGCCCACTGTGAACGCGGCCAGCCGTGGGGCTGGGCTGCGGTAGAGCTGCTGGCCTGTGCGGTATGGGTCCTGGGGCCAGGCCAGGTTGGTGTAGGTGCGCATCACCGAGTGCTGCGGGCGGCGGCGTAGATGCTGGTGCCGAGGTATTTGGCGTAGTGGTTGGTCTTGTAGGGGTAGCGGTCCCAGATCGTGGTGATGGGTTCCTCAAGCAGGTTGCCGAGCCTGAGGAACAGGTCGGGCTGGTCATAGACGGGCCAGGCCTGGGCGCTGCCGTTCGGCTCGACCACGATCATGTGGCCCTCGGTGGCCGCCGTCCACGGCGTCAGCCGGACCGCTGGCCGCCAGTCGTGTGTTGCCCGCAACTCGGCCAGCCGGGTGAACGCGTCGTGTCCCTCCTCAGCCGTGATGAACTCCCGCTCGGGCAGGCCGAGCGCGTTGCCCTTGCGCAACGGCAGGATCAGTTTCAGCTTCCCCGCATCTAGCACATCAGCGATCTGCAGCAGGTATGGCAGCGCATGGACGGTGGAACGCAGCACCACCGCCGACAGTGAGATCGGCAGCCCTGCGGCGATGAACGCCCGCACCCCGGTCATGGCCTTGGCATAGTCGCCGCGGACTCTGGAGAACGTGGCGCGCGGCCCATCGAAGCCGATGTTGACGAAGTCCACCTTCCCCGCCAGCTGCGGCGCCATGACCACGCCCCGGGTGGCGTTAGTCGGCAACCCAAGGATGAACCCGGAGAACATGTCCACGACCTCGGGCAGGTCACGGCGCAACAGCGGCTCGCCGCCAGACAGGAACACCCGGCCCACCCCTGCCAGGTTCACACGGAAGGTGTCAAGCTGCTCCAGCGTGGGGTCAGCCATCTGCAACGTCTCCGAACAGAACCCGCAGTCAAAGTCACAGCGCTTGGTCACCTGCACGATCACCGACAGCGGAGCCGTCGCGCTCTGCGCGAGCGCGACCGGTTCAGCTCCGGCGGCCAGTGCGAAGTGGTGGCCGTCTGTGAAGTTGACCGGCCCGCCGGATTCGTGCACGCGGCCCAGCCGGGGCACAGCAGGCACGGGCAGGACAGCGACAGGCGGGGGTGAGATGGTCATAAATTGGTTCCTTAGGGTTCCAGCGGATGCGGGCAGGGTCGCGCTCAGCGCGCTGACAGCCTCCCTGGGAGATCCCTAGGAAGTCACTCCCCGTCTGGGGAACATGTCTTCTCCAGACGGAAGCGCCTGCGGAAATGCTTGATCAGGTTGACTTCTGGTCCTGCCAGCTACCCGGTGGCCACCGTCCGTGCCTTTCACCGGCCGCTCACGCGGCCAAGACCGTCAAGCTCAGGCCTCGGCCGCAGGCGCGGTGGGCAGATGTCTGTCCGTGTGTAAGGAGTCTGGCAAAGGGGCGGACTGGGAGCGGATCGCTCCCAGTACTGGGAATGACCTTGCGTGCGTCGGTGTGCCAAGCTGGCTGACGCGGTCGTGCGCGCCCAGGGACTGGACGGTGGGGGTGCCGGGCGCTAAGGAAGAAGTAACCAGCGGTTCAGCCTCTCGGGGCGGTCTGCCGGAATGCGGTGAGGTGTCCATGCCTAGTGCCAGGGTCGGCCTGCGGGCGGAGCAGGTCGCCTTGCGTGAGCGGATGCGGGCGCTGGGGCTGGGTTATGAGCAGATCGCTCAAGAGTTCGCGCGCCGCTACCGGCTGCGCCCGCGGGCTGCCTGGCGGCTCGCTTATGGGTGGAGTCTCAGCCAGGCGGCTGACCAGATCAACGCGACAGCGGCTGCGCTGGGCCTGGACCGGCATGGCCGGGCCGCTATGACCGGTGCTCACCTGTCGGAGTATGAACAGTGGCCCGGGCCCGGTGAGAGGCTCTCGGGCCGTAAGCCGACTCCGCACCTTCTCGCGCTGCTTGCCGCGACCTATAACTCGCCTGGCATCCATGACCTGCTCGACATGGCCGACTACGAGCACCTGCCCGCCGCAGACCTGCTGGTTCTGGAGAGGAGACGTGCCCCCCGGCCGGCCGGGAGCACAGCGGACCGAGGTTGTGAGGGGATGCCTAGGGATGCGGTAGCGGTCGTCACGGCAGCCCAAAACATAGCTGCCACAAGCCGACTCCGGGATCCAGTGGTTCTGGCCGCGATGCCGCCATTCGGGATGCCTGGGGCAATGGAAGAGTCAGTGGATGGCTCCGCCGAACTGGCGGGCTGGCCTGGGACTGACCCGGTGAGCGCGGCAGCGCACGAGTCCAGCGAACAGGCGGGAGAAGTGGCTAGCCGCAGCCTTGCCGAGGCGACGCTGGACCAGCTCCACGACGACATCACCCGTATCACACGCGCCTACACCGTGGTGTCCCCCGTGGCCGTGTTCACTGAGGCCAGGCGGTTGCGTGATGTGGGTTACGGCTTACTCACCCGGACCCGGCGGCCGGCGCAGGAAGCAGACCTGTACTTCACCGCTGGCGTCGCGTGTGGGCTCCTCGCTGCTGCCAGCTTCGACCTTGGCCGCTGGGGTGCAGCGACTGAGCAGGCACGCGCGGCCGGGATATTCGGCACCCAGGTCGGGCATCCAGGGCTGCGGTCGTGGGCGAAAGGCATGCAGGCACTGGTCGCCTACTGGTCCGGTGACCCGGGCGCGGCACTGACATTGGCAGCCGAGGCTCAGCGTGCAGCGCCTGGCGGGACCGCGATGGTGCGCCTGCGCTGCATCGAGGCCCGCGCGTGGGCGCACCAGGGCCGAGAGCACGAGGCAGAGCAGGCGATCGCGGGCGCGGACAGGGCACGCGAGCAGGGGGACGGGCCCGAGGAACTGCACGACGGGATCGGCGGGCAGTTCGGGTTCGACCCTGGGCGGCAGGCCCGCTGCCATGCCAGCGCGTACTTGCAGCTCGGCAAGTCGGCGAAGGCGGTCATGTGGGCGGAAACCGCGATCAGCCTGTACAGGGCGATGCCCGAGGGCCGTAGGTGGGTGAAGATCCAGGCCCAAGCCCAAGCTGACCTCGCCGCGGCGCGGCTGATGGGTGGTGACCTCGACGGCGCGGGTGATGCCCTGCGACCGGTGCTGCTCACCCCCGTGGACTTCCGGGTGGAAGGGCTCACCCGCCGGGTCCGGCGTGTCGCTGACATGCTGACCACGCCCAGCTACCGGGGCTCGGCCCCCGCTCGCCAGCTCAGTGGAGAGATCAGCGAGTTCACCGCTGGCGCTCTACGTCCCGCCATCGGGCCATGACCAGCCCCTCCCTGATCAAGGCAGCAGCGAGCAGGGCGCCATGGATGGCCGAGCGGCTCGCGGAGCTGGTGTGGTGTGAGTCTCCGTCCGCTGACCCCGAGGCTCTCGCACGCTGCGCCCGTCTGCTCGATGAGATGGGAGCGGAAGTGTTCGGGCGCGGGGCGCGGTGGGTTGCCCCAGGTCCAAGCCCATGTCTGCTCTGGGGTGGCACCGCACCGTCCCCGGTACTGGTCCTGGGGCACTTCGACACGGTGTGGCCGGTGGGCACGCTCACCACCTGGCCCTACACCGTCACCGACGGGATCGCCTCTGGACCGGGGGTGTTCGACATGAAGGCCGGGATCATCCAGGCCCTCACCGCAGTGAGCCTTCTGGAAGACCTCGGTGGGGTGCGGCTCCT
>DASYYE010000596.1:0-14543 GCA_035946955.1 Streptosporangiaceae bacterium | reverse complement strand
GCAGCTGTACAGCGAGGCTGGGATCGCACGCGCCGAGACCATACGCCTGCACGGACTCCTGCGGTCCGTCTGCTCCCAGCTCTGGTCCAGGCCGGTGCCCGGCGAGGCAGAGTTCTCAGAACCGACCGACCAGCAGGTCTGAGCGGGCCTCACCTGGCCTGGTGGGCCTGACCTCAGGCCGCACCGTTGCCGAGCAGTGAGACAGCATGCGCGGCGAGCGGGCCTGCGGCGCTGGTGACCAGGCCGGAGACCAGGGCAAGCAGGACGGTCACCGCGAGCAGGGCAGCCGCGTTGTGGGCGTGGCGGGCTGGGCGAGGAGGGTCGCACAGCCGCCGGACCCGGTCACCCACTGCCCCGGCCGTTGCGGCGGCGGCTTGCGCTGCGCCACCGGCTTGCGCTGCGCCACCGGCTTGCGCTGCGCCAGCAGCCTGCGCACTGCCTGGCCCCATAGCCAGCAGAGCCGACACGAGCGCGGACCGCCCGCGCTGGCGTGCTGCCGCGTCATCAGCGCACATCTCGGTGAGCCGCGCGACCTTGGCCGATCCCCGCCGGAAGAGCGGCACGACCGGCAGGGTGGTGGCCAGCCCGCGGGTCAAGGCGACCAGCAGGTGGTGCCTGCCCGCCAGGTGTGCCCGCTCGTGCGCGAGCACCGCATCGAGCTGAGCGGGGCTGAGCACCGCGAGGGCCCCTCTGGTGAGGACGATCGTGGCAGGCCGGCCAGGGACGCAGTAGGCCAGTGCGGTGGGGGCATCCAGGACCACGGCACCGGTGCCGGGCAGCCCGCGTCCGGTGATGCGAGCCGCCTCGGCGTGCGCCCGGCTCCCCCGCTGGGCACGCTGCAGGCTGCGCCCGTAGCGCCAGGCCAGCACGGCCGCCGTCAGCATGGCAGCGGCCGCCGCCACAGCCAGCCCGGACTCAAACGCCGCGCTGCGGTAGACCGCCGGGGCACACGGCCGCCCAGCGACCGAGCGACAGACCGCCGCGGCCAGCCCGGGCCAGCCCGCCATGGCGGCCCTGAACAGGAATGCCACGCCCGCTCCGGCACAGGCTAGGACACTGGCCATCGCGGCAAGCCACGCGCCGAGCCCCAGCCGGGCACTGATGCCTCCAGCCGTGAGCCGGGCCAGCAGGACAGGCGCACACCACGCCACCACAGCCGAGTACCCGAACTCGAGCAGCGCCGCGGTCACCGCGGCCCCCGGCCGGGGCGCCTGCGCAGCACCTCGCGCAGTACGTTGGACTCTTCGCCGTCCATCTGGGCGACGAAATGACTCAGCACAGCCTCAGTGTCACCGCCGCCAGCCAGTGCCTCGGACATCAGCCGTGCGCTGTACTCCTCCCGCGTGGCGACCGCTGTGTAACGGTAGGCCTTGCCTTCCTTGACCCGTGTGAGCCATCCCTTGCGGTGCAGGTTGTCCATGGTGCTCATCACGGTCGTGTAAGCGATCTCCCGGTCCCGCGACAGTTCGCCGAACAGGTCGCGGACGGTCACGGGACCGTCGTGGTCCCATACCAGGTGCATGACCACTGACTCCAGGTCACCGAATCCGCGCACACCACCTCCACGGGCTCCCCCGCTTACTGTAGGGACCGTCCGGGCGGCCCAACTGTCAGCCCAATGCTACTATCTACGTACGTAGACCGTAGATGGTGTGGTCGCCTCCACCGGGGCCACGGGGGCTAGGGGCGGCAAGCCCGCCGGAGGAGGTCGGTGCCATGTCTAAGGGAAGCAGAGACCGCCAGCAGCAGGCACGAACGAAGATCGCCGAGATGAGGGCGGCGGAAGCACGGCGCAAGCGCCGCCTCCGCTGGCTCGCCGGGGGCGGCGCGGTGGTCGTGGTGGCTGGCATAGCCGTGGGTGTCACACTGGCCCTGACCGGTGGCACGAAGGCCGCCGGGGGCGGCACAGCACACCCGGGCCTCGCCCCGCTGAGCACGCTTGGCACCCTGCGGCCAGCACCACCAGCCGGCCCTCCCGGCCCAGAGGGCGTCCCGATCCCTAACGCCGCTCCGCTGGCCAGCTCCGCCACGGCAGCCACCGGGCAGGTCGTCAACGGGATCCACTGCCAGACCATGGAGCAGACGCTCTTCCACATCCACGCGCACCTGACCTTGTTCGTGGACGGCTCACCCCGGCAGGTGCCAGCCGGGATCGGGATCCCCGGGGCACAATTCCAGTCCACGCCGCAAGGCTCCTTCGTCACGAGCGGGAACTGCTTCTACTGGCTGCACACCCACGCGGCCGCCGGCATCATCCACATCGAGTCCCCTGTCCAGCGCACCTACACCCTCGGTGACTTCTTCGACCTGTGGGGGCAGCCGCTGGGCCCGGGGCAGGTTGGGCCCGCCAAGGGCCACGTCACCGCCACCTACAACGACCACGTCTACCTGGGGAACCCGCGTGGCATCCCGCTGACCCGGCATGCGCAGATCCAGTTGCAGGTGGGTACCCCGCTCATCGCCCCGGTCTCGGTCACCTGGCCGAGTGGCCTGTGACCAGTGTCGAGCGTACGGTGGCGGCCACTCAGCGGGCGGGCCGCCGGGCCGTAGGCAGGACTGCCCATAGCGAGGGCTCGTGCAGGCATGCCACAGTGGGCGTTCCATTGGCTCCCCACCGCTGAGAGGAAGGGTCATGAGTGTCACTGCGTTGATGACCGAATTGGCGACCGATCCGGTCAGGCTTGCGGAGTTCCGGGCCGACCCGAGCAGGGTTCTCGACGCCGCCGGGCTCGAAGAAAGCAGTGCGGCCGACGTCTTTTCCCGTGACCCCAGTCGCGTGCTGAAGGCGATTGCTATCGAGACAGGCGCCATTGAGAACTCCGCCATGAACACTGTGCACATTATCATCACGGTCGAGATACTCGACGCGGTGATCTGACTCGCTGCGAATGTGAAAAGGGGTGGCTCGGCTGATGGCAGACCGCGGCAGTCTGACTGTTGTCGGGTCAGGTATCCGGGCCATCGGACAGGTGACGCTCGAGGCCCACGCACATATCAAGCAGGCCGAGAAACTCCTGGTTCTGGTCGCTGACCCGCTCACCAGCCAATGGCTCAGCGACCAGAACCCCACGGCGGAGTCGCTGGAAAGGTTCTACGGCGAGGGAAAAGACCGGCTGCAGACCTACCAGGACATGGTTGACCACATCCTTTCCTTTGTCCGTGACGGCCTGCGGGTGTGCGCGGTCTTCTACGGCCACCCCGGCGTCTTCGCCATTCCCTCCCACGCCTCGGTCAAGATCGCGCAGGAGGAGGGCTACCAAGCGGAAATGCTCGCGGGCGTCTCCGCCGATGCGTGCCTGTACGCCGACCTGGGTGTTGACCCTGGCCAAGGCGGGTGTCAAAGCTACGAGGCGACCGACTTCCTGGTGCGCCGCAGGGGGTTCGACCCGCGCAGTCAGCTCATCCTCTGGCAGATCGGGTCCATCGGGATGCTCGACCGCAGGCTGGGGTTTGACGCGGCCAACGGCCTCAAGGTGCTGGCGGAGCGGCTGCGGGAGTCATATCCCGGCAGCCACACAGTGATCGTCTACGAGGCCAGCCCCTATGCCGCGTGTCACCCGAAGATCGTGCCGGTCAGTCTCGAGGAACTGCCCTCAGCAACCGTGACAGGGATCTCGACGCTCTACGTCCCGCCGCGGCCCTCACCGGAGTCCGACGAGGAAGTGCTCGAACTCCTCGGCATATCCGCGGAGTTGCGCCGGCGGCGGCGGGAGGTTGAGCTCGGGAACCTGCGGCAACTGTCCACGCTCGCCACGAACCCCTGGCTGCATGGTGTGCCCGGCCAGTGAGGCCAGCAGTCCGGCACGCGCTGGGTGTGTGCCCGAGTCCCCTGGTCATTGGGGGATGAGCCCGGCCGCCTGGGCGCGGAGCACGGCACCGAGGCGGTCTGTGGCTTCGAGTTTGCGGTAGATGTGTTCGAGGTGGTGGTGCACGGTCCGGGCGGAGATGCCCAGTCGGTTCGCAATAGCCCTGGCAGTCAGCGACTCGGCCAGCAACGCCAGGACCGTCAGCTCGCGGGGTGTTAGCCGGTACCGCCCAGCCGGCCCATCGCCGGCCGCCGCCGCGGGTTGACCATGAAGCATCGGTGCACCGTCCTTTCTCCTTATCGGTCCCCGTGTCAAGGGGAGGAATCATCCTGGGCGCAGTCGTTCAGAACCCGCTCATAAGCCGTTCATCGGCCTGGTCACACCGCTCATCGCGCCGGTCTCGGTAACCTGGCCAAGCCGGTTGTGACCTCTGGACGGGAGGAACCAGCGTGGAACTGAGACTCGAGGTGGTCCCGCTCCCCGTTTTGGACGTGGACCGGGCGGAACTGGCCGGGCGCGGCCTGGACATCACCGAGGTCGTGCAGGAGCGTCCCGCCAGCCGCTGACCAGCGGTCCAACCCGTCCCGCAGGGGCCTGGGAACACCGGGGCCCATGCCCGGGTTGCCACCTTGCGTGCCCTCTGCCCACGCCATGCCCAGGCTCCTGGCCGTCAGCGACCTGCACGTGGGCTACCCGGAGAACCGCAGGCTCGTCGAAGACCTGCGGCCCACATCCGCCGGGGACTGGCTGGTAGTCGCCGGCGACGTCGGCGAACTGACCACGCATATCGAGTGGGCACTTGGCACGCTTCGGGCACGCTTCGGGACCGTCGTGTGGGCACCCGGCAACCACGAACTGTGGACACACCGGAAAGACCCGGTCCAGTTGCGCGGCGAAGCCAGGTACCAGCACCTGGTCAAGCTGTGCCGCAGCCTGGGCGTGCTGACGCCGGAGGACCCGTACCCGGTCTGGGACGGCGGCACCGGCCCGGTCACGATCGCGCCGCTGTTCGTGCTCTACGACTACTCGTTCCTCCCGCCGGGGACCACCACCAAGGCCGAGGCACTGGCCCAGGCCTACGAGACAGGCATCGTGTGCACCGACGAAGCGATGCTGCACCCCGACCCGTACCCGAGCCGGGAAGCGTGGTGCCAGGCCCGGGTGGCCGAGACCGAGCGCCGGCTCGCCGGGCGCGACACGGCCCTCCCGACGGTCCTGGTGAACCACTTCCCGCTGGTCCGCGACCCCACCCGGGTGCTGCGGTACCCGGTGTTCTCGCAGTGGTGCGGGACGACGCACACGGCCGACTGGCACACCCGGTTCAATGCTGTCGCGGTCGTGTACGGCCACCTCCACATCCCGAGGACGACGTGGCACGACGGGGTCCGGTTCGAGGAGGTCTCACTGGGCTACCCCCGGGAATGGCAGGCACGGCACACCCCGCCGCGCCTCCCGCGCCAGATACTCCCCACCGAGCACGACTGAGGCCCGGGGGCGTCCTAGTCCGCGAGGGTCCGGGGGAGGCCGAACCGGGCGAGCACGGAGTTGTCGAACCGGGTGATCACGCTGATGTGCTCGCTGGTGAGCGTGACGACGAGCAAGCCGAACGCGTGTGCTACGTGGTTGACGGGGTCGCGCAGGTAGACGCCGAACGCGGGCTGGCCATTGGCCCCGGTGGGTACCAGGCGGTAGCGGCGGCTCTGGCGGAAGGCGACGCTCGCGAAGAACCGCCCCACCAGTTCCCGGCCCTGGTACTCCAGTGGCACCGGCGGCATGCGCAGCCAGGCGTCTTCGCGCATCAGCGCCACGATGCCGGCCACGTCTGCCTCCTCGAACGCCGTGACCAAGCGGTTCAGCAGTTCCTGCTCGGCCGCTGAGCCCGGTGGTGGCGGCTGCTCGGCGGGCGGCAGCTCGTGGGCCAAGGTGGCGCGGGCGCGTTTGAGCGCGCTGGTGACCGACTGTTCGGTCACCTCCAGCAGCTCGGCGACTTCCCGGGCGGAGAAGCCGAGGACGTCGCGCAGGATGAGGGCGGCGCGCTGGCGTGGTGGCAGCAGCTGCAACGCGGTCACGAACGCCAGCGAGATGGTTTCGCGTGCCTCATAACGTGCTTCGGGGCCCGCGGCGGTGTCCGGCAGGCCGTCCAGGAGGACATCTGGGTACGGCTCCAGCCAGACCACCTCGCCGAGCCTGGTCGGTTCGGGCGGCTCGACCGAGAGCGTGGAGTCCATGAGGGGCCGCCTGCTAGCCGAGCGCAGCATGTTCAGGCACCGGCTGGTGGCTATCCGGTACAGCCAGGTGCGGATGGCCGCCCGCCCCTCGAACCCGCGCATCCCCTGCCAGGCCGCAGTCATGGTCTCCTGCAATGCGTCCTCGGCATCGGCGAGCGAACCGAGGATCCGGTAGCAGTGCACATGAAGCTCGCGCTGGTAGGGGCCAACCAACTGCTCGAACGCGGCCTCGTCCCCGGCGCGGGCCCGCTCGACCAACTCCGTGCTCACGGTTCCATCCTCGCCTCACCAGCCCTCCTCGCGCGTGTGACCACGCCTGTCGTTCATACAGACACCGCCGGCCCCCAGAAGTGGGCGGTCCTCAGCCGCCCAGTTGGGGCGTGGCCCGGTGTCTGTACCTGTGACGGCCGGCCATGCGGGCCGCCAACCCAGACGCCGGCGAAGCGGGCCGGCCAACGAGAGGAGTGGACCGATGCCCACGTACGTTTTCGTGTACCGCGGCCCCAAGGGCTACACACGCACGCCGGAGACGGGAGCCGCATGGCGGGCCTGGTTCGGCGGTATGGGTGAGGCGCTCGTCGACCTCGGCAAGCCGGCCATCGACCGGGCCAATGTCGGCAACTGTGACCCCCTCACCACGGAGCTTAACGGCTTTTCGCTGGTCAGCGCCGAGGACATGGACGCGGCAATGGCCCTGGCCAAGGGCTGCCCCTACCTCGACCATGACGGTGGCGTCGAGGTCGGCCTGCTCGGCGAAGTCCCGGCCCCGTGACAGCGCTGGTCCGCACCAGGGGGCGCCCAGCCGAGGGCGCCCCCGCGGGCTCCGCCCGGGTGCTCACGGTGCTCCTCACCGCGGTGGCGTACTTCATGGTCACCCTGGACGCTCTGGTGGTGGTCACGGCGCTGCCCTCGATCCACCACGACCTCGGGGGCGGCATCGCCACACTGCAGTGGACGGTCAGCGCCTACAACATCGCCTTCGGCGCCGGCATACTCACCGCCGCGGCACTCGGTGACCGCCTGGGGCGCAGACGCGTGTACGTGGTGGGCCTGGCCCTCTTCACCGCCGCGTCCGCCGCCTGTGCACTGGCGCCGAACGCAACCATGCTGGTGTCCTTCCGTGCCTTGCAGGGCCTGGGCGCGGCCATCGTCCTGCCGCTTGGCCTCACGCTGCTCACCTCAGCGTTCCCGCCGGAGCGGCGCGGCGCCGTGGTGGGGGTCTGGGGTGGGGTCGCCGGGCTGGGCGTCGCCGCTGGCCCACTGGTCGGCGGGGCGATCCCGCAGGGACTCACCTGGCACTGGATCTTCTGGGTGAACGTGCCCATCGGCGTGGCCGCCGTAATCGGGGCCAGGCTGCGGCTGGCTGAGAGCCGGGGGCCCCGGGCCGCACTGGACATCCCCGCCCTCGCGCTGGTGGCGGGGGGCGTGGGGGCGCTCATCTGGGGACTGGTCCAGGGTGGCCAGACCGGATGGGGCAGCGCCCAGACCATCACGGGAATGACGGTCGGCGCACTTGCGATCATCGGTTTCGTGGCGCGCGAGACACGGGCGCGTGAGCCGATGCTCCCCCTTGGCCTGTTCCGTACCGGCCGTTTCTCCGCCGCGGTGGGCACACAATTCCTGATGTCCTCGGCGATCTTCTCGGCCGCGTTCCTGACCAGTCAGTTCTTCCAATTCGCGCGGGGTTACTCGCCGCTGGACACGGGGCTGCGGTTCCTGCCCTGGACGGCCACGCCGCTGCTGGTCGCGCCCATCGCGGGCGCGCTCTCGGACAGGACAGGGGCACGCGCGCTCGCCGTGCCCGGCCTGGTCATGCAGGCACTGGGTTTCGCATGGATCGTCGACCTGGCTGGGCACTCCGCAGGCTACGGAAGCTATGTACTGCCCTTTGTCATCGCGGGCGCCGGAGTCTCGATGGCCCTGCCGAGCGTCACGGCAACCGGGCTCAGCGCGGTGGCCCCCGCCATGCTCGGCAAGGCGGCCGGCACCCTCAACACGGTGCAGCAGTTCGGCGCCGTCTTCGGGATCGCCATCGTGACCGCCGTGTTCAACTCCCGTGGCAGCCTCGCCAGCGCGGCGGCGGTCGCTGACGGCTACCGCCCAGCGCTCGCCGTTGCTGCCGGCCTGTCGGTACTCGCCGCAGCAACAGCCCTCGGCATGGCGAAACCCAGAACACAGCCCGGCAGCGAACCGACAGAGATTGTCGCGTCATTGCATCATGATGATGTGATGTAAGATAGGGCTATGCGTACGACGGTTGACATCCCTGACGATCTCCACGCGCAGGCGGTCGCCATCGCCAGGGACACCCACCAGTCGCTGAGCCAGGCCATTGCTGGGCTCATCCGCAGGGGACTGAGTTCGGGCGCTGCCGGGGAGGTCAGCAGGAGCGCCCGGACCGGTCTTCCCGTTGCCCACCTCGGGAGGACCATCACCAGCGAGGATGTCCGGCGGCTCGAAGACGACGACCAATGACCTTCCTCCTCGACGCGAACGTGCTCATCGCCCTCCTTGTCGATGACCACGTCCACCACGGGGCCGCCGAGGACTGGTTCACCAGCACGGACCAGGACTTCGCGACCTGCCCGATCACCCAGGGCAGCCTCATGCGCCTGCTCATCCGGCAAGGCCAGGCGGCTGTCGCGGCCCGGGCGATCGTCGAAGCGATCACCGCCGACCCTCGGCACGAGTTCTGGTCCGACGATGTTTCGTACACCGATGTGGGCGTCAGCGGAATCGTCGGCCACCGCCAGGTGACCGACGCATACCTCGCCCAGCTGGCGCGAGTACATCGCTCCCGGTTGGCCACGTTCGACCAGGCCCTGGCCAAGCTGCATGCTGACGTAGCGGACCTCGTCCCGGCCTGAGACGGGTCCCGCGCGGCCAGGCTCAGGAGTGGGTGCGGGCGAGGACGAGGGTGATGTCGTCCTCGCCGTGCTCACGCAGTGCCTGAGTGACCATCTCGCAGGCGCCAGCCAGTGTGCCGGAAGGGCGGGTAAGGGCGGTGCTGAGCGCTTCCCGCAACGCCGCCAGCCCGTCATCCACCGACCTGGTGCGGCTTTCGACCAGCCCGTCGGTGTACAGCGCCAGGGTGGCGCCGGGCGGCAGCTTGATCTCGGTCGCCTCGAAGGACTCCGCACCGAGGCCCAGCGGCAGCCCGGGCGCCAGCTCGAGCACACAGGTCTCACCGTCGGGCATCACCAGCACCGGCGGCAGGTGCCCGGCCTGCGCGGCCACGCAGGAACCAGCGGCCGGGTCGATGACCGTGGAGATGCAGGTGGCGAACGTCGCGGCGGCCATGCCCGCGACGATCCGGTCCAGCCGGGGCAGCAACTGCCCGGGCGACAGTCCCAGGTCGGCCAGGGTGTGGGCGGCGGTGCGGAGCTGGGCCATGACCGCGGCGGCTTCCGGGCCGTGGCCCATCGCGTCACCCACGATCAGCGCCGCCCGGCCGCTATTCAGGGACACGATGTCGTACCAGTCACCGCCCACGACGCTGGCACCCACCGGCAGGTACCGGTGCGCGACCTCCATGCCCCCGGGCACCTGCGGCCGGCTGGGGAGCAGGGACCGCTGCAGCGCCAGCGCGGTGCGCCGCTCACGCTGGTAGAGCCGGGCGTTGTCGAGGAACACCGCGGTGCGGGAGGCGAGCTCGCTGGCCAGTGTGACGTCAGTCGGGTTGAACGTGGGGCTCGCTGGTGCACGGGCGAACACTGCGCAGCCCACGACCACCCCACGGGCGGTGAGGGGTACCGCCAGGTAGGAGCTGAAGTTGGTGGCAACCTCCGAGCCGCGCGCGTGGCGGCCGAGCCGCTGGGTGGGCTCTTCGTCTGCCGCGCTGAACAGCACGGGCTCGCCCCCTACCATGGCCCGTGAACTGGGCGTGCCCTCGCCAAAGACGAGCACCTCACCGGGGGGCATCTGGGTGCCTGCGAGCGCGTCCCCGGGCCCGCCGACGAGCCTGCCCGCGAGGCGGCGCACCACGATCCCGTGTGACGCCCGCGCCGGGGCGAACTCACCGGCCGCGAGCAGACGTTCGGCAACGTAGATGACGGCCGCGTCCGAGAACCAGGGGACAGCTGCGTCCACGGCCTCCGACGCGGTCTGGAACAGGTCGAGCGTGGAGCCGATCCGGGCGGTCGCCTCACTGAGCCAGGCGGGCCGCGGCAGCGGCGATACCTGCTCGACAATGACGAGCGCCACACCGCCGGGACCGGTCAGCGGCTCCCAGCGCATGGCGAAACGCCCCTCGCCCAGGTTGCCGCCAGCCACGGTCACGTTGAAGACGCGGCCTTCCCCTGTTTCCCCGAGTGCGCGACGGACCAGTTCACGCTGGCCCGGCCCGGTCATCAGCACGTCACATATGTCATGGCCAGCCATGTCGCGCGCTGGGTAACCGAACATCTTCGCCGCGGTCGGCGACCATGCGGCAACGAGCCCACCTGGGCCAACGGTGAACGTGGCAAGCTCAGCGAGGTCAAGCTCACGCCGCCGGGGCAGCCCTGGCGTGCCCTCCCAGGCTGACTGCGACTCCACCGATCCCTGCACCAATCGTGACGCCGCGATCACCGCAATGACCGCGCCCTATTCATCCCGGTGACACCGATATAGTCAGAACTTATTACTGATACGTTGAGATACCATCCGAATACAAAATGTATCGCAACAGCATGCCAGAACTGACCGTATGCCGCCAAGAGTTCGGCAAGAGCCGACCCCCGGCCAACGGGACCCGAGACCGGAGGCATGATGGCTGACCAGCCGAACTGGGTGCCGGAAGGCATCGACACCGAGCGGGCGAATGTCGCGCGTGTCTATGACTACCTGCTGGGAGGCACCCACAATTTCCTCGCTGACCAGGACGTAGGCAGGGCACTCACCGCGCTCGAGCCCAACGCACGGGGGATCGGCCACGCGAACCGTGCCTTCCTCGGCCGGTCGGTGCGGACCCTCTGCGCGGCTGGGATCCACCAGTTCCTTGACATCGGTTCTGGTATACCGACGCAGGGAAACGTGCACGAGGTCGCCCAGCAGGCACGCCCTGGCGCGCACGTGGTCTATGTGGACATCGACCCCGTGGCGATCGCGCACAGCAAGGCCATCCTGGCGGGCAATGACAACGCCACGATCATCGATGCCGACCTGCGCGACCCAGCGAGGATCCTCAGCCACGAGGGTACCCGCGCCCTGATCGACTTCAGCCAGCCCGTCGGCCTGCTGCTCGTGGCCGTGCTGCACTTCATCAGCGATGCCGATGACCCGTGGCGCATCGTCGCGACCCTGCGCGAGGCGCTCGCACCCGGCAGTTGCCTCGTGATCAGTCATGGCACAACCGAGGGCAGGCCGGACTTGGCGCACGCCGCCGAGCAACTGTACCGCCGGGGTGTCTCCGCATCTATCCACATGCGCCCACGCGCGGACATCACGCGCTTCTTCGACGGTTTCGACATTCTCGACCCGGGCGTGGTGGAGATACCGCAGTGGCGTCCGGCCTCACCCGCCGACGCGCCGGACGACCCCACCAAATTCTGGGGCGGCCTGGTGGGCGTCGGTCAGCTGCCACTGCGCTGACCGAGCTGACCGCGGCCGCCAGCGAGGTGTACCGACCGGGCGGGCGCTCGTTAGGGTCAGGGGAGGACCATTCGAGGCCCCTCCGTGAGCCGCGGGGCTCGCGGGGGGGTGCCGGAGTGGAGGAGGTTCCTGTGGGCAATTGGCAGCTCGACCCGTACCACACGCAGGTGGAGTTCTCCGCGAAGCACCTGGGGATGATGACCGTCCGGGGCCATTTCGTCGGGGTCGAGACGGTCTCCGACATCGACCCGGACCACCCGGCGACCTCGTCGGTGGCGGCGACCATCCAGGCCACCAGCATCCGCACCAACAACGAGGCCCGTGACAACGACCTGCGCTCGTCGAACTTCCTCGAGGTGGACAAGTACCCGGAGATCACGTTCAGGAGCACGGGCGTGGAGGCGGCCGGACCCGACCACTACACGCTGCGGGGTGACCTGACCATCAAGGGCAACACCCGCCCGGTGGCGCTGGATGTCACCAGGTACGGGGAGTTCAACGACCCGATGATGGGACACCGGATCGCCTACGGCGCCACCACCAAGATCAACCGGAAAGAATTCGGGCTGAGCTTCAACATGATGCTCGACGGCAGGTTCGTCGTCAGCGAGGAGATCCACATCTCGATCGAGGGTGAACTCGTCGAGCAGCAACCGGCGGAAGCCGCGGCCGGCTGACCACGGCAGGACGAGGAAAGAGAGACCACATGGGCCTGGTGGAGGTCGACGGGGTTACTACCGCCTACGAGGTCACCGGCGAAGGGCAGCCGGTCGTGCTGCTGCACGGCTTCCCCGACTCCGGCCGGCTGTGGCGGCACCAGGTTCCGGTGCTGGCGGCAGCCGGGTTCCAGGTCATAGTCCCCGACCTGCGCGGTTACGGGCGCTCGGGCAAACCAGAGGCGGTCGAGGCCTACTCGCTCATGGTGGTGGCCGGGGACGTCCTGGCGGTCCTCGCCGACCTGGGGGTCACCAGGGCCCATGTGGTGGGCCACGACTGGGGCGCTGCCCTGGCCTGGGGCCTGGCCTCGCTGGGGCCTACCGCCGTAGACCACCTCGCTGTCCTGTCAGTGGGCCACCCGGCCACCTTCCGGCGCACCGTCCGGCAACGTGAGAAGTCCTGGTACATGCTGTTGTTCCAGTTCCCGGGCATTGCCGAGCGGTGGCTGGCCGAGGAGGACTGGGCCAACTTCCGGGCCTGGTCAGGTCATCCCGACACGGACCAGGTGATCGCTGAACTGGCGGCGAACGGTTCGCTCACACCGCCCCTGAACTGGTACCGGGCCAACATGCCGCCGACCGCGTGGGTGGACCCGCCGCCCAAGCTCCCCCCGGTGCAGGCGCCCACCATGGGCGTGTGGAGCACGGGAGACTTCGCCCTCACCGAGACGCAGATGACCGATTCGGCCGCGAACGTGGCGGGTCCGTGGCGGTACGAGCGCCTGGACGGCCCCGGCCACTGGATGCAGCTGGAAGCACCCGATGAGGTGAACGCCCTGCTCCTCGACTTCCTGCCCCACTGAACCACCGACGCGGGCCAGGACTCACCCTCGAAGGGCTGACCTGACGAGGGTGGCGAGCTCCGGCGGCCAGATCGTCTCCGCGGTGGTGTCCAGCTCGGGCAGGGTCCACCACCGCCACGCGGCGATGCCATCGGCGGCGTGCGTGGCCTCGACCCCCTGGACCGGCCGGCGGGCGGGATGGGTACGGGCCAGGTACCAGTGCTCGTGCTGGCGCATCGGCGCTCCGCCATAGTCGATCGTCAGCGTGCGCCAGTAGATCTCTCGTACCAGCGCTATGTCGCGCCAGCCGGTCTCCTCGGCCAGCTCCCGCACCGCGCCTGTGGCGAAGTCCTCGCCTGCGTTCAGCCCTCCCCCGGGCGTCGTCCAGTGGCTCCCATTGGGTGGTGTGCCATTGTCGTAGCGCAACAGCAGCACGCGGTCGTCCGGGTCGAGCAGGACGATCCGGGCGGCCATCCGCTGTGGCAGGTCGTTCATGCGCGGCACCATGGCGCCAAGAGGCCGGATTTCATCACGTCCCCGATTCTGCCCACAGCATCGGGCAGGAGATTGGCCGGGCCACCGGGATACGGGCCAGCGGCGTGCTCCTAGGCTTGCGGGAACCCCGACGCGGAGTACGCGACTGCCGGAGGCAGCAAGCATGAAAGCCGTTGTCTACACACGGTATGGACCACCCGACGCGCTTCAGCTAATGGACGTGCCGACGCCTGTGCCCAAGGCCAACGAGGTGCTGGTCAAGGTGCACGCGGTGTCCGTCAACGCCTCCGACTGGGAGACTCTGCGTGGGAAGCCGCTGTATTCGCGTATGAGGGGCCCGTTCCGGCCGCGGCACCACACGCTCGGGTCAGACATCGCTGGACGGGTTGAGGCAGTGGGCCCCGATGTGACGCTCTTCGCGCCAGGTGCTGAGGTATTCGCAGACATTTTCAGTCACATGGGCGGGTTCGCGGAGTACGTGTGCGTGCCAGAGAGCGTGCTGGCACGGATGCCGGACGGCATGACCTGCGAGGAAGCCTCGGCGCTCCCCCAAGCCGGAGCCATCGCGTTGCAGGGCATCCAGGTGAAGGGACAGGTCACGGCCGGCCACAAGGTGCTGATCAATGGCGCCGGCGGTGGGTCGGGCATGTATGCCATCCAGCTTGCCAAGTTGCACGGGGCCGAGGTCACCGGCGTGGACAACGCGGAGAAGCTGGAGTTCATGCGCTCACTCGGCGCCGACCACGTCATCGACTACACACGGGAAGACTTCACCAGGAACTGGCGCAGCTATGACGTGGTCCTCGACCTGGCCGCACACCGTTCCGTGTCCGCCTACCGGTGTTCCCTGGTGCCTGGGGGACGTTACATGTACGTCGGCGGGTCGGTGGGCACACTCCTGCAGGTCCTGTTGCTCGGGTCGTTGACCGGACGGAGCGAGGGCAA
>DASYYE010000595.1:0-25231 GCA_035946955.1 Streptosporangiaceae bacterium | reverse complement strand
ATCCCCGCTTCGCGCAGCACTTTGAGGTGGTGGCTGATGGTGGGCTGAGTCAGGTCGAAGGCACTGTTCAGTTCACACACGCAGACCTGCCCGCCCTGGTGGGCCCCGATGATCGACACGAGCCGCAGCCGCACCGGGTCGCCGAGGGCCTTGAACACCTGCGCCAGCCCGGCCGCCGCCTCCTCGCCCAGGGGTTCCCCGACCAGGGGCACCGCGCACGCCTCGACCACGAGCGGCAGTGCCGCAGCGGGGGTGGTCCGGAGGGCCGCCCGAGCGGCCTGGATCGGCATCCCTCTATATTGACGGCCATCCATACAGCCTGACAAGCTGTGACTGCCTGGATAGACACGTATCGATTGAGCACGGGTGAGCGGGGTGGCGTGGTGAGCGAGGTGGTGTTGTGGCGGCGGCTGCTCGCGGAGTTCCTGGGCAGCGCCTTCCTGGCCGCGACCGTGATCGGCGCCGGGATCGCCGCGCAACGCCTGTCGCCCGGTGACGTAGGCCTGCAACTGCTGGAGGACGCGGCCGCGACCGCGGCTGGGCTGTTCGCCATCATCTTGATGTTCGGGCCGGTCTCCGGCGCCCACTTCAACCCGGTGGTGTCCTTCGCCGACGCCGCGTTCGGCGGGCTGCGCTGGCGGGATGCCGCGGCCTACCTGCCCGTCCAGGTGGCCGGCTGTATCGGCGGCGCCGTGGCCGCCAACCTCATGTTCAGCGCCGCAGCGGTCAGCATCTCCACCAAGCACCGGGCCACACCCGCGCACTTCCTGGGCGAGGTCATCGCCACGCTCGGGCTGATCCTGGTGATCTTCGCCCTGGTCCGCTCCGGCCGCGCCCACCTCGCCCCGGCAGCGGTGGGCGCATACATCGGCGCGGCCTACTGGTTCACCTCCTCGACCAGCTTCGCCAACCCCGCGATCACCGTCGGGCGCATGTTCTCCAACAGCTTCGCCGGGATCGCCCCCACCTCCGCACCCGCCTACATCGCGGCGCAGATCGTCGGGGGTGCCCTGGCTGTCACCGTGGTCCGGGTTCTCTACCCGCGGCTCACCCCGGCCCAGGCCGCCGAGGTCACTGCCGCCCACCAGCGGGCGAGCGCGCAGCAGCCAGCCCAGGCCGCTGCCAGCGACGGCGCCTCGCCACCGCCGGCAGCCCGCCACCAGACCCACTGACACACCACCCGAACGGGAGCCACAGACATGCACCTGGTCATGGTCGGCGGCAGTGACGCCGGGATCTCCGCTGCCCTGCGTGCCCGCGAACTCGACCCCTCAGCCGAGGTCACGGTGGTGGTCGCGGACGCCTACCCGAACTTCTCCATCTGCGGCATCCCCTACTACGTCTCCGGCGAGGTCACCCACTGGCGGAACCTCGCCCACCGCACCACCGCCGACCTGGCCGCCACCGGCATGGCACTGCGGCTGGACACCACCGCGCGGCGCATCGACGTCACCGGCCGCAAGCTGCTCGTCACCGACGCCAGTGGTGGTGAGGAACTGCTCGGTTACGACAAGCTGATCGTCGGCACCGGTGCCGTCCCCGTACGGCCACCCATCGTCGGCCTGGACGCGCTCGGCCCCGCCGACGGCGTGCACCTGCTGCACTCCATGGGCGACACTTTCGCGCTGATGCGCACCCTCGAGGAGACCAGCCCGGCCAGTGCGGTGATTGTAGGCGCCGGGTATATCGGCCTGGAGATGGCCGACGCCCTCACCACCCGAGGCATGACCGTCATCCAGATGGAACAACTGCCCGAGGTGCTGCCTACCGTGGACCCCGCGCTCGGCTGGCTCGTCCATGAGCAGCTCACCGAACATGGCGTAGAGGTCCTGACGAGCACTGCCGTGCAGAAAGTCAGTGCCGCTGGCCCCGCTGACGGCGCCCGGCTGCGCGTCGACGCCACCACTGCCGACGGCACCGCCGTGTCGCGGCTGGCCGACTTGGTGCTGGTCGTGGCCGGGGTGCGGCCCGACACCGAACTGGCCGCCGGCGCCGAGCTGGGGGTCAAGGGCGCGATCAAGGTCGACACCCGGATGCGGACCAGCCTGCCTGATGTGTTCGCCGCTGGGGACTGCGTCGTCACTCACCACCGGCTCCTCGGCGAGACCTACCTGCCACTGGGCACCACCGCCCACAAGCAGGGCCGCGTCGCCGGGGAGAACGCCCTCGGCGGGCACCGGGACTTCGCTGGCAGCCTGGGCACCCAGGTCGTGAAGGTCTTCGACCAGGCTGCCGCGCGCACCGGCCTGCGTGACCGCGAAGCAGCCGCAGCCGGGTTCGACCCGTTCACCGTCAGCGCGGAGGCCGACGACCACAAGGCCTACTACCCCGGCAGCCACCGCATCGCCATGCGCGTCACCGGCGACCGCACCACCGGCCGGCTGCTCGGCATGCAACTGTTCGGCCACCGCCACGCCGAGGTCGCCAAACGCGTGGACACCGCCGCCGCCGCCATCTTCCACGCCATGACCGTCGATGCCTTCAGTGACCTCGACCTGTCCTACACCCCGCCCCTGGGCAGCCCGTGGGAGGCACTCCAGATGGGCACCCAAGCCTGGGTCCGCCAAACCACCCAGCCCTAGACCAACCCGGCGCACGACGCCGTCACGCGGCACAGGGCCACAGCGGCTAGAGTCCGGGAGTGGCTGAGGGAGGCCAGGCTATTGCGCAGCCAGCGACCAGGCGCCTGCCCGGGTGGGAAGTCGTCTGGGTCTTCGCTGTGTCGCTCGGCGCCAGCGCGCTCTTCGCACTGATCAACCTGCTCGGCTCGCTGACCGCGCCGAAGGCGCTCGGCAAGCAGCATGCGGTGCTGGTGGGGTCACTGGCCCCTGGCCGCCCCCTGCTCGACCTGGCCCTGCAACTGGCCAGCATCCTCGTCACGCTCGCTCCTGTGGGACTCGTGATCTACCTGGTCCTGCGGGGTGGCGAGCGGCCCCGCGACATCGGCCTCGACCTGAGCCACCCCGGCACCGACACGCTGCGGGGCGCCGCACTGGCCGCGGTGATCGGCGGGCTCGGCCTGGGGCTGTACGTGGCCGCGTTCCACCTTGGGCTGAACCTCAACGTCGTCGCCGAGAGCCTGCCCAGCGTCTGGTGGCGGTATCCCGTCCTGATCCTCGGCGCCTGCCAGAACGGCATCCTCGAAGAGGTACTCGTCGTCGGCTACCTGCTGCGCCGGCTGGACCAGCTTGGCTGGGGACCGGGCCGCTCGCTCGCAACCAGCGCGGTCCTGCGTGGCTCGTACCACCTGTACCAGGGGTTCGGCGGCTTCCTCGGCAACGCCGCCATGGGCGTGGTGTTCGTGCTCCTGTACCGGCGGTGGGGGAGAGTGACCCCACTGATCATCGCCCACTCCCTGATCGACGCGGTCGCATTCACTGGCTATGCGGCCTTGCACGGCCACGTGTCATGGCTACCGTGACCAGAATGGACATCACGGCGCTGCGCCACGCCATGGCCTCAGGCGCCCTCACCGCAGCCGAACTCACCACGTCCTGCCTGACCCGGGCGCAGGAGCTCAACCCGGTGCTCCACGCGGTGACCAGGCTCAGCGACCAGGCCCTCGCCGAAGCCGCGGCCTGTGACCAGGCCCAGGCCACCGGCGCCACCCCCGGCCCGCTGGCTGGGATCCCGGTCCTCATCAAAGACAACATCGAGGTCCGCGGCATGCCAGCGACTGCTGGGTCACCAGCCCTGGCCGAGGTGGACGCCCACGACTGTTTCCTCGTGAGGCGGCTGCGCGAGGCGGGCGCCGTCATCCTCGGCAAGGCCAACCTGTCCGAATGGGCCAACTTCCGCGCGATGCCGAGCACGAGCGGCTGGAGCACCCTCGGCGGCCAAGCGGCCAACCCTTACGCACTCGACCGCAACCCGTCCGGCTCCAGTTCCGGCTCAGCCATCGCGGTCGCCGTGGGCCTCGTCCCGCTCGCCGTGGGCACCGAGACCGACGGCAGCATCGTGTCCCCGGCCAGTGCCTGCGGGATCGTCGGGATCAAGCCCACCGTCGGCCTGCTCAGCCGTGCCGGCATCGTGCCGGTCTCCCTGGCGCAGGACACGGCCGGCCCCATGGCCCGCAGTGTCGCGGACGCGGCCGCGCTGCTGTCCGTACTCGCCGGGCACGACCCAGCCGACCCCGCGACCAGCCCAGCGGCGGGCCAGCCCCGCGACTACACCGCCTTCCTCGACCCAGGGGCACTGGCCGGGGCTCGACTGGGAGTCTGGCGCGACGGCGCCCGGGGCGCGGGCACCGCGACCCGGGCCGTGCTCGAAACAGCCCTGGCCGTGCTGCGCGAAGCCGGCGCCGAAACCATCGACCCGGTGGCACTGCCCGGCGCAGCCGACATAGAAGAGGCCGAGCTCACCGCACTGCTGTGGGAGTTCAAACACGACCTGAACGCCTACCTGGCCGGCCTGCGCGGCCCCCACCCCGCCAACCTGGCGGCCATCATCGACTTCAACACCCACAACGCCACCACCGTGCTGGCCACGTTCGGCCAGGAGATCTTCGAGCACGCCGAAGAAACCAGCGGCGACCTGGCCGATGCTGGTTACCGAGCCGCCCGCTCGGCCGCGGCACGTCTCGCGCGGGAGTCGCTGGACCGGCCACTGGCCGAGCACCGGCTGGACGCCATCGTCGCGCTGACCGCCAGCCCCGCCTGGCTGACCGACTACGTGACCGGAGACCCCAAGACCTTCAGCAGTTCCGTGCCCGCGGCGGTGGCCGGGTACCCGGCGGTCTGTGTCCCGGCAGGGCAGGTCTGCGGCCTGCCCGTCGGGCTGTCCTTCATCGGCCCGGCATGGAGCGAACCACGGCTCATCGGGCTCGCCCATGCGTTCGAGCGGGCAGCCACGCCGCTGCCTGCCCCCAGCCTCGCACCGTCGTGTCAGTCCCCGATGGGCGCCGGGGCAGGTGCCAGCCGGCGATAGCCTGCGCGTATGGACTCCTGGCGTGCAGTGCGCATACCGTCCCTGCCCGGCCGCGGCGGCCAGCCACGCGTGGCCGACACCGCCACCGCAGCCCTGGTACCCGCCGCATCCGGCCCCGCCGCGTCCCTGTACGCCTGCGGGATCACCCCCTACGACGCGACCCACCTGGGCCACGCGGCCACCTTCCTCGCCTGGGACCTGCTGGTGCGTGCCTGGCTCGACGCTGGCCACCAGGTGACCTATGTGCAGAACACCACCGATGTGGACGACCCACTGCTGGAACGCGCCGACCGCGACGGAGAAGACTGGCGCGGCCTGGCCGACCGGGAGATCGCCCGCTACCGGGGCGACATGGAGGCACTGCGGGCCGTGCCGCCAACCCACCTCGTCGGCGCCGTCGAGGCCATGGACGTCATCGAGGACTTCAACGGCCTGCTGTCGGACCGCGGCGCCCTCTACGAACTCGACAGCGACATGTACTACTCCCGGGCCAGCGACCCCGAGTTCGGCACCGTGTCCGGGCTCGACGTGGCAACGATGCTGGCACTGTCAGCAGAACGCGGCGGCGACCCGGGACGCCCCGGGAAGAAGGACCCACTGGACGCCCTGGTCTGGCTGGCGGCCCGCCCGGGCGAGCCGTCCTGGGAGTCCGGCTTCGGCCCAGGGCGCCCTGGCTGGCACGTGGAGTGCGCGGCGATCGCCACGCACTACCTCGGCACCACCTTCGACGTCCAGGCCGGCGGCAACGACCTGGTCTTCCCACACCACGAGATGAGCGCCTCCCACGCCCGGGTCGCGTCCGGCAGCTCCGGTGCATACGCACGGAGCTACCTCCACGCGGGCATGGTGGGCCTGGACGGCGGGAAGATGTCGAAGTCCCGGGGCAACCTGGTGTTCGTCAGCGACCTGCTGGCCCAGGGCACCGACCCGATGACGGTGCGGCTGGCCATCCTCGCCCACCACTACCGGCAGGACTGGGAGTGGACGCCGGCCGGCCTGGCCGAGGCGCAGGAGCGCCTGGCCCGCTGGCGCGCGGCCGTGACCCGCGGGCTCACCGCCGCTGGCGCCGGTGCCCCGGCAGGAGAGGGCACCCAGGCCGGCCAGGGAGTGCTGGCCGCGGTGCGCGACAGCCTGGCCACTGACCTCGACGCCCCGGCGGCACTGGCCGCGGTGGACCAGTGGGCACAGGCGGTGAACAGTGCCGCTTCAGCCGGGCGCGGCGCGGCCGCGGACGCGGCCCTGGTCCGTGACACCCTGGATGCCCTGCTCGGCGTGGCCCTGTAGGGACCACGGCAGCTGGCGGCAGGTCACCTCGCCGCCCCCGGTAGGCACTCGACCCAGTACTGGCCGGCACCGACGGGCCATGCGGTTTGACTGTGCATTGGCCAGGGATTTCAGTCTGCCCTTCTGCCCTGGTCGCCTAAAAAGGATCTGGTTTTGGGTCACATCCCATCAAAAAAATGTGCGGTACCGTTATTCCGAGTGCCTTATTCCAGCTCCAGGAGTGTAGTTTTCCCTGAGCTGGGGGTTGACTGACGTCACACATGGTCACAGGATGGATCTATTACGTGATGACCGCCCTGACCAGGCGCTTATCAAGTCAGAGTGGCCGCGAGCTGTACATTACCTGGCTACCAGGTGAATACCACGTGATGAAAAATGGTCCTGGTATGACCACATGGTGTAACACCAGAACCACTAATTGAGCCTTGTAACAATATTCGGGCCCGCATACGATAATTCACCAGGTCTCTATTGTCCTGTTACCAGGCCGGTTAATACGCTCGCCGTGCTCTCGCTGGCCGGCGTCGGCCGGGCAGTTTCGTGACATGAAGGAGCACGTGTATGCGCAAGTTCATCCTTGCCGCGGCGACGACGGCATCGGCTGGCGCCCTGGCCCTCGCGGGCCTCGGTGCCTCCGCGGCCCAAGCCGCCACCACCCATGCAAAGGTCACAACCGACACAGTCGCCGAAGGCGTAGTGACCTCAGCCGACTTCAAGATCGGTTCCTGCAGCGGTACCGTCAGCGTGACCTTCACGCCAGCCCTCGCCTCGGGCTCGAGCGTCCAGGCCGTCAAGGCCAACGCCACCGAGGTCCGGCTCGCCGGTGTCTTCGCCGTCACGGCCTCAACGCAGACCTACAGCGTCGCGATCAAGTGCAGCTCGGCCGGCACCACCACGGTCGCCGTGAAGGCCACCACCGGCCCCGCGCCCGCTGACGTGGTCGGTGTGGGCTCGGACACCATCCAGAACGTCACGGACCAGTTCAGCGCCGACTTCAACCACGGCAAGGGGGCCACCGCCGCCCACCTGTACAGCTGGGACGCTACCAACCCGGTGACCGGCGCGATCGGCGACCCGATCTCCACCAAGATCGGCTGCACGGCGATCCCGCGGCCCGACGGGTCCAGCCAGGGCATCACCGCCCTGACCACCGAGAACCAGACGCTCCCCACCGGCACCGGGTTCTGCATGGACTTCGCGCGGTCCTCCCGCGACCGGGCCTCCACCGACCCGACCAGCATCTCCTTCGTAGACCTGGCCGGTGACGGCATCACCTACTCCACCCAGGCCACGACCAACGCCCCAGGCAACCTCACCACCGCGGACCTGACAGGCATCTACAACTGCACCATCACCAACTGGGACCAGGTCGGCGGCGCCAACGCCACCATCGACCCCTACATCCCCCAGCCCGGCTCCGGCACCCGCTCCTTCTTCCTGAGCGCCATCGGCGTGCCCACCCCCGGCGCCTGTGTCACCGACGACAACGGCAACCTGCAGGAGAACGAGGGCGTCAACCCCGTCCTCAACGACCCGAACGGGGTCTTCCCCTACTCCATCGGCAAGTACCTCGCCGAGCGCTACCACTCTCCCAAGTGCCTCAACACCGCCTGCACCGCCGTCAACGGGGTCACCTGCAAGCCCGCCAGCGGCAAGAACCTGTTCGGCTGTGACACCCACGGCACCATGGTCCTCCACATGATCAACGGGACCAACCCGACCGTGCCGTTCCCGCTGACCAACTCCACCACCAAGGCCGTCATCAACACCGCCTTCACCTCGTCCTTCCTGCGCACCCTGTTCGAGGTGGTGCAGGGTCCCGAGAGCGGCGGCGTGGGCACCATCCCCACCTACCTGCAGCCGTTCTTCGGCCCGACCGGCTACGTCTGCACCAACACCACCGCCAAGAAGGACCTGGCCAACTACGGTTTCGCCGTCCTGCCCGCCGGCACCGCCCCCGGCGACTGCGGCAGCGCCCACTGAGTCAGCTCCACCGAGGTAGCTCCACTGCAGCGGGGTGGTGCCGGGCGACCGGCACCACCCCGTGCGCTTGTCAAGACCCAGTTCCTGGCGGTGGACACCCCCGGCCAGGGTGGTCAGGTGGTCCACAGAACCATGTGCGCCACTCCCGCTCGCTGCCCGCGCCACGCAGCCTGGACGGCATGGAGACCACACAGTCACACGCAGTCCAGCCACTCCGGACCCACTCACCCACCACCCCGGCGCGCCAGCCCAGCGTCACGCGCAACCCCTGGTGCCCAGCAGACCCTGGCGACGACCTCCTGCTCGTTGCGGACGGGGGTGCCACGTCCTGGCCGGACAGGGCGCGCGTGCGCGTCAACTCACCCGCTGACGTGCTGGCGGTCGTACCGTACCTGTTCGGCTTCCACCCGGGACGCAGCTTCGTGGTCATGGGCGCCGCCGGGCCACGCGAACACATCAGGCTCGGGTTCCGCTACGACCTGCCGGACCCGCCGGACGCCTCGGTGGCCGCCGAGATCGCCGACCACGCGGTTGCCACGCTCACCTCGCACCAGGTGAAGACGGTGATCGGGGTCGGCTACGGCCCAGGCCAGCTCGTGACCCCCGTCGCGGACGCGCTCGCTGCGGCCGTGCGGCGCCGCCGGCTGCGGCTGCGTGAACTCCTGCGCGCCGACGACGGCCACTACTGGTCATACCTGTGTGCCAACCCCAACTGCTGCCCCGCGCAGGGCGTGGCCTTCGACTTCACCACCCACCCCGCGGCAGCGGCCCTGACCGCGGCGGGGCTCGCGGCCTACCCGGACCGGGCGGCACTCGCGCAGTCGCTGGCTCCGCTCACTGGTGAGCCGGCCAAAGCCATGGCGGTGGCCATCGAGCAAGCCCGCACCCACGCTGACGGGCTGATGGGTTCGCCGGACCACGCCGGTCCAGACCAAGCGGGCAGTCTCCGCGCACTGCAGCCGGTCATCAACGAAGGCCGGCGCGCAGTACGCGAGGCAGTCCGGCTCTACCGCCGGGGTGACCGGATCACGCGTGACAGCCAGTTCGGGTGGCTGATCGTCAGCCTGGCCCACCTGCCGGTCCGTGACGACGCCTGGGCCCGGATGGTCCCGGAGCACCGGGACTCGCACCTGGTGCTGTGGACAGACGTGGTCCGCCGCGCCCACGGCCCCTGGCTGCCAGCTCCATGCTCGCTGCTCGCATTCACAGCCTGGCAGGTGGGCAACGGGACCCTGGCCAATGTCGCGCTGGACCTGGCGCTGACGGCAGACCCTGGATATTCCATGGCGCTCCTGCTCCGCGACATCCTGGAGGCGGGCATCCATCCCTCGCACGCCCGACTGCCGATGACGCCAGCGCAGGTGGCCCGCGGTTACCAGCGGGCTATGGAGGAATCGTGAGCAGGCTGTACGGCGTGCGTGAACGGCATGGACTGCGGCAATGCCTCGAGGTCCAGGCCGTGGTGCCCATGCTTGCTCATGCTTTCCTCCTGTGGTCGGCTGTTACCAGGGTGCCCTGGGCAACCACTGAGAGGCCGCTGCGGCCACACCAGTGGCCAGGTAAAAGCCTCGTGGAAGGCGCTCGTTAGACTCGATCCGCCGTTGTGCTGCGTGTTCGTGGCCTGAGGAGGTTAGGTGACAGACCCCATGACGGAGGTGTCCCCGGGGGGACCCGCCAGCGAGGAGTCCCAGCCGTTGGCGGTTCGCCTCCCGCCGGCCACGGCAGCGGTGCACCGCGCGGTCGTCGCGGCCCTGCGTGAGGCCTACCTGGCCATTCCGGACGGCACGCAGGTGCGCCTGTCCAAGCGGACCTCCAACCTGTTCCGGTTCCGCGACCCGCTGAAGACCGGCGGCGGGCAGGCCGGGACCGCGCGGCGGCGTGGCCTGGATGCTTCGGCGTTCTCCCGGGTGCTGCATGTCGACCCCCGGTTGCGCATGGCGGTCGTGGGGGGCCTGACCACCTACGAAGACCTGGCTGATGCGACCTTGGCCCATGGGCTGATGCCGCTGGTGGTCCCCCAGCTCAAGACGATCACGCTTGGTGGGGCGGTGTCGGGGCTTGGCATCGAGTCGACCTCGCTGCGCAGCGGGCTGCCGCACGAGTCGGTGACCGCGCTGGAGGTCTTGACGGGCGACGGCCGGGTGGTGACGGCGACTCCCGTGGGGGAGCACGCCGATCTGTTCTGGGGGTTCCCGAACTCTTACGGGACCCTCGGGTACGCGCTCACGCTCACGATCGAGCTCGAGCCGGTCGCGCCATTCGTGCACCTGCGGCACTTCCGGTTCGGCAGCCCGGAGGCTGCCATGGCGGCCATCGGCGAGATCGCCGCCGAGGGCTCGCTAGCGGGCCACCGGGCCGACTTCGTTGACGGCACCGTGTTCAGCCTGGACGAGATCTACCTGACGGTGGGCGCTTACAGTGACGTCGCGCCGTGGCGCAGCGACTACACCCGTCAGCAGGTGTACTACCGGTCGGTGCGCGGCCCGCGGGAGGACTTCCTCACGATCCGGGACTACCTCTGGCGGTGGGACACGGACTGGTTCTGGTGTTCTCGCCCGTTTGGTGTGCAGCACCCGCTGGTGCGGATGCTGTGGCCGCGCCGGTACCGCCGCTCTGACGTCTACCGTTCGCTGGTCAGTTTCGACCGCCGCCATGGCCTGTCTGACGCGTTCAATGACCACCGTGGCAGGCCGCCGCGTGAGGCGGTGATCCAGGATGTGGAGATCCCGCTGGCGCGCGGTGCGGAGTTCCTGCGGTTCTTTGCTTCGCAGGTGGGGATGAGCCCGGTCTGGCTGTGCCCGCTGCGTCTGCGCAGTCCGCAGCCGTGGCCGCTGTACCCGCTGCAGCCCGGGGAGGTCTATGTCAACTTCGGGTTCTGGGGTGCGGTGCCGCTGCCGCCTGGGTGTGGGGACGGGCACTTCAACCGGCTGGTGGAGGACAAGGTGGCGGACCTCGATGGCCACAAGGGTCTTTATTCCACGTCGTTCTACTCCGAGGATGAGTTCTGGGCGCACTACAACGGCCCGGCATACGACCGCGTGAAACGGGCATACGACCCCGGCGGGCGGCTGTCCGGGCTGTATGAGAAGTGCGTGCTCGGCCGTTAGCAGCCGTGGCCGGCAGTGATGAGGAGGGAGGACGCCGTGGCCATTGCCGAGGTGTTCGAGAGGGTGGCTGGACCGGACGCCCCGGTGGAGTTCCGGGCGTACGACGGGAGCACCGCCGGGCCGGCGGGTGCCGAGGTGCGGATCACAGTGCGTTCCCCCGTGGCGGTTTCCTACCTGGCGCAGGCCCCTGGTTCGCTGGGGCTGGCGCGGGCGTACGTGTCAGGTCACCTCGACCTGGACGGCGACATGTACCTGGCGCTGGCCCGGATGGCCCAGATCCAGGAGGTGCAGCTCGGCCCGGCTGAGCGGCTGCAGTTGCTGGCCAGGCTCGGTGGCCCCAGGTTGCTGTTCCCGCGGGTTCCGCCGCCGCCTCAGGAGGTGCGTGTCCGGAGCCGTTGGACGGGCGGCCGCCTGCACTCACGCGGACGCGACGCGAGCGCGATCTCCCACCACTACGACGTGTCCAACACGTTCTATGAGTGGGTGCTGGGGCCGTCGATGGCCTACACCTGCGCGTGTTACCCGAGTGAGGACGCGACGCTGGAGGAGGCGCAGACCTACAAGCACGACCTGGTCGCCCGGAAGCTGGCGCTGCAGCCCGGGATGCGGCTGCTCGATGTGGGCTGCGGCTGGGGTGGCATGGTCCGGCACGCGGCCCGTGAGTATGGCGTCAAGGCCCTCGGGGTGACCCTGTCTGAGCAGCAGGCGCTCTGGGCGCAGCAGGCGATCGAGAAGGAGGGGCTGGGGGGCCTCGCTGAGGTGCGCCATCTCGACTACCGGGACGTTGCCGAGACCGGTTTTGACGCGGTGAGCTCGATCGGGCTCACCGAGCATGTCGGCAAGGCCAACTTGCCCGGCTACTTCGCCTTCCTGCTGGGCAAGCTCAAGCCTGGTGGCAGGATGCTCAACCACTGCATCACCCGGCCCAGCAACCTAGGCCCAGGCCGCGAGGTAGGCGGGTTCATCAACCGCTACGTGTTCCCTGATGGGGAGCTGGAGGGACCGGGTTACCTGGTGTCGGTGATGAACGACGCCGGTTTCGAGGTGCGCCATGAGGAGAACCTGCGCGAGCACTATGCGCGGACGCTCACTGGCTGGTGCGCAAACCTGGACGCCCACTGGGACGAGGCGGTCGCCGAGGTCGGGCAGGGCACGGCGCGGGTGTGGCGGCTGTACATGGCTGGCTCACGCCTTGGTTTCGACCGTAACGTGGTCCAGCTGCACCAGATCCTGGGCGTCAAGCTCGATGAGGCAGGCAACTCCAACATGCCCCTGCGCCCCACCTGGGAGCCCTCCCTCGCCGTGCCCCAGAGCTAGCACCGTGTCCCGGCAGTAGTTGTACGCCGCGTGCGACAGGCCGGTGGCCGGGTCGCGTATCTGACGTACCGGGTGCTCCCTGCTGGTCAGGACGGTCTCCTCGAAAAGAAGGCGACCGGGGAACGGGTAGTTGTACGGGGCTCCAATTGGGTGTTTGTACGCTTCCGCCGCTACGCGGGTGGCACGAGTATGTGAGCCGGGCGAAGGGAGCCGGGCGTCATCCTGATCGTGCCGCCGGGGTCACCTGGACATGACGCCGGGCGCCGGGCCAGTGTCACCCGTTCCTAGCTGCCGCTTGAGCCATGACCATTCGTTCAAGAAAGGACTCATTTGGCATGCGAGGACTGTCATTTGGCATGCGAGGACTGTCACGATCATGGATTCCTGTCGCGGTGCTGGTCGCTGCGGTGGGCAGCGGGCCCGCGGCGTTGGCTGCCACGCTGAGTACGGCGAATTCGTTAATGCCGGCGAGGCCGGAGGTGAAGGTCTGCGGCGTCGGGCCCGCGCTCGTGCGGCCGGCCAGCATGATCTTGACCTGCGCCGATGACGGCATGCGCGCGAAACACCTGACCTGGTCAAGCTGGACCAGCACCCGAGCGACCGCGTCCGGGACCGTCACCTGGCTGGCATGCGCATCACTGTGTGCCGACAGCAAGCACTGGGATAGCACCAGCGCGAACCTGACGCTGACCGATCCGGTGGCGGAGTCCGCCAGGGGGGTACTGTTCACCCGGCTGGAACTGCACGTCACGGGCCCAACACCCGCTGGGTTCCAGCGCGAGGCGGACTTCAGCGAGGCCCCCTTGACGCCGGCGCCTGCCCCGTCGGCCAGGGCACTGCCCCGGCGGGAGGTAGCCGCCGCTCCCAGCGGCCCCCTGGGCTATGCCCAGATCGAGGGGTTCTGGGACGATGCCGGAGGCCCTTCCGCCAGCGTCACCGTGCCCGGGGTGGGGGTCTACACCCAGGACCAGATCGCTGCGGCGATCACCGGCGCGGAGGCCTCGTTCTACCCGGGGATCATCCAGGCGGGCCAGCCCTACATCACAACCGGGTGGGGCCTGTGGCAGATTACCCCCGGGGATTCGGTCCCCTCCCAGTACGGCAGCGACTACCAGCTCCTGGACCCGTGGAACAACGCCGAGGGGGCCGTAGCCAAGTACAACGTGCAGGGCTTCAACGCCTGGACGACATACTTCGACGGGGCCTACCTGCAGTACCTCCAGCACACCAGCGCTGACATCCAGCTCACCGACCCCGGCGAGTACGTGCAGATCAACTCGGCGCCGTCGGACACCCCGGCCTACCCTCCGCCGGCCCCGGGGAGCACCTACGGGCCACCGATGCCTGGCGGTGGCCGCGGATCATTGACCGACCTGTTCCTGTACAACCCGTCTACCGGTGCGTCCTATACCGAGCGTGCCAGTGGGAGTGGTGGCTGGATCGATTCGGTGGCGGGCCCGCGGTTCTCCACTGGGTGGAATGTCTATCCCGCGAACTTGTATGGGGACGGGCTGACTGACTTGTTCTTGTACAACCCGTCTACCGGTGCGTCCTACACCGAGCGTGCCAGTGGGAGTGGTGGCTGGATCGATTCGGTGCCGGGCCCGCGGTTCTCCACCGGCTGGAACGTCTACCCCGCCACCCTCTACAGCGGATCGCTGACTGACCTGTTCCTCTACAACCCGTCTACCGGTGCGTCCTACACGGAGCGTGCCAGTGGGAGCGGCGGCTGGATCGATCCGGTGGCAGGCCCGCGGTTCTCCACCGGCTGGAACATCTACCCCGCCACCCTCTACTAGGAGCGCGCTGAACAAAGGGTTATGGCAACGAAGCTCCCTGAAGGACAAAGCGATCTTGATCGAGCGCTGTCCTGTGGGGAGCTTCGTTGCGCAGGCTAGTACTTGAGTTCGTAGGCGCCGATGTCGCAGGCCGGGCCGAAGGGACGTGTCTGGCCGCGCTCGTCTGTGGCAGGGCAGTGTGACGTACTGGTCTGGCCGCCGGCGTCGAGGGCCGGGCTGTCGGGCGTGAGTGCCTGCGTCTCGGTGGGGCCGCCGTTGTAGGCGAGCGGGCTGAGTTTCGGGTTGGCGCCTGGGATGTCGGTCGGCATGGCCAGTTTGCAGGACAGGTCGGTCGAGAGGTTGTAGCCGTACGGCTCGTGCACGGGTGCGGTGCAGTTCGGTGTCGTCCCGGTGCCCGCGAGGACCGTCCCGCTGGCGGTGAACCCGGTGCCCTTGAGGGCGCCGGTGTTGTCGGAGAACGTGTCGAAGGACAGGCTCACCTTCCCGCCGGCGTTGTCGACCGCGCCGCCAGTGGCGGGGCTGGTGGTGTTGTTTGCCACGGTGCTGTTGACCAGTTGGAGGCTGGCCCCTGCGTGGAGCCAGATGGCGGCGCCCTCACCTGGGAGGGTGCCGCCGGCCGTGTTGCCGGCCAGGGTGCTCCGGTTCACCGTGATGGTCCCGCTGGCGTCGATCGCCCCCCCGTCGCGGCCAGCGTGGTTGCCGTCGAAGGACGCCTGGAAGACCGTTAGCGGGCCGCTGCCCAGGATGCCACCGCCGAGGGACCCGGTGGTGTTGTGGTCGATGTGGGTGGCGCTGACGGCCAGGGTTCCCGAGTCGTTGACCACCCCACCGCCGCCTGCGCCGGCCTTGTTGCCGTCTACCGCGTCCTCTGACAGGGTGAGCTTCCCTCTGCTGAACACGCCTCCGCCGTACCCGTGGGACCCGGCGTTGCCGCCGGTGACCTCCAGGCCGTGCAGGGTCACTGTGGCCGAGGCGGCCACGGACATGACCCGGAACGCGTTGCCAGCGCTGATGACGGTGAGCTTCGGGCCAGCACCGGTGACTGTGATGCTGCGCCGCGTGGCGGTGCCGACCGCCAGGGTTCCGAGGCTGAGGAGGTAGGTGCCAGCGGGCACCGTGACCGTGCTGGACGCCCCTACTGGTGCGGCGTCCGCCTCTTGCAGGGCCGCACGGAGCGTGCACTTCCCCGCGCTGTCCGCGCAATGGCCGTCGCCGGGGTGGGCGTCGGGGGCGTCTTTGGTGCTGTTGACCTTGAAGACCAGGGCGGCCGGCCGGGGCTGGGCGGACGCGCCCGCGGTGAAGACCGCCTGCAACGCGGTGCCAAGCAGACACGCTCCGGCGCAGGCTGCGGCTATTGCCTGGAGCTTTCGGGGGGCTGACGCGGGGTTGCGGTTGGGCATCGTGGTGCCTCCTCGGGGGGAGGCTAACGTGCCATGAGCGTTGTAAGGGGCGAATCAGCCAGAACTGACATGAGCTATTACAGAACGTGTCACCTACTGATAGACCGGACCTCACCGAAATCAGGGATGCGGTTGTGTCTGGAGTGGGCGGGCGGGGCACGGCAGAATGACGGAGTGGAGAGCACGCCGCGCGACGTGGTCCTGCTGGGGTCGACGGGGTCCGTGGGCACCCAGGCGGCCGACGTCATCAGGAGGAACCCCGGGCGGTTCCGGGTGGTTGGGCTGGCGGCAGGTGGCGGCAACCCCGCCCTGCTGGCCGACCAGGCGGTCGAGTTCGGGGCCGCGGTGGTGGCCGTGGAGCGTGAGTCAGCGGTCACCGAGGTAGCCGACGCACTGAGGGTGGCCGCTGCCCGCGATGGCGTCACCCGGGAGTTGCCGGCGGTGCTGGCTGGCCCTGATGGCGTGGCCGAGGTCGCTGCCTGGCCGGCTGATGTGGTGCTGAACGCGGTGACCGGGTTCAGTGGCCTGGCCGCGACGCTCGCCGCACTGCGCGCGGGGCGGCTGCTCGCGCTCGCGAACAAGGAATCCCTGATCACGGGCGGACCGCTGGTCAAGGGCCTGGCCAGGCCTGGCCAGATCGTCCCGGTCGACTCCGAGCACTCGGCGATCGCCCAGTGCCTGCGCGGCGGAAAGCCGGACGAGGTCGCGCGGCTGGTGCTGACCGCCAGTGGTGGCCCGTTCCGCAACCGCACCAGGGCGGAACTGGCCGACGTCACCCCGGAGCAGGCGCTCGCGCACCCGACCTGGCGGATGGGTCCGGTCATCACGGTCAACTCGGCCACCCTGGTCAACAAGGGGCTCGAGGTGATCGAGGCACACCTGCTCTTCGGCATCCCATTCGAGCGGATCGAGGTCGTCGTCCACCCGCAGTCAGTCATCCATTCCATGGTGGAGTTCACCGACGGCTCGACCATCGCCCAGGCCAGCCCACCTGACATGCGCATCCCCATCGCGCTCGCTCTCGGCTGGCCAGACCGCGTCGCTGGTGCGGCGCCCGCTATCGACTGGACGGCTTCTCACACCTGGACGTTCGACCCCCTCGACGAAGAGGCGTTCCCGGCGGTGGCGACCGCCCGCCGGGCGGGCCAGGCAGGCGGGACGGCTCCCGCCGTCTACAACGCGGCCAATGAGTCCTGTGTCGATGCCTTCCTTACGGGAAGGCTTCCGTTCGCCGGGATCGTTGACATAGTCGCGCAGGTAGTCTCAGATCATGACGGCTGGGTCGGGGACAGCCTTGCGCTGGAGGATGTGGTTGCGGCGGACCGCTGGGCACGGGCCTGGGCGTCAGAACTGACCGCCCGGTGGAGCCAGCGCGCTGAGCACGTCGTCGGTGCAGCGCACAAGAGGGGAGAGTCCGCCTGATGAGCTTCCTGCTGGGCGTGGTCGTCTTCATCGTTGCCCTGCTTGTCTCGATCATGCTGCACGAGGCGGGTCACTTCCTGACCGCCAAGAAGTTCGGCATGAAGGTCACGCAGTTCTTCGTGGGCTTTGGCCAGACGGTGTGGTCACGGCGCAGGGGCGAGACGGAGTACGGCATCAAGGCGATCCCCGCCGGCGGGTTCGTGAAGATCACCGGCATGACCGAGATGGACGACGTCGACGAGGCCGATGAGCCCCGGTCGTTCCGGCGGCAGCCTGGCTGGCAGCGGCTGATCGTGCTCGGGGCGGGGTCCTTCATGCACTTCGTGCTCGCCTTCGTCCTGCTGTTCACGGTTGCGGCCGCGATCGGCCTGCAGGCTGGGGGGAACTCCGCCAAGCTGGGCACGGTGGTCAGCTGTGTGCCGGCCAACGTGAACGCACAGTGTTCGCCGAGCGACCCGCGTTCACCAGCTTGGCGGGCGGGGATCCGGGCCGGCGACACGGTGCTGGCGATCGAGGGGACGCCGGTCCACACCTGGTCGGAGATGGGGGCCGCCATCCGGCGACAGCCGGCGGGCAAGCCCATCACCGTTGCGGTGGAGCGCAAGGGGCACCGGCTGACCCTGCACACCACGCTGGTCACCGTGCACGGCCATGCCGGGTCCTTCCTGGGGGTGTCGCCCGTTTCCGTGATACAGCGGCAGGGCCCACTCGCCTCCGCTGCCTATGCGGCGACATCGTTCGGCACCATCCTCAAGGGTTCGGCCAGCGCAATCGCGGACCTGCCCAAGGCGATCCCGTACCTGTTCGCCCCCAACCGGGGCGCTACGGCTGGTGGGCAGGTCACCAGCGTGGTGGGTGCCGCCAACGACACCGGCCAGGTCGTCGCCTCCGCTGTCGGCTGGCAGTTCAAGGTCGGCGTGATCCTGCTGCTCATCGCGTCCCTGAACATCTTCGTGGGGGCGTTCAACCTGCTGCCCCTGCTGCCGCTGGACGGCGGGCACATCGCCATCGTGATCTACGAGCGTGCCAAGGCGCTGGTGGCGAGGCTCCGCGGGCGGCCAGACCCGGGGCCGGTAGACTTCCGCAAGCTCGTGCCGGTCAGTGTTGGGGTGTTCGCCCTGCTTGTGGCGTTTGGTGTGCTCTTGATCATGGCTGACATCGTCAACCCTGTGCAGATCCAACTGTGAGGTAGGGGACTCCCCATGACGACAGACCTCGGTATGCCGGCCGTGCCCCGCCCCATCGCTGTGGAGCGCCGTGCGTCCCGCCAGATCGTGGTGGGCAAGGGCAAGCACGCGGTGCCGGTCGGCGGTGGCGCCCCGGTGTCGGTCCAGTCGATGACCACCACGCTCACCGCGGACGTGGACTCGACTCTGCAGCAGATCGCCGAACTGACCGCGGCCGGGTGCGAGATCGTGCGGGTGGCGGTGCCCAGCCAGGATGATGCGGACGCGCTGCCCGAGATCGCGCGCAAGTCCCAGATCCCCGTCATCGCCGACATCCACTTCCAGCCGAAGTACGTGTTCGCGGCCATTGACGCCGGCTGTGCCGCCGTGCGGGTCAACCCGGGCAACATCAAGGCCTTCGACGACAAGGTCGCCGAGATCGCCCACGCGGCATCGGCGGCGGGGGTGCCGATCAGGATCGGCGTGAACGCCGGGTCACTGGACAAGCGGCTGATGGCCAAGTACGGGCGGGCCACGCCCGAGGCGCTGGTGGAGTCGGCGCTGTGGGAGTGCTCGCTGTTCGAGGAGCACGGCTTCACAGACATCAAGATCTCGGTCAAGCACCATGACCCGGTCGTGATGGTGCAGGCCTACCGCCAGCTCGCGCAGGCGTGCGACTACCCCCTGCACCTCGGCGTCACCGAGGCGGGGCCCATGTTCCAGGGGACCATCAAGTCCGCTGTGGCGTTCGGCGCACTGCTCGCCGAGGGCATCGGGGACACCATCAGGGTGTCGCTGTCGGCGCCGCCGGTGGAGGAGGTCAAGGTCGGCATCGCGATCCTCGAGTCGCTGGGGCTGCGCCAGCGTGGGCTGGAGATCGTGTCGTGCCCGTCCTGCGGGCGGGCACAGGTGGACGTGTACACGCTGGCCGAGCAGGTCACCTCGGGCCTGGACGGCCTGGAGGTGCCGCTGCGGGTGGCGGTCATGGGGTGTGTGGTCAACGGCCCGGGCGAGGCCCGGGAGGCTGACCTGGGTGTGGCCTCGGGCAACGGCAAGGGCCAGATCTTCGTCAAGGGCGAGGTCGTCAAGACCGTGCCGGAGTCACAGATCGTGGAGACCCTGATCGAAGAGGCCATGAAACTCGCTGAAATGGCGGGCGCCAACGGGACGGGCAAGCCCGAGGTGACTGTCTCCTAGCCCTGGCAGGTTGTTAGCTCGTGATGTTCCCCCTCAAGCATGGGACGTGGGGCGCTGCCGCCCTCGCCTGCGCTGCTGTGCTCGTGGCCGCTGGCTGCTCGGCCGGTGGCGGGAGGACCACTACTCAGCACGCCCATGACAGCGCGGACGCGCTGGCATGGCATACGTGCACCGTGTCCGGGGCGGGCCCCATGCAGTGTGCGAGCCTGCGTGTGCCGCTCGACTACAGCCACCCGGACGGCCGCAAGATCACACTGGCTTTGTCGATGGTCCCGGCCACGGCGCCAACGGCCCACCGTCAGGGTGACCTGCTCGTCAACCCCGGCGGCCCGGGCGGGAGCGGCCTCGGCCTGGCCAGCGACGTCGCCTTCGGCCTGGACCACACGGTGGCCTCCGAATACAACATCATCGGGTTCGACCCCCGTGGTGTCGGGTCCAGCGTGCCCGCCCTGCACTGTGACCCGTCGTTCTTCTCTGGTGTCCGGCCCGACTACATCCCGGCCAGCCGCCAGGCCGAGCAGGCGCTCATTGCCCGGGCACACGCGTACGCGGCTAGCTGCGAACACCGGTTCGGCTGGCTGCTGCCGTTCATGACCACCATGGACGCGGCCCGCGACATGGACTCGATCAGGGCGGCCCTGGGCCAGCAGAAGATCAGCTACTTCGGCTACTCCTACGGGACGTACCTGGGCCAGGTGTACGCGACGCTGTTCCCCCAGCGGCTGCGCCGCATGGTGCTGGACAGCACGGTGGACCCGGCTGGCGTGTGGTACGCGGACAACATCAGCCAGGACTACGCGTTCCAGGGCCGGATGGAGGCCTTCTTCGCCTGGGTCGCGTCCCACGACGCCGTCTACCATCTGGGAGCCAGCCAGGCACAGGTCCAGCGTGCGTGGTACGAGGCGCGTGCCGACGTGGGGGCCCACCCGGTCGCAGGCCCCGGCGGGCCGATGATCGGCTCGGACGAGTTCGACGACACGTTCCTTCAGGGTGGCTACAGCGACACCCTGTGGCCGGAGCTTGCCTCGGCCCTCACGCAGTACCTGCACAACCGCGCGACCCGCCTGATGATCCTGGACTTCAAAGCGCTCGGCGCCCAGAACGAGAACGAGTTCGCCGTCTACAACGCCGTCGAGTGCAGTGACGTGAACTGGCCGCGCAACTGGGCGAAGTGGGACTCCGACACCAGGCGGGTCGACCGGACCGCGCCGTTCCAGGCCTGGGACAACGCATGGTTCAATGCCGCGTGCGCGTTCTGGCCGGTGCGCGGCCCTGCCCAGCCGCTGCAGATCCGCGGGGCGGGCCTGCCCGGCATCCTCATGATCCAGGGCACCCTGGACGCCGCCACGCCCTACCAGGGCGCGCAAGTGGCCCACCAGCACCTCCCGACCGCCAGGATGGTCGTCGTCGAAGGCGGCGGGAACCACGGCCAGTCCCTGACCCAGCCCCCGAACACCTGCGTGAACGGCTTCCTCAACCGTTACCTGGCGACTGGGGCGCTGCCCACGGGTACCGGGCCGGTCGATGCGAGATGTGCCGCCCTTTCTGCCCCTTCGCCGAACCTCTGACATATGCCGATACCCTGAGGGAGTGCTGCGCACCAAGGCGTGGCGACCGTCGTCGGTACGGCTGCTCGATGACCGCGACCGCGACGAGGTGCTCGCCCTCTGCGACCGTGACCCGGTGGTCAACGTCTTCGTGGGTTCGCGCGTGCGCGAGTCCGGCCTCGACCCCGCGCGGCTCGGCGGCCAGGTGTGGGCATACAGCACGGGCGGGCGGCAGGAGTCAAGGCGGGCCGAGCCCGTCCGGCCGGAGTCCCTGTGCTACATGGGTGCGAACCTCGTGCCGATCGCCCCGACCGAGGCGGCCATCACCGCTTTCGCGGGGCGCGCCCGGCTGACCGGCCGGCGGTGCTCCTCGATCGTGGGGGACTCCGCCGCCGTATTGCGCATGTGGGAACTGCTCCGGCCGTATTGGGGCCCACCCCGGGAAGTCAGGGCCAGCCAGCCGGTGATGGCGGTCTCCGGGCCGCCGCTGGTCCCGCCCGACCCGCTGGTGCGCCGGGTCCGTCCCGACGAGCTGAGGGTGCTGCTGCCCGCGTCGGTGGCCATGTTCACCGAGGAAGTGGGCGTGTCGCCGGTCGGTGCCGACGGCGGCACCTCCTACCGGGCACGGGTGAACGAGCTCATCCGCACCGGCCGCGCGTTTGCCCGGATCGAGGACGGCAAGGTCGTCTTCAAGGCGGACATCGGCTCGGTCACCCCGTACGCATGCCAGGTCCAGGGTGTCTGGGTCACTCCGGAGCGGCGGGGCCAGGGCCTGGCCCAGGCCGGGATGGCCGCCGTGGTCACCGAGGCCCTGCGCAGCGTCGCACCGGTGGTCTCCCTCTACGTCAACGACTACAACCTCCCCGCCCGGGCCGCTTACCAGCGTGTGGGCTTCACCGAGGTAGCCACCTTCGCCTCTGTCCTGTTCTGAAGGGCACGTCGGCGGTGCCGGTGCCGCAGGTCCAGGGCCTAAGCTAGGGCCGTGCCTGACGTGGGAGACGTTGATGTCGCCAAAACTGTGACCCGCTGCGGCGAGGTGGCGCGCGCGGCGGCGCCGAGCCTGGCTGCGGCGGCTCCGGAGACGGTCAACGACGCACTGGGGAGGATGGCGGCCCTGTTGCGGGAGGCGTGCCCGGCGGTGCTTGCGGCCAATGCGGCGGACGTCACCGCTGGTGAGGCCGCTGGGCTCGGCCGGGGGCTGCTGGACCGGCTGCGGCTGGACGAGGCGCGCGTGCACGAGATGGCGCGCCAGATCACCCTGCTGGCCGGGGTTCCGTTCCCACCTGCCGAGACCGCTGTGCGTGACCTGCCGGGAAGGCTGAGGCTGGCTGAGCGGCGGGTGCCGGTCGGGGTCATCGGCGCCAACTACGAGGCCCGGCCCAATGTGACGATCGACGTCGCCTCGCAGTTGCTGAAGTCGCGCAATGCTGGGGTGCTCCGCACGGGCGGGGCGGCCCTCGGCTCCGCCGCCGCCCTGTTCGACGAGGTCATCACCCCTGCCGTGGACGGTGCCGGGCTGGACCCTGCAGCGCTGCAACTCGTGCGCAGCCCCGACCGCCAGGCCGCGGTGGAACTGGTGCGCTGCCCTGGCCTCATCCCGCTGGTGATCCTGCGGGGCAGTGGTGAGACCACCCGCTCCCTGGCTGCCGAGGCCGCCAGGCACGGCGTCCGCACCCTGGCCCACGCCGACGGCGGGGGAGTGCTCTACCTGGACCAGGCGGCCGACCTGGCGATGGCGGCCGAGGTCATCACCGCCAGCGTGGACAGGCTGGGTGTGTGTAACAGGCTCAACCTGCTGCTCGTGCACACCGACGTGTGGGACGAGATGCTCGGGGTGGCCCGTGACGCCCTGGGCAGGTGCGGTGTGTCACTGTCGCTGCCGCCCCACTCCCACCCGCTGGGCCATGAGTGGGCACTTGACACCGGCCAGGAGGCGACAGTCACGGTCGCGCGGGTGTCCGGTCCGGCCGAGGCGGCGCGGCTGGCCAACGAGGAGACCTCCGGCTTGGCGGCCAGTGTGCTCAGCGCCGATGAGGCCGCGGCGCGGGCCTTCCTCGCCGCCTACTCGGGGACAGGGGCGTTCTGGAACGCCAGTACCCGGCTGCTGGACGGTTTCAAGCTGCTCGGCCTCCCCGAGACCGGCATCAATGTGGACCACGTCCCCGGCCCGCGCGGCCCGGTGACCTTCGGCGACCTCTCCCTCCGCCAGTACATCGTCACCCCCGCCTAGCCACGGGGGCATATTTCATGATCCTGTAGGAATTTCAGTCGTAGTGACTGAGAAGTCTTCATGATCATGGAAGTCGGGGGCGGGGGTGCGGCGGCCGCGGGTGGGCTTCCATGGTGAGGGGGAAAAGGGTTTGCCTGGCGCTTGTTGTGGCTGGTAGCGTCTTCGGCCCTTGTCCGTAAACATCCATGAAACCGAGGTGATGACGCATGCCCGCCCCCAGTGGGGCCGGGGGGACAGCACCGCATCCCCATGACCGGCCGGCCACATCGCCTGAGGAGGGCCGGACCGGCCAGGTGCTCCAAGCGGAGCGCCAGCACCTGCGGCGGTCCCGTGAGTACCTGCGGCTCATGCGCGAAGACGTGCTGGGCCTGCGCGCGATGGCCGGTGACCGGGTGTCGGAGGAGTACCTCAAAGCCGACCTCCACCACCGCGCCGAGGCGCTCAAAGACATCCCTGACACCCCCCTCTTCTTCGGCCGGCTCGATTACGCGGCTGGCGCTGTTTTGAAGAGGGATACCGAGTCCGGCACGGACGGTGAGCGCCCGAGCGCACCGCAACCGGAGCACGCAGACGGCGGGAGAGCGGGCCAGGCCCCGGGCGAGCGCTTCCACATCGGCCGGCGCCACGTCCACGACCCGCAGGGCCACCCGGTCGTGGTCGACTGGCGGGCGCCCGTCTCCCGGCCGTTCTACCGTGCGAGCCAGGCCGACCCCATGGACCTGCTGCTGCGCCGCAGGTTCGGGTTCTCCGGCGGGGAGCTCACCGCCTACGAGGACGAGGAATTCACCGGTGCCCCGGCGGATGGCGCCCCGGCAGGAGCGCCCACCAGCCGCATCCTCATCGACGAGATCGAACGTCCGAGGTCGGGGCCCATGCGCGACATCGTGGCCACGATCCAGCCGGACCAGGATGAGATCGTCCGTGCCGCCGCGGAGGAGACGCTGTGCGTCCAGGGCGCGCCGGGGACCGGGAAGACCGCTGTCGGCCTGCACCGGGTGGCCTACCTGCTCTACGCGCACCACGCCCGCATGCTGCGTGGCGGCGTCCTGGTGGTCGGTCCCAACCAGGCGTTCCTGTCCTACATCCATAACGTCCTGCCGGCCCTGGGGGAGACCGACGTGACTCAGGTGACGGTCAGCGGCCTGGTCGCGACCGTGCCGGTGCGGGCGCACGACTCCGAGCCGGCGGTCAGGGTCAAGGGAAACGCCTGCATGGCCGAGGTGCTGCGCCGGGCACTGTGGGCCGGGGTGGCCGAACCTGCGGAAGGGATCGTCCTGGTCCGTGGGTCGCGGCGATGGCGGGTCGGCAAGGCCGAGGTGGCCGAACTGGTGGAGGGCTTGCGCGAGCGCGGGGTCCGCTACGGCGCGGGCCGGGAGATGCTGGGGCACCGCATCGCCCATGTGGTCCTCACACGCATGGAGGCGGCCGGGGAAGCCTGTGACGACCGCACCCACAATACGGTGCGCCGGACCCGGGTGGTCCGCGACGCGGTGGACGCGGTGTGGCCCGCGGCCGACCCGGTCCGGCTTGTCATGCGGCTGCTCTCGGACCCTGGGCTGCTGGCGCGGGCCGCCGATGGGCTGCTCGACGAGGCGGAGCAGCAGGCCATCACCTGGCCGTCGCCGCCACGGGGCCCCGGGTCCGCGCGCTGGTCCGCGGCGGACGCCGTGCTCGTGGACGAGGCACGCGACCTGATCGAACGCACGCCGAGCCTGGCGCATGTCGTGGTGGACGAAGCCCAGGACCTCTCACCGATGGAGTGCCGGGCGGTCGGGCGGCGCTGTGCCACAGGTTCGGCGACGGTGCTCGGTGACCTCGCGCAGGCGACTACCGCGGCGGCGGTCGGTGACTGG
>DASYYE010000594.1:0-10450 GCA_035946955.1 Streptosporangiaceae bacterium | reverse complement strand
CCTCGGCCGACCCGGCCGTCATCGCCTGCTGGAACCGGGTGGACGACCCAGCCGCCGTGCGCATCGCCTCCCACATGCTGACGCCGTACACGTGGTCGAACGCGGGCTGCCCGGTGCGGACCGTATGCAGCATCTCGCCGGTCGACCACCAGAGCGCACGGTCGTCCGCACCGATCACAAGTTCCGCTCGCACCGAAGAGGGCTCGTCCGAGCAGAGCAGCCGGCCCATCTCGGTGAGCGTGTAGCGGCCATCTCCGGTGGCGCTGAACACTTCCGCGAACGCAAGGTAGCGCAGCAGGCGTCGCAGTAGCCCTGGCTCGCACCCGGTCAGCCGGGCGAGGTCCTCGGCTGACCGGGGCTCATCGGCGATATGGTCGGCAATGGCGAGGGTCGCCGCCACCTGGATGGCTCGGGACAACTGCGCATCACCGAGCAGCCTGAGCTGGCGTTCCGCGGCGGGCGGCCCCGAGGTGACCGGTGCCGCCGTCGTGACGGGCGCATCCGTCATCGCGGCACTGGTGCCGCTTCGATCGCGGTGAGCTCCGCACCGCCGCTGAAGTACGGCAGCGCGACGATCCTCGTGAGCTTGAAACCCGCCTGCGCGAGCAGATCGTGCCACTCGGTCTCGGTCCGCTCACGGCCGCCGTTCGTGAGCATCATCGACAGGTCGAGGATCTTCGCCAGCGAAGGCTCGTCGGGTGGCGAGACGATCCGCTCCAGAATGACCAGGCGGCCGTCTGCCTCGATGGCGTCACGGACCCGGTTCAGCGCGACCAGGCTGGCCGCGTCATCCATCACGTGCAGCACGCAGCTCATCATGTAGCCGTCGGCCCTGGGGAGCTCGTCGAACGCGCTGCTCTCCACCAGCCGGGTCCGGTCGGCGACACCCGCCTCGATGAAGTGGTGCATCGTCCGGTCCACGCCCGCCGAGATGTCGACAAGGACCCCCTGCATCCCGGGGTGCTCGTGCAGCACCGCAGCGAGCATCGTGCCTTCGCCACCGCCGACATCCACCAGTCGTCTGATGCCACTGAAGTCGTAGTTCTCCGGCAGTGGCAACTGCTCGCGCCACGATGGCGCCCCCATGCCCCGCCGGAACGCCGTGCCGGTCTCCGGGACGCTCTCCATCCGCTCCCACAGCGACATGCCATAGATGGCGTCGACCGCCGGTATGCCGGTGCGCAGCGTCTCGGCCAGGTGACCGTATGACTTGTGCACCTCATTGCCATAGAAGAGCACCAACTCCTTGACCGAGTCCTCACCGCCAGAGACAAGGCAATGCGCCTGCGGGGTCATCCCGAACGTCCCGGCGCTGGTCTCGGTGAAGACTCCGGCCCCCGCCAGTGCCCTCATCAACCGGTACAGGTAGTCCGGCCTGGTGTGGGTGCGTGCTGCCAGTTCCTCGACGCTGCTGGTCCCGGTGGCGACCAGGTCGGCGAGGCCGAGGCAGGCCGCGGCATACACCGACTGCGCAAGCCAGCTCGTGTAGAAGAGCTGCCGGATGCGCAAGCTGTTCAGCTCGCTCATGATCTCGTTGTCCTCCCGTGTCATTGATGGATGGTTCCGCTACAGCGGTTGTGGCGGGCGGGTCGTTCAGCCGACGACCACCCCCTTGCCGGCCAGTGCGGCACGGATCGCCCCGACACTTGTCAGCCTGCGGATCTCGGCGGCGGACAGGGTGACGCCGTAGGCGTCCTCGAGCGCCACCACCAACTGGACATGGGCCAGGCTCGTCCAGCCGCCGGTCGTGGCAGCGGCAGTGGTGTCATCGACCTGCTCCGCCGCCAGCCCGAGCACGGCGGCGCACAACTCCGTGAGGGTCATCGACGTCCCCCGTCCCACCACGGCGAGACAGGAGTGGGCGCGCCAGGGGGGTCGAAGAGCCAGGTATGGGTGAGGAACTCCGCCAGCTCCGGCGCCGTCGATGGCAGACGCATCTCGATGACACCCCCAGGCGGCCCTTGGCCGGCCGCGCCGCCGCTGGTGAGAAGCGCACATCCGCCGGGAGGCACTGCCGTTTCGGCGACGATCGCGTCGATCTTGTCCCGCAATGGCCGCGCGTCCGCGACCAGGTGCGCCCCGCGCACCGGAGCGCTGCTGAGTCCGGACAGGTCGGTATCCGCCCCGGTGCACACCCAGACCCGGCGACCACGACGGGCCAGGGCCGCCAAGGCCTCCGCCAGGAGGTTCCCGGCCGCCTGGTCGAGATGGGCCGCACAACGGTCGCCGTCCACCACGAACACCGTGGGGTACCCGCTCACCAGCGCGGCGACCTGGCGGGCCAGGCAGGTTCCGAGCACAGCGAAGAACTCGTCGGTGTACGGGATGTGGCCGGCCTCGTCCCTGACAGGGTCCAGGTATGCGGTGACCCCGTATCTGTCGAGCACCGACGCGATGTCCAAGCAGATCACATGGTCGATGGCGCTGAGCCGGCGCGCCATGGCCGACCGCCACCTGAGCGCAGGCTCGTCCTCGGGGTCCGCGGACGGGCACAAGGCCACCAGGAAGGGCGTGTGCCGGGACCGCTGGAACACCGAGAGCGCGCTCGCGAACTCCTCCCCCACCTCCTCGGCGCTGGACTGTGGGCCTTCCCAATCCGTCTTGCGCAGCAACGCCACGTTTATGCCGTCACGGTTGGCCGCCATCAGGCTTCCCGGGGCCAGGAGCTCCTGGAAGAGCTGGTTGTACGGCGCGAAGTTGACCGACACCGGGAGTCCGAGCTGGTCGACCCAGAACCGCAGCGGGTCTTGGACCGGGGCCGCGGTGAACGTGGCGCCGATGGCCACCGGCACGTCTGCCGTGGGCCGCCCGGCGCCAACAGGCAGCTCACTGACTCGCGTCCCGGGGTCGGCGGTGACCGTGGACAGCACCGCCAGGAAGCGCTCGAGCAGCCAGTCAATCGTCGCCGCGTCGAACAGTTCCGAGCTGTAGTCGAGGGTGCCGCGCAGGCCCCCGGGCCCATCCTCCATGGCCATGTTGAGGTCCATGAACACCTGCCCCTGGTGGACGTCGAGCGGCTCGACCTCCACGTCGCCCAGTGCCGGCAGCATCACCATGTCGTTGGTGAACACGAACATCACCTGGAACAGGGGGTTCTGGCCCTCGGCCCGGGTGACGCCGAGGTCTGCCACCAGCTTCTCGACCGGCAGGTCCTGATGGTCATAGGCACCGACCGCACCCGAGCGCACCCGCGCCATGAGGTCGGTGAAGCGCGGGTCGCCGGTCAGGTCCGTATGCATGACCGTGGTGTTGGCGAGGAAGCCGATGACTGGCTCGAGTTCGGGCACGCCACGGCCGGCCACCGGAACCCCGACCACGACGTGGTCCTCATGCGCCCAGCGGGACAGCAGCGCGTTGAACGCGGCAAGCAGGGTGACGAACACGGTCACATCGGCGGACTGGCTCAGTGCCCTGACCCGCGCTGACAGGTCAGGCCCCAGTTCGAAGCGCACCTGCGCGCCGACGTGACTGCGCACAGCCGTCCTCGGCCGGTCGAGCGGCAGGGCGAGCACTGGCGGGGCGCCTTCGAGCGCGTCCCGCCAGTACCTGAGCTGCTCTTCGAGTACCTCACCGCCCAGCCAGTCGCGTTGCCACAGCGTGTAGTCCGCATACTGGATGGGCAGCGGGGCCAGTGGGCCGGCACGACCCGACACGTGCGCCTCGTAGCGGGCACCGAGCTCGCCCACCATCACACCGATCGACCAGCTGTCCGACACGATGTGGTGCATGGTCAGCAGCAGCACGTGGCTGCCGGCCGCGGTGTGCAGCAGGGTGGTGCGCAGCAACGCGTCGCATTCGAGGTCGAAAGACCGGCGTGCCGCTTCGAGGGCGAGGCGGGACACTTCGTGCTCGCGCGCGTGCTGGGGGATGCAGGTGAGGTCGACGATGGGCATGGGTACCCGGCGCTCCCCCGTGAACGTCTGCACGGGGGTACGGTCGGCCACGCTGAAGTTCGTGCGCAGCGCCTCGTGCCTGGACACCACGTCGTCGAAGGCCCGTCTCAGCGCGGCTGGCCGCAGCGCCCCGCGCAGGCGCAGGGTGGCGGAGAGGTGGTACGCGGTGGTGCCGGGGTTCATCTGCTCGAAGAACCAGACCCGCTGCTGGGCGAAGGACAGTGGCACCGTCGTGTCCCGTGGGTACGGCCGCAATGCGGGACGCCCGGCCGTGGCTGGCCGGCCCGCCCCGTCGCTGAGCCGTTCCGCGAGCTCAGCGATGGTGGCCGACTCGAACACCGTCCGCAGCGTCACCTCTATTCCCAGCGACGCGCGCAGCCGGGACACGAGCTGGATCGCCATCAGCGAGTGACCACCGAGGTCGAAGAAGTTGTCCCGCACCCCCACCTGGTCCACGTGCAGGACGTCCTGCCAGATCGCAGCGATGGTGCGGGTGAGCTCGTCGGTGGCTGGCACGTATGGGCGCGCGGTGACAGCGGTCCGCGCAGCCCGTTGCGCCGTGGCCGCTGCCGGTGCCGGGAGAGCGCGGTAGTCCACCTTCCCGCTGGTGGTGAGCGCCAGTTCGTCGAGCCAGAACGTCACGGTGGGCACCATGACCTCGGGCAGCTTGCGCATCAGGTGCCTGCGCAGTTCATCCGCAGGCACCGGCTCGCCGGTACCGACCAGGTAGGACACGAGCTGGCGGTGCCCACTGTCGTCGTCGTAGACGACGACAGCGGCGTGCCGGATGCTGGGGTGCCCACGCAGCACGCTCTCGATCTCGCCCAGTTCGAGCCGGTGGCCGCCGAGCTTGACCTGGCGGTCCATGCGGCCGAGGAACTCGATGCGCCCGTCGGGCAGGTACCGTGCCCGGTCTCCGGTCCGGTACAACCTGGCACCGGCCGCGAAGGGGGAGGGCACGAAACGGCCGGCGGTGAGCCCTGGCCGTCGCAGGTAGCCGCGAGCGACGCCGTGTCCACCGATGAAGAGCTCGCCTGGGACGCCGACCGGTACCGGACACCCCTGGCCGTCCAGGATGTACGTCGTGGTGTTGGTGAGGGGACGGCCGACGGACATGTCACCAACTGGGTCCGGCACCTCATATGAGGTTGACCAGATCGTCGTCTCGGTCGGGCCGTACATGTTCACCAGCCGGCCTCCGGTGGCGGTGAGCAGGTCGGTGGCCAGCGCAGTGGGCAACGCCTCGCCGCCGACGACCAGCGTCTCCAGCTCTGCCAGCGACTCCCGGGTCCGCGGGTCGGCGGCGAGGATACTGGCGAGCGACGGCGTGCACTGCAGGTGTGTGACATGGTGCCGCCGAATCTGGGCCGCCACACCGAAGGAGGGCTGGGCAGCCGAGGCCGGCTCCTCGAAGCGACGGCGGAGCCCGGCGAGCAGCGGCAGGCCATCCAGCACCTGCTGGGCGGGCAGGCCGAAGTCGATCAGGCAGGCCAGCTCGTCGACTCCGGCCGTCCGCAGCCTTCCCGCCATGATGGCGCATTCCTCGGCCGTGCCCATCAGGGCGCCATTGCGGTAGTAGTGCTCGAACGCGTAGTCGAGCAGGGCCTCGACGTCCTCCTCCGTCGGCTCGCCGTCGAACCCGAGGCTGGGCGCCAGCGCCCGGACGAGCCCGAACGAGCTGCGCAGGTATTCGCGGAACGGGCTGCGTACCGCCTCCTTGGTGCGCGCTGGGTCGCTACCGACGTAGGTGTGCACCATGAGGGTCACATGCCCGTCCCCTGGGTGCCCCGCCGCCCGCCACGCCCGGCGGTAGGACGAGACCCGCTCAGCAAGGTCCTCGACGCTCTGCCCGAGGAGGTGGGTCAGCAGGTTCGCCCCGATCTGGCCAGCGCGCTGGAAGGTCTCGGGGCTGCCCGCGGCGGTCACCCAGAACGGCAGCTCAGGCTGTACCGGACGGGGGAACGTGCGGGCAGCGACGTCGCGGCCGACGCCGTTGGGCACCGTGACGCTCTCTCCCCGCCATAGCCGCCGGACCGTGTCGATCTGCTCGAACATCACCTCCTTGCGGCGCTCGAACACACCGGGGTCCGGGGCGAGGGCGAAGTCATTGGGGTGCCAGCCTGAGGCGAATGAAACCCCTGCACGCCCGCCCGAGAGGTTGTCGACCACCGCCCACTCCTCCGCTACGCGCAGCGGGTTGTGCAGTGGCAGGACGACACTGCCGGCGCGCAGGCCGATCCGGCTTGTCACCGTGGCGAGCGCGGCGGCGGTGACCGCTGGGTTGGGGTAGGGGCCGCCGAAGGCATCCAGGTGACGCTCGGGCGTCCAGACGGCATCGAACCCGTGCTGGTCGGCGAACTTGACGCTGTCGAGCAGCAACTGGTACGGCTCCGCGCCCGGGCCAGCAGCATTGCTCGCGGCAAAGTAGAACAGGCTGAAGCCGAGCGCACCTGGCGGCCCTTCGCCCCCCGTGCCCGCGCCGGGCAGGATGTCGCCATCGGCCTGGACCACGACCGTCCAGCCCCGGGTCAGCGGCCAGAGCAGCTCGAGTACGGAGATGTCGAACGAGACACTGGTGAGCGCGAGCCACACCCCAACGGCATGCTGGCCGAGCACCTGGTCCATCGCGGCCAGGAAGTTGGCCAGCGCGCCATGCGAGAGCATCACCCCCTTGGGCTTCCCGGTCGACCCCGAGGTGTAGATGGCATAGGCAAGGTCGGCGTCGGTCAGCGGCACCCGGGCAGTCGGGCGCTCCAGCGGCCCGGTCCCGTCGACCAGCAGCACCTGTGCCCGGTGCCTGTCGAAGAGGTGCCGCTGGGCTGATGTGGTCACGACCATGCGGACGCTGGCGTCGTCCAGCATGTAGCTCAGGCGGTCCGTGGGCAGCGTGGTGTCGAGCGGCAGGTAGGCAGCACCGGCCTGAAGGACACCAAGCAGGCTCACCACGAGTTCCGCTGACCGCTCGAGGCAGACCGCGACCACGTCACCGCGGCCAGCACCGGCGGCGGCGAGCCGCCCAGCGAGGGTGTTGGCACGGCTTGCCAACTCGGCGTAGGTCATCTCGCGGTCGCGGAACACCACGGCCGTGGCCTCCGGCGTGGCACGCGCCTGGCGGGCGACCCGGTCATGGACGTGTGGCCCCACGTCCTGCGCTGCGGTGTCATTCCAGGATCCGATGAGCAGGTCATGCTCGCCAGCGGAGAGTACCGGCAGCTCGCTCACCCGGCGGCCCGGGTCGGCGACCAGGCCACGGAGGAGCGTCAGCCAGTGGCCGAGCAGTCGCTGCATCCCGCCGCCGTCAAACCGCCCGGCGTCGTACGCGACATTGGCACACACCCCGTGAGATGTCTCGACGACTTCGAGCGTCAGGTCGAACTCGGTCGCGGTCGTGGCGGTAGGCAGCGCCTCGACCGTGAGACCTGGGAGGTCCAGTTCGGACATGGGGCTGTTCTGGACGACGAAGAGCGTCTGGAACAGCGGGGAGCGGCCCGGCTGGCGGGGCGGGTGCACCGCGTCAACCAGTTGCTCCACCGGCAGGTCCTGGTGTTCCTGCGCACCGAGGGCGAGTTCCCTGACCCGGCTGAGCAAGTCGGTGCCTGTGGGGTCGTCGCCAAGCGAGGTCCGCAGGACCAGGGTGTTGACGAAGAAGCCGATGAGGTCCGCCAGCCCTGTGTGGGCACGGTTGGCGACCGGCGTGCCGACCACGATGTCGGTCTCGCCCGTGTAGCGCGCGAGCAGCACATTGAACGCCGTGAGCAGGACCATGAAGCGCGTGACACCAGCGCGGCGGCACAGGTCGTCCATGGCGGCGACGAGGTGGGCTGGAAGAGTCACGGACCGCTGGCCAGCCGCATGTGAGCCGGCCACAGGCCGTTGCCGTGCCGTGGGCAGGTCGAGGAATGCCGGCGCCCCTGTGAGCCGCTCCCGCCAGTACTCGAGCTGGCCAGCCAATGCGTCACCGGTCAGCCAGGAGCGCTGCCAGGCGGCGTAGTCGGAGTACTGGAACGGCAGCTCCGGCAGGGAGGCAGGGCCTCCGGGTCCGTACAGTGCCGTCAGCTCGCGCAGCATGACCCCGGCCGACCACATGTCGGCGGCGATGTGGTGGACCGTCAGCACGAGGACGCTCTCGGCCGCGCCGGTTTGCAGCAGCGCGGTCCGCAGCGGCGGCGGTGTGGTGAGGTCGAATGGGCGCTGCCGCAGCGCCATGGTGAGGCAGTGCGTCTCCGCCTCGCGTACGGCTGGGGGCAGCGCGGTGAGGTCGACGACGGGCAGCACCACGTCTGCCGAGTCCACCACCTCTTGCGCGGGTTCGTCGCCCACCAGGATGAAGCGGGTGCGCAGCACCTCGTGCCTGGCGACGATCGATGCGAAGCAGCGCCGCAGTCTGAGCTGGTCCAGCGGACCGCGGATGCGCCACGACGCGGCCATGTGGTACGTGGATGTGCCCGGCCGTACCTGTTCAAAGAACCACATGCGGCGCTGCTGGAACGACAGCGGCACCGGGCCGTCCCGCCGGGCTGCGGTGATCGGGGCGGACGCCTCGGGTGCCGCGCGCCGCAGGAACTCCAGTACCTCGGCCTTGTGCGCGGCGAGCGCCTCCTTGAGGTCGGTCCGCAGCGCACCGTGTGGTGCGCGGAACCTCAGGTGGTCACCGTCAGCCCAGAGCGTGACGTTGGCCTGCCGCAACTGGGAGAGCAACTCGACGACGCTCACAGGTGGCCTTCCTCGTAATGGGCTGGTGTGCCGTCCGGGGCCTCGCATGAGGCATGAGCGCTCCACTGGAGCGACTCGACGAGGTCGGCCAGCCTGGTGACGGTGCGCGCGGCGAACAGGTCACGAAGCCGTACCTGCACCCCGAACCGCTCGCGCAGCGTGGCGATGAGCGCGGTGCCGAGCAGCGAGTGACCGCCCAAGGCGAAGAAGTCGTCGTCGGGACGTACGGGGTCCACACCGAGCAGGTCGACCCAGATGGCGGTGATCGCCCGCTGGACGTCGGTGAGGGGGACATCAACTTCCGGAGCCGGATGGTCCGCTTGGCCGGTGCGCTGGACCGGGGCCGCATCGACGGTCAACGCGGGCCCGGCGTCCGTTGCGTGCTGGACGAGCCGGTACCTCTGCCGCTCGAAGGGATAGGTGGGCAGGGGGACGCGGCGGCGGCGCCGGGAGGCGTTGCGGTGACGCCAGTCGACCGCCGCGCCCACCGACCACAACTCGCCGAGCGCGCTCTCTAGGACCAGGTCATCGGGTGTCTGCGAGCCCGGCGCGGGCATGGACGGGACCGCCGTCACCGACTGGCCCCCACAGCGGCGCGCGAACGTGGTCAGTGACTGCCCCGGACCGGCCTCGAGGAGGGTGGTGTATCCGCTGCCGGCCAGGGTGGCGATCCCGTCGGCGAAACGCACCGGCGCAGTGGTGTGGGTGGCCCAGTAGTCCGGATCCCTGGCCTGGTCGCTGGTGACCCACTCGCCCGTCACATTCGAGATGAACGGTGTGGACGGCGGCTCCCTCTTCACCGACTCGACCAGGTCACGCAGGTCTTTCGCGACCTCGGCCATGGCAGGTGAGTGGAACGCGTGGGAGGTGTGGAGGCGGCGCGCCCGGACACCGGATCCGGCCAGGCGGCCGGCCAGCTCATCGATGTGCGGCTCGGGACCGGCCACCACGCACAGGTCAGGTGCGTTGACTGCCGCCACCTCGACCCCAGCGGGCAGCGTTCCCAGCTCAGCTTCGCCGAGCGCGACACTCAGCATCGCTCCGCGTGGGGCCTGCTGCATCAGCCTGCCCCGGGCGGCGACGAGCGTAAGGGCGTCGGTGAGGCTGAACACGCCGGCCAGGCAAGCCGCTACGTACTCGCCGATGCTGTGCCCCAGTAGCGCCTGCGGCTCGATGCCCCACGACTGCCAGAGCCGGGCCAGCGCGTACTCCATGGCGAACAGGGCGGGCTGAGCGTTCTCGGTCTGCCGCAGCCGTTCACCGGCCTGCGGTCCCGCCGGGCATGCGACGGCATCGGCCAGCTCGACGCCGAGGCCAGCGAGGATGTCACGGCAGCGGTCGAACTCGCGTCGGAAGCCCGGCTCGAGGTCATAGAGCCGCGCGGCCATGCCTGGGTACTGGCTGCCCTGCCCGGGGAGCAGGAACGCCACCGCGGGTGCGCTTGCGGGCGCCCGGGTTGCCCGCGCCCGGGCATCGGTACTGGTGAGCAACTGGAGCGCGGCTGCGGTGTCACGGCAGACAGCGAACCGCCGGTGCTCGAACGCGGTCCGGCCCACCTGCGTGGTGTGGGCGACGTCGGCGACGTCGATGTCAGGGTGGCGCTCCAGGTAGCTGGCCAGGTCGCCGGTCAGAGTCTCGAGCGCGGTAGCCGTCTTCGCCGACAACAGGATGAGGCTGGCCGCCACGGGTGGCGAGACCTCAGGTGCCGTCGGCGCCTCCTCCAGTACCACGTGGGCGTTGGTCCCGCCGAGGCCGAAGGAGCTGACCCCGGCGCGGCGCGGCCCATCCCCCGCCGGCCAGGCCCGTGCCTCGGTGTTCACCACGAACGGCGTTGTCTCGATGTT
>DASYYE010000593.1:0-19516 GCA_035946955.1 Streptosporangiaceae bacterium | reverse complement strand
ACAGCCATTGGGCGACGGGCCGCCCCTGGACGGACAGCCATTGGGCGACGGGCCGCCCCTGGACGGAACGCCTCAGGCCGGCAGCGCCGCGCCCTCCGAGAACGCGGCCCACAGCGACGTGTAGGCCCCGCCCATCGCGAGCAGCTCATCATGGGTGCCGGCCTCGGCCACCCGGCCGGCCTCCAGCACCACGATCCGGTCGGCGCGGGCTGCGGTGGAGAGCCGGTGCGCGACCACGATCGTCGTCCGCTGTGCGGAGAGGTTCTTGACAGCTTCCGTGACCGCTGCCTCACTCACCAGGTCGAGCGAGGCCGTGGCCTCATCGAGCAACAAGATGTCAGGGTCGACCAGGTAGGCGCGCGCCAGGGCGACGAGCTGGCGCTGGCCAGCGGACAGGTTACGGCCGCGCTCAGCGACCTCGTGGCCGTACCCACCGGGCAGCCGCTCGATCGCCTGCGCCGCACCCACCGCCCGGGCCGCGGCCTGGACCTCGGCGAGCGTTGCCTCCGGGCGGCCATAGGCGATCGCCTCTGCTACCGTGCCCTCGAACAAGTGGGCTTCCTGCGGCACCACACCCATCCTGGCGCGGTACCCCGTCAGGTCGTAGCGGCGGATGTCCGTGCCGTCCACCACGACGGCCCCTGCCGTCACGTCATAGAACCTGGCGACGAGCTTGACGAGCGTGGACTTGCCGGCCCCGGTCTGGCCCACCAGGGCCACGGTCTCACCGGGCTCGATGGTCAGCGTGACGCCGGACAGCGCCTCGACCCCGCCTGGGTAGCTGAACCCGACGTCGCGCAGTTCGATACGGGCCTGGCCACGCCGTGCCGGGACTGGCTGGGCCGCCTGTGGGGTGGTGGTCGGGGTGCGCAAGGTGTCGCCGATGCGACGCAGCCCGACGGCGGCCTGCTGGTAGCCGTCGAACACCTGTGACACCTGCTGCACCGGGGAGAACAGCATGTCGATGTAGAGCAGGTAGGCGATGAGCGCACCTGCTGACAGCGCACCGCTGCGCATCTGCCCTGCGGCCACCAGCAGGACCAGTGCGCTGGCGACGGTGGACAGCGACTGCACGAACGGGAAGTACAGCGCGAGGTAGCGCTGGGCACGCAGCCGCGAACGGCGGTAGGCATCACTGCGGCCCGCGAACCGGTCCAGGTTGTAGCGCTCCCGCCGGAATGCCTGGGACACCCGCAGCCCGGCGACGTTCTCCTGGAGGTCGGCGTTGACCGCGCTGACCTTCTCGCGGGCGTCGGAGTAGGCGCGGGACGACTTCCGCTGGAAGACCACGGTGATGACGGCGGTGACCGGCAGCACCGCCGCGACCGTGAGGCCGAGCGGCAGGTTGATGATGAGCAGCGCGGTCATGACCCCGGCCACGGTCAGCAGCGAGTTGACCATGGTGATGAGCCCGGTCTGCAGGAACGACGACAGCGCGTCCACGTCAGTGGTCATGCGCGTCATGATCCGGCCCGACAGTTCACGCTCGTAGTAGTCCAGGCCGAGCCGCTGCAGGTGGGCGAAGATCTTCACCCGCAGGATGTAGAGGATCCGTTCGCCATTGCGCCCCACCACATTGACCTGGGCCGCATTGGTCACCCAGTCCGCGAGGACAACGACGAGGGCGAGGACCGAAACGAAGGCGATGGCGTGCAGGGAACGGGTCGCCACGCCGTGGTCGATGCCGTTGCGGACCAGCGCGGGCATCGCGAGGCTGGCCACCGCGTCCAGGGCGTCGAGGACCAGCCCGACCGTGAACGCGATGAGGAACGGCCGCAGCAGCCGCCACAGCGTGAAGTGCGGGTCGGCGGCACGGGCGGCAGCCGGGTCCACGGCCGGCTCCTCGTTCGCCGGGGGCAGTGCGTCGACCTTGGCCAGGAGTTCGGGCGAAGGAGGGATCCCGGCGAGGAGACTGCCCCCGCTCCCGGTGCGCATGGCCCTGCCCATCCCCCCGGATGCCGCCCCGCGCCCGCCGCCCAGGGCTCTGCCCGGCGCGAGGGGGTTGGCTGGTTCAGCGGCGTTCGTTTCCTTCACCGTTGCGCCCGGTACCGGAGCGGTCTCCGCCAGCGCGTTCGCGGCCGGGTCACCTCCGGGGCCTTCCGCACTGTCCGCGGGCCCGGAGAGCAGGGCCTGGTAGAGCGGGCAGCGTTCGAGCAGTTCCTCGTGGGTGCCCGTGTCGGCGAGGTGCCCCGCGTCGAGGACCGCGATCCGGTCGGCGAGCCGCAGAGTTGACCGGCGGTGCGCGATGAGCAGCGTGGTCCGGCCCCGCATCAGGTGCTGCAGGGTTTGGTGGATCTCGGCTTCGATCCGTGGGTCCACCGCTGAGGTTGCGTCGTCGAGGACCAGGATCCGGGGGTCGGTGAGGAGGGCACGCGCGAGCGCGACCCGCTGCCGCTGGCCACCGGACAGGGTCAGCCCCTGCTCGCCGACCACTGTGCCGTATCCCTGCGGCAGGTTCGCGATGAACTCGTCTGCCTCGGCGGCGCGGGCGGCCGCTTCGATCTGCTCCTGCGTGGCGTCGGGCCGGCCGAACGCGATGTTGGCGCTGACCGTGTCGGAGAACAGGAACGTGTCCTCCATCACCAGCCCGATCGCGGCACGCAGTGAGTCCTGGGTCAGGTCGCGCACGTCGTGGCCGCCGACCCGCACCGCACCACCTGACACGTCGTAGAAGCGGGGGAGCAGCAGCGAGATGGTGGACTTCCCGGACCCGGCCGTGCCGACCAGCGCCAGCGTCTCGCCTGGGGCGACATGCAGCGACAGCCCGCGAAGCACCGGTACTGACGGCAGGTAGCCGAACCGGACGTCGTCGAAGTCGATGCTGGGGGTACTGTGCCCCAGGTCGGCAGCGCCCGGACGGTCGGTGATCACCGGCTCCGCATCGATGACCTCGAAGACCCGCTCCACACTGGCCCTGGCCTCCTGCCCGACCGTGACGAAGTTCGCCAGGGCACGCACGGGCCCGACCATGGCCATCAGGTAGGCGGAGAAGGCCAGGAACGTGCCCAGCGTGATGTCTCCGCGCATGGCCAGCCAGCCGCCGAACGCCAGCACACCCACCTGGCCGAGCGCGGGCACCGCCTGCAGCGCCGGGTTGAACCTGGCCATCAGCCGCACCGCGCGGACCCGCGCCGCGTACAGCCGGGTGCTCGCCTCCTCCAGGCGCTCGACTTCGCGTTCCTCCTGCCCGAAGCCCTTGACGACACGGACCCCGGTCACCGCCGCCTCGACGGTCCCGGCGACGTCGGCCGCCTTCTGCTGTGCGTCCCAGCTGGCCGGGAACAGCCTGTTCCGCGAGGCCAGCGAGATGAACCACAGCGCTGGCCCGACCGCTAGCGCCACCAGCGTCAGCCACGGCGCAAGCAGGGCCATGGCGATGAGCGACCCGACGAACAGCGCGGCGCTGCCCAGCAGCATCGGGACCATGGCGAGCACGGCCTGCAGCATGGTGATGTCGGAGATGGAGCGGCTGACGATCTGCCCGGTGTGCAGTTCGTCCTGGCGGGTGCCATCCAGGTGTGACAGCGACCGCAGCATGGCCGTGCGCAGGTCGTGCTGGACGTCCAGGGAGAGCTGGCCGGCCCGGTAGCGGCGGAGGTAGAGCCCGCAGAAGTTGAGTACCGCCGCGCCCAGCAGTGCCACCGCCAGCGGCCAGATGACCGGCCGCGCGTGGGAGACGAGGTCGTCCACGATCGAACGCTGGACCAGCGGGATAGCGATGCCCACCGCACTGACCACCAGCGTGCCACCCACCGACAGGATGACGTTGCGGGGGTAGCGCCAGCATGCCCTGGTCAGCCTGAGCAACCAGCCACCCTGCGCGGGCGTTGGAGTCATGGAGCCGTCTCGGCCACCCATGGCGGACCTGCCGGCATCAGGGTCGGCAGGTTCCAGGGTGGTGGCTCGTGCTGCATTGCTGTCCGTGGACCGGCCCCTTCCGTCCCTGCCTGTGCCCGTAGGGCTGTAACGCCGCGGCCCGGCCCTCTCATCCCACTGCGGCCCCGTACAAGCAACAGTGGTTCAGTTTCTGGCCCCTGGGAGGGCCAGAAACTGAACCACTGATTGGGTCCTGGGGCTGTGCCCTCCCACCGCCCCCGCAGGGAGGGGAGTCATCGGAGGCGGTGGGAGGGTTTTCAGCGGGGATTCAGCGAGGTCGGTGGGAGGGGAACGATACCACCTGCTGGAAAGTGGGACGGTTCTGCCAGGGGAGCTCGGGCTGGCCGAGAATGCCCAGCGCCCGGAAGGCCAGCGCGTCGTACTGCGGCATCGTCTCTCCCAAGGCCTGGGTGTTGGTATCGGCCGTCCATAGGGCAACGTTAGTGGAACCCTTGTTGGCCTTCACAAGCGCCTGGTAGGTGGACTCGAGGGCAGCGTCCAGGGCGGGGCCGCAGACGCTGAGCCCGCCAGTGCCACAGAGCTTGGCGGTCACCACGGGGCTGAACGGTTGTGCCACGTGCTGGCCCATCAGCTGGTCCAGGGCCTTGACCGTGTAACCCTCCCAGCCGCCGTCATAGGCGCTGCCGAGGTGGCCGCCGTCGTTGTAGGGCTCGTTCACGAAGCCCATCGGGAACACGTTGTACCCGCCCGGGTAGGTGCCGCCCGCCGCGAACAACGGGTCGAAGATGGCCCTGGTCACGGCGGGCGTGAGCTGGTCCATGATGGCCACCGCAGCGGCCTGCTCGTACTGCTGGTCGGTCGGCGCGGACAGGAGCCGGTGCGAGCCAGTGGCGTACCAGGCCTTCAGCGCCGCCAGCATCTGGGTGACGCCGGTCGGTTCGTGCCGGCCGTGGAGCGCCTGGAGCAGCGCGGGCAGGATCGTCAGGCCGTCGAGGTCCTGGCTCGCAGCGGTCTCCATCCTCTGCACCAGGTCCGCCCGGTTGATCTTCCCGTGGTGGATCGCGAACTGGTGCTCGATCTGCATGGTGAGCATCTGCACGCGGTACACCGGGCCGTAGCCGAACTGACCGTCGTTGGCTGAGAAGAGTGGCGCTGGCTTGTTGTTCCAGCTGTCGAAGAAACCCTGCGGCGGGTTGACCTCGTGCACATGCTTCGAGCTGGGCAGGAAGCCGAGCCATTCGGCCCCGCCTGTGCCCCAGGTTGGCAGGTTGGGGTCGACGAACGACGGGCGGACCGGGTCCAGGCCGCTGACGTAGTAGGCGATGTCGCGGTTGTCCACGTAGAGCCAGTTGAACGTGTAGTCGACCTCGCTTGCGCCCACCATCCACGACTGGGCGCTGTCGGTGAGCGCGGGCTCACCCCAGTGCAGGAAGCCGATCACCGAGTCCACGTCGTGGTTGTAGGTGGAGCGCTGGTCGACCACGGCCACGGGCTTGCCACCCAGGGCGGTGGTCCAGCCCTGCACGACACCGTGCACGGTCAGGTGCATCTTGTGGGTGAGCGCCGACCCGTCGGGGAAGCTCTCGTTGACCATGTTGATGCACTTGCCGTCGAACATGTAGGACGTGCCGGTCGGCGACACCGGGCCACCGTTGGGGTTGCAGATCAGCTCGAGGCGCTGGTCGGTCATGTCGGTCCCGGCGGACGTGGCTGACCAGGCATAGTCTTCGCCGCGGCCCAGCTCGACAAAGCCGGTGCCCGGGAAGGACGCCCCCTCGGCGGCGTAGCCGGGGGAGTGCATGTCCTCCTGCATGAGGATGCCCGGGGCGAAGTACGACACCTGCGGGCCGAAGACCGCGATCGGGTGGCCATCAGAGGAGTGGCTGGCGCCGACGACCAGGGCGTTGCTCATCTGGGCCGGGAACCGCAGCATCGACTCGATGATCGACAGCCCGGCCTTGTTCGGCGTGATGGTCTTGCAGCCCGGCGTGGTGTCGGTGGGACCGCCGACCAGCGGGGCCGATGGGTCGTCCGGCATGGCGACCGTGGCCGGGTTGACGTGCTTGGGGATCTCGTAGGGGAACGACTTGTCAACGACGGTCGTGGGGGCGGCCGGGTCGTTCTGGTCCTTGAAGTCGGTGAAGGCGGTAGCGCCGTTCGTCTGGCCGAGCTGCTTCTGCAGGTAGTCGAGCAGGGCCGCGTTGCGCACCTCGCTGCCCCCGCCGTCGCCGAAGATGCCGCCGATGAGGCTGCTGACAGCCACGACGCTAGCCGGGGTCCACGGCTGCAGTGGCTGGCGGGTCAACGAGTACTCGACCGGCATGAGCGCGGGGTTGGTCTTCGCCGCGGCGATGTAGGCGTTGATGCCCGCCACGTAGCTGCGGATCATGCCCAGCGCGAGCGCACCCTGCGAGCCGTACTCCTTTGGCAGGTCGTTGATCTGGGCGTTCGCCTGGGCCGGTGTGTAGGGGGCCAGCAGCATCTCGCCGTAGTCCATCTGCTCGTCAGCGCAGGATGGCCCGAGGAACGAGCTGAGAGTCCCGGCGCCGTAATGGCGCAGGACGTCCATGAGGAACAGCCGGTCCTCGGCCTGCGCATACCCAGCGCCAAAGGCCATCGCCTGGTTGGTGGCCCCATAGATATGGGGGATGTCGCTCTTGTCGCGGTAGATGACGACGGGCACGTCCGGCGATGGGTGCTCGGTGCGCGTGATCTGGCTCCTGCTGACGCCGAAGGACTCGCCGAGGTAGTAGTTGTGCAGCGCGGAGTCGGTCAGTGAGGGGTAGCCGAACTCGAGGTTCTCATACGGCGCCAGCTGGTCCTGGCTATTGGGTGGGCGCTGGCCGTTGTGCTCGAACTGCGCGAGGTCCGCCGCGTTGACCAGGCCGTTCTCGCCCGCAGGGAGGATGAACATGGCCTGGCCTCTGGCGAAGTCGTCCGCCTGGTAGGTCGGCTGCAACGAGAACCCGCCTGAATGGGACGAGCCCAGTGCGGGTGTGGCAGTGCTGATGAGAGTAGCTGCGGCGACGGAGCCGACAACCCACCATGAACGTCCAATTCTGCGCATGTGCGGCATCCTAGTCATCAGGCGCTGAGATGGGACCCCCTTGTTACTGGCCAGTTTCCTAACGAATTGGGCAGTGTGGCTGCTACGAGCGCTGGTTCCGTCCCTTACGGCCGCAGCGCCGGTGGCTGCCCGGCTCGTTCAGTAGCGGCCCGGCACCACTGTGTCCTTGCCGCAGCCATGGCTGGGTTTATGCGGAGCCTGTCCGGAACAGGCATGCATGGCGGAAAGCCAGCGGCGCACATCGCCGATGTGCGCCGCCGGCTTTCTCACGGGCTGGTTGCCAGCCCGCCGCCATACCCCCTGGTCAGGGCGCGGGCGGCCGGACGTGTTTGTACCCGGCCGGGACCACGACCTGCAGTGCCCGCAGGCGTGCGGGCGTGGCGGGGAGCCAGTGGAAGTCGGTCTGGATGGCTATTTTCAAGGGCTGCCCATACAGCCCGGCGGTGTGGGTCTGCAGAGCACGCAGGGGCAGGTAGGTAACGGGGTCCACCCACAGCGTGATGCCGTAGAGGCTGCTCTGTCCCAGCCCTTGCTGCACGAGCTTGAGGGCATCACGCCCGTTCACGAACTGGTGGCCGGTGACTCTGTAGCCCCCACAGGCAAGTTCGCGCCGGATGAAGGATGGGGAGAACTCCCCGACGGTGTCGCCTCTGCTGGCGGGAGCCACAAAGCCGCACGGGGCCTGGCCGGCGGCTGCTGGGCTTCCCTCGGGGTGCTCCGGGAACACCTGCCGCCACCAGGTCGCGTTCGCATCGATCACCGTGGTGGTGGTGTCCTTGGTGGGGGTGTAGTAGTCCTCCCAGGTGAAGACACGCCGCCCGGAGGCTGTGAAGGCCGCTTCCTGCATCAGTATGGTGCCGTTGACGCCATTGGTCTGGTACAGCCCGCCGGTCTTTGTCCGGACGTCCCACTGCGGACTGAACCAGGCCGGCGGCCGGCCGGGGTCTATCAAGATGTTGGCCGTCATCGCAGGGGTGAAGCTGGACCTGGTGTATTCGATCATCGGCTTCGCCAGGGCACGCTCCATGTTGCGGGCCACGTAGGCAGTTGTCAGGATGCGGCTTGGGCTGACGCCTGGGCCTCCTGTGACCACGGCCAGGACCGCCGCGGCGGTGACCGCGGCGGTCCCGGCCGCGGTCGTGGCCAAGGCTAGGCGCCGCTGCCGCTGGCGCTGGCGGACCCGGGCGGCCTGGTGGGCCAGCCCGGGGCGGAGTTGCACGTCGTGGGTGAACCGCTCCATGCCTTCGCGGAGCACCCGTTCGAGGTCTGTACTCATGGTGTCCTTCCTCTCACCGGATGTGTTCCGCGCTGTCCCAGGACTCGCTGAGTTCTCGCATCTTGGCGAGCCCGCGTGAGGTGGTTGATTTCACGGTGCCGACCGAGCAGCCGAGTATTTCGGCTGTCTCTGACTCGCTCCGTTCTTCCCAGTACCGCGCGACGATGACGGCGCGCTGGCGCGCGGGGAGTTGCCGGAGCAGCCGGGCCATCGCGTCGCGCAGGTCGACCTGGCTGGAGGTATCCGCGAGTGGTCCCCTCTCGGACGCCTGGAGCAGCCGCAGCCGCTCACGCCGCCGCCGCTCCCGGCGCCACCCGTCAAAGGCCAGGTGGTACAGGGTCTGCCGCAGGTAACCCTCGGGGCTGCCCGCGATAGAGCGCCACTGCCGCAACAGCCGTACCAGCGCCTCCTGCAGGAGGTCTTCGCCGCCCTCCTTGCTCCCCGCCAGCAGCACCGCGGTCCGCAACAGCGGCCTGCCGCGCTCGGCGAGGAACTGCTCCAGGTCTTCTATGCCCCGGTCCGGCTGCATCCGGCGACTCCCTTCCGTCGCCTGTCAAGTACGAACCACCGGCCCGCGAGGTTGCTCCCGGCCAGAGATTCTCCCGCGTCGGCGCGGAAGTCCCCTGAGCCCCCACCGCGTCGTGCCAGCACCGGCCGACCACGCACGGCTCACACCGTGGGCAACGGCCCTAGCCTGTCGAGGATGTGGGGTGGTGTCACGAGGGTTCCGGCCGCGATTGCCGAGACGAACGCGGCGGTGATGGGGTCGGGCCGGACCCGTGTGTAGACCGACAGCGGCCGCAGGACCGGCGGGTCCGGGCGGAGCATCGTGCCGTCGAAGTGCGGCGGCACGATATTGCCCGGCACCAGTGCCAGGCCGAGGCCGGCCCGGGCCAGGTTCAGCGCTGACGGGCCCTGCTCGGTGCGCACCGACACGCGGGGCTGGAACCCAGCGCCCGCGCAGGCCCGCTCGAAGATCTCCGACAGGCCGCTCGGCTTGGTGAAGTGCACCCATTCACGCCCGGCCAGGTCGGTCATGCGGACCACCGGGGGGTCGGCCGCCAGGCCGGCGTCGGCACCGGCGACCACCACGAACTCCTCGGTCCCGATCTCGGCTACCGGGCCCTCCCAGCCCGCCGGGGCCGGGCCGACCGCGACGTCTGCCTGCCCTGCCTCCATGCCCGCGATGAGGTCCTCGGTATGGCGGAACTCCACGAGGTGGACCTGCAGCTCGGGGTAGCTGCTCCGCCAGATCCGCAGGGCAGCGGGCAGGATCCCGGTGCTGATCGAGAACAAGGTTCCGACGTGCAGTTCCCCGGTCTCCACGCCGGAGGCGCGGCGGGCCGCCATGGCGGTCCGCTGTGCGTGCGCGATGCTCGCCCGCGCGTGGGGGAGCGCGGTCCGCCCTGCTGGGGTCAGCCGGACCTTGCGTGGCAGGCGTTCCAGCAGCGGTCCGCCGAGCTCACGTTCCAGGGCCATGATCTGGTGCGACAACCCCGGCTGGCTGACGTGCAGCAGCTCAGCAGCCCGGGTGAAAGAGCCCTCGTCCACCACGGCCACGAAGTACTCCAGTTGGCGCAGTGATATCGACATGCAGAGAAGTTATCAGAGCTAGACAAACTATTTGTTGGACACATGACAATGCCTGACCGACCATGGTCAAGGTCGCCGGACCCGGTGGCAGAACCCCAGTCAGGAGGCATCCGCAACCATGCCAAGCACGATCACCCTGGACCGCGCCAACGCCGCGATCGAAGCGGGCAAGGCCAAGGCCAAGGAACTCGGCATCGCTTTCACGATCAGCATCGTCGACGCGGGCGCGCACCTGGTGTCGGTGTCCCGGATGGATGGGGCCGCCCTGGCCAGCGTGGAGGCGAGCCAGGCCAAGGCCCGCACCTCGGTGCTGTTCGCACAGCCAACCCGCGACCTCGCCGGGGCGGTCCAGCCCGGCGCACCCATGTACGGGATCGAAGCGGGTTTCCGTGACGGCCTCGCCTTTGTCGGCGGCGGAGTCCCGATCCTGGGGCCTGATGGCCGTGTGCTCGGCGCGGTCGGGGTTGGTGGCGGCTACCCGGACCACGACAACCAGGTCGCCGAGGCGGCCAAGTCCGCCCTCTGAAGGACCCCGGACCCCGCCACTTACCCCCCCGTTGTGGACAACCGTTAGCGGTTCAGTTTTTGGCCCCCCAGGGGGGCCAAAAACTGGACCGCTATGAAGTCGATCTTGGAGCACCTATGTGGTCCCCCAGTTCAGGCCGCACCCCAGGCGCCTCGGAGGCGAGCGAGATAAACAGCGTCAAACTCCGCGTCCTCTGCCTGCACGGCTACCACGGCAGCACTGAGGTGCTGCGCGCCCAGATGAAGCCCTTGCTGGACGGCACCAAGTCGTCGTCGGCAGCCGAGTTCGTCTACGTCGACGCCCCATCGCTCACCCAGGGTGACTACGGCTGGTGGCACCGTGGCTTCCGTGGCTGGGAGCGCACCCGGGATTGGGCCATTGGCCTGTTCGGTCAGCAGTCGTTCGACGGGGTGTTCGGCTTTAGCCAGGGCGCCGCGCTGACGGCGCTGCTTGCCGGGATGCGCGCCCCTGACGGGCGCACGACCGCGCAGCAGCCACTGGCGTTCCGGTTCGCCATCATGGTGAGCGGGTTCCGCAGCGACTCCCCAGCCCACGCCGGGCTGTTCGCTGCCAGGGAGAGTTTCGCCCTCCCGTCTGTCCACATCATGTCGCGCCGCGACCCGGTCGTGTCCCCGGCGTCTTCCAGGCTGCTCGCGGCTGAGTTCGACTCACCGATCGTGCTGGAGCACTCCGGCGGCCATGTCATCCCCGGTACGCCGGAGATCCGCGACGCGGTGGCGGGTTTCCTGGCCGACATGGCGCAGGGAGGGTCCTGACCTGGTGGGCGGCAATGCCGAGACCACCTGCGGCCCACTCAGGCAGACGGCCGGGCCAGGTGGTAGGTCACGTGCGGCCGTACTGGGTGGCCCAGCGGGACCCTGGGGTGCTCGAACCTGGCGACCTCGGTCATCCCGATACGCCGCATCACCGCCTGCGATGGCTCGTTGAGCACGGCGGTCATGGACCAGACCTCGGCAAGGCCGAGGCCCTCGAAAGCCACTGTCAGCGAGGCCTTGGCCGCCTCGGTCGCGTACCCGTTGTGCCACGCCTGTTTGGCGAGCCGCCAGCCGACTTCCAGGCCTCCAGCGCCGGGCACGTTATCGGGCATTGGGTTGAGCCCGGTGAAACCGATGAACTCACCGGTGTCCCGGACCTCCAGTGCCCAGAGGCCGTAGCCGCGCTGGTCGAACCCGGCCTCCATCCGGTCCACAAAGGCGTCGCTGGCGGCCCGGTCCAGCGTTTCGGGAAAGAACCGCATCGTCTCCGGGTCCGAATTGAGAGCTGCGAACGGCTCACGGTCGGACTCCAGCCAGCGCCGCATCAGCAGCCTGTCTGTCCAGACGGTATGGAACTCCGGGGGCTGCGCCATCCCTGTCCTCCCTGGCGGCACGGAATATGGCTGTTCCAGGATGAGACCGGGGGTGGGTTCCGTCAAATAAGTTACCGCATGCCTGGCGATTCATTATTATTGAAACTAACGAACACGGCCCAAGGCTACGGGTCAACTAATTCTAAATTATAGCATGCCCGCTTCTTGGCTGCCTGTTGTTTGACATAGGACAATCCGCAATAGCATTATGCGGGAGTGCCTGATGCTGCGGGTGCATACTGCGGGGAGGGGCTCTTTGGCGGACATGGGGAACACGACCGCCGCGGCCGCGGGGACCTGGGAACTCGGCGACCTGGTTGTGAACCGGGTCGGGTTTGGTGCGATGCGGCTGCCGCAGGCCGGCCGGCCCTTCGAGGCCGGTGCCGTCCCGCGTGACCGTGCCCTCGCCATCGAAGTGCTGCGCCGCGCGGTGGGGCTCGGCGTCAACCACATCGACACTGCCGCGTTCTATTTCTCCTCGTACCGGTCGGCCAATGAGCTGATCAACTCGGCCCTCGCGCCATACCCGGACGGCCTCGTCATCGTCACCAAGGTCGGGCCGGGCCGGAACCCGTCGGGGGAGTGGCTGCCCACTGCCCGGCCCGACCAGCTCCGCGGCCAGGTCGAGGAGAACCTGCGCCAGCTGGGCCGCGACCACCTCGATGTCGTGAACCTGCGCGTGCGGAAGGACATGGCGTCACTCGCGGAGCACTTCGGTGTCCTGGCCGAACTGCGCCGTGCGGGGCTGGTGCGGCACCTGGGCGTCTCCGGTGTGACGCCGCAGCAGCTCGCCGAGGCCCAGGGCATCGCACCCGTGGTGTGTGTGCAGAACCGCTACTTCATTGGCGAAAGCGCCCAGGCGCACGAGTTCGTGGATGCCTGCGGAGAGCAGGGCATCGCGTTCGTGCCCTACTTCACGATCGCTGGCGAAGGCCGGCACGCCGGTGCCACCGGCACCGACCATGCGGAGGTGCTCACGGTCGCGCGGGCGCACGGGGCCACCGCCGCACAGGTCTGCCTGGCCTGGACGCTGCACCGCGGGCGGCACGTGCTGGCCATACCCGGGACCGGCGACCCTGCTCACCTGGCCGCCAATGTGGCGGCTGGCGCGTTGCGCCTCACCCACGACGAAGTTGCCCGCCTCACGTCTGTGGCGGCCTGATCGGCGGTGCCAGCGGGCTGGGAACCCGGCCGTGCGTCCCCGCTCGCGCTGGCGCCACTCACTGTCACGGACTTGCGGGGGTGGTGCCAGGATTGGCTGGTCTGCTCGTGTGATCGGAGGACTGCATGCCAACCCGCTGGGCCGTGACCGACATGCCTGACCAGCATGGCCGTATCGCGCTTGTGACCGGCGCAAACGCCGGGATCGGTTTCCACGAGGCGCGGGGGCTGGCTTCCCGTGGCGCCCATGTGCTGCTGGCCAGCCGTGACGCCACGCGTGGCGAAACGGCCCGTGCCGCGATCATGGCGGAACTGCCCGCCGCCTCGGTCGAACTGGTCCGGCTTGACCTGGCCGACCTCGACTCGGTCCAGCAACTGGCCGACCAGGTCGTGGGCCGCCACGAAGGGCTGGACCTGCTCATCAACAACGCCGGGGTGATGGGCATACCGCAGCGGCGCACCACGGCCCAGGGCTTCGAGCTGCAGTTCGGCACCAACCACCTCGGGCATTTCGCGCTCACCGGGCGGCTGCTCCCGGCCCTACTGCGCCGTCCGGGGAGCCGGGTCGTCACCGTGAGCAGCCTCAACCACCGCATGGCCGCGGTCAAGCTCGATGACCTGCAACTGGAGCACGGCTACAGCCCGTGGCGCGCGTACAACCAGTCCAAGCTGGCCAATGCTCTGTTCACTCTCGAGCTGGACCGCAGGCTGCGCGCCGCGCAGGCCGAAACCCTCAGCGTGGGGGCGCACCCCGGGTACACCCGCACCGAGTTGCAGTACAAAGGGCCGCGGCTGGGCGGCGCCGGACTGCAGGCCCGCGCGCTCGGGGTGCTCACCCAGCTCATGGCCCAGCCCACCGCGCACGGGGCACTGCCGGAGCTCATGGCCGCCACCGACCCGCAGGCCAATGGCGGTGACTACTACGGCCCCGGTGGGTTCGGCGAGCTGTGGGGCTCCCCCCACAAGGTCGCCTACACCAAGAAGGCCCATGACGAGCAGCTCGCCAGCCGCCTTTGGCAGGCATCGCAGGAGCTCACCGGCGTGACCATCCTCATCCCAGCCCAAGGAGCCGGCTCGCGGCCCTGAGCTCGCCCGCACAAAACGCCCATGGTGCCGGAACCCGGGAGTTCCCGGGTGCGTGAGGCCAGCCATCCCCTAGGCCGGGTTCTGCGGCACCGTATAGAGGTCGTGGTGGAGCTGGCGGTGGGGCATGGCTCAGTATCGCCATGACCGGGTAACGCTGCGGCCCTAGATGTCTTCTGCGCAGTAGGAATGTCGTCCCGGCTCCGACGTTGTCCGCTGGGCTGCCGCCCCGATGGCCGCCCGCCCCGAAGTGATGCGGATCCTGTTCGAGCACATCGCCCTGGAACGCGCCCCGACCCCCGGGCAGCGGTGCCCGTGCACGAGCGGGTCACCGTTAAGTGGCGGCAGCCTCAGCCATGACCCGTCCCCGATGCTCGCTGAGCTGGCGGCGTGGTGGGCAGGCTGCGCAGACCGCCCAATACCCGGGCCAGCGCCGCGGGGTCACGGAGCGGCATGATGGGCCGGGCGGGCCGGTGTCCGGTTTGGCCTGGGTCACGGCGAACCGCGGGGGCGGCCTCCTGCTGGGTCTCGAACAGGCCCGCGCTCACCGCGCACCGTCCCATTCGGTGACCGCCCTGGACAGCTCCACCGCGCTGCGGCGCTGCACCACCACCGTCTGATCGGCGTACAGCCGCGCGCACCACAGCGTGCCGCCGACCACGCGGGGCACGGCCCAGAACTGCCACCGCTGGCCGTGTGCCTGGCGCAGTGCTTCTAACTGGTCGGTCGTCGGGGTGGTGGCGGTCATGGACATGGACCTCCTGGCGAGTTTTGGAGCAGGGCCACCGCCGGAGCAAGGCTCAGGGCGGCTGCTCGGGGTGTGCGCCTGGCGCGGCCCGGCCATGGCGTCGGCCCCGCGGCTTATAGCTGTCCCTGGGCTGCGAGCAGTTCGCCGCGCAGGCCGTCCGGTGTGTCGGCCGCGACGGTGCGGGGCTCGGTGTTCCATCCCGGCCCGCGACGGGACGCCCACCAGGTGCCCGCGTCGGTGGTGCGCCACACGCGCCAGCCGGGGAACTCGGCGGCAAGTTGGTTCATCAGGACGGTGGCGCCTGCCGGGTCATCAGTCACGCACGGAACGTTAAAGCCGCACCTCAGAGTGAGCAATGGCATTTATCCGGGGTGCTCCCAGAAGTGCCAGTCACAGTGGCAGGCGCAGGAATGCGGCCAGGTCGCGCATCTCCGGTGTGAGGCTGCGCCGCCGCCCGATGACCCTGCCGAGGATGTCGGCGGCGTAGCGCTGCTGGGCCAGCCATTCCGGGGCAGCGCCGCGGATGTCGTGGAGCACTGCCACCGCCTCGGGGTACTGGCGCACCGAGGCGTGCGCACTGGCGACGTCCAGGCGGTGCCGGAGGTAGTTCCGGGGTACGGGGAAGCCCTGTCGCACCATGCGGGAGCCGATGCCGAGGGTGACACTGGGCTGGTCCATGACCATCGCGTTCTCGGCCTGCACCATGGCCACGGTCGCCGGCCCGAACACCTGCCAGGGGTTGAACCCGGGGATGATGTCGCGGCCCAGCCCCGCCGCCGCCATCCGGGCCAGCCGCAGCGCCTCATCCGCCTCGCCGGGCCGGTTGTCCCGCACCGCCGCCGTGGAGACCAGGATCAGGAAGCGTCCCCACGCGGTCAGTTCCGCGGGAGTGGCCGACGACATCCGGGGCTTGGTGTCAGCGGCCCACTGCGTCGCCAGTTCCGCAGTCTCGGCCAGCCGCCCCTGCCGCAGCAACGCCCAGCACTTCCAGTCGGCCGCCGCCACCTCGGTCAGTTCATCCCCGGCATCGCTGATCGCCAGCTCGATCGCGTCGTTGGCGACCTCGAACTGCCAGGTCTGGCCCATCATGTAGGCGGTGACCTGACGGATACGCGAACGCAGCCGCCGGGCTTGCCGTTGCGCCTCCCCAGCCGACATGGCGACCAGTGCGTCAGCGTCTCGCAGCAGCCCCGGCAGGATCAGGCACAACTCCGCGTACCGGCTGCCCAGCACCGCCGAGACAGCCGCCCGGACGCCATCCTCCAGCCCGGCCAGCGAAAGTTCCTCACCAGTGGCCTCACCGGCGGGAACGCCCTCCAGCGCCTGCCGCGTCGGCTCCCACTGGTCAACCTCCCCCTGCTCCGGCTCGCGGGCATCCGGCCCAGCGACCAGCGCCGACGTAAGCACTCCCAGTATCCGGGCCAGCTTGTGCGCCGTCTCCAGCCGCACCCCGCCGTCATAGTCGCCCTGCTCCAGCTTGCGGATGTAGGACAGCGACACACCGGACAGCCGGGCCAGCTCCCGCTGCGTCAGGCCGCGCCGCTTGCGGGCCTCACGCAGCCGGTCGCCGATACTGCGGGTCTCATTCACAATCCCAGCGTAGCTACCACCCGCCGCAAGCGCTCCTCCGCGAGCGGGCAGCACAGGTCAGCAGCCATGGCCTACCGGCTCGCGTCGGCGACGCGGCCCGTGTACCACGCAGCCGTGACCTGCTGCCGGTGGTGGAAACGCACCGGGTCCAGTTTCCCGCCTTTGGTGACGGGGTAGCGGAATACGCCATCGTGCTGGAGACCGGGGGGTCAGCGTAGGTCTCGTCCTCGCCGTAAGGCTTGCTGGCCGCCCGGATGACGAAGACCTGGGCCGCGGAGTGATCGAGGCAACCTTCAAAAGTGCGCTCAATGTGGGCGCACTCAAGCACTCAGTTGCATCACAGCAGCTCAAAGTACAGGCGGCGGGCGAGTCGGCCGGTAGGCCGGGTTCTGGCCATCCGTGATGCGGGCGGCGCGGGCGTTGAGGTAGCGCTGCTGCGGGAGGTTGGTGGCCCGCCGGGCCGCCGCAAGGTATGCGGCACGGGCGGCCCCCGGGTCACCCGCCATCTCCAGCAGGTGCGCGCGGGCCGCCTGCAGCCGATGGTCCTCGGCGATGCGCCGGTCGGACTCCAGTCCCGAAAGCAGCGCAAGCCCGGCCTGCGGTCCGTCGGCCATCGCAACCGCGACCGCGTGGTTCAGGGCCACCACCGGGTTGTCCGCCATCCGCATCAGCAGCCCGTAGAGCGCCTTGATCTGCGGCCAGTCCGTGGCCTGCGCGCTGGGTGCTTCATCGTGGACCGCGGCGATCGCCGCCTGGAGCTGATAGGGGCCGACCGGCCCGCGTGGCAGCGCGGCGGTGATCAGGGCTATGCCTTCGGCGATTGCGCCGGTGTCCCACAGGCTGCGGTCCTGCTCGGCCATGAGCACCAGTTCTCCGTGCGGACCGGTCCGCGCGGCCCGGCGCGCGTCTGTCAGCAGCATGAGCGCCAGCAGGCCCGCTACCTCGGTGTCGCCGGGAAGCAGCCGGTGGACCAGCCGGGTCAGCCGGATGGCCTCGGCCGACAGTTCGCTGTCTGCCAGGCTCGGCCCGGACGTGGTGGTGTAGCCCTCGTTGAAGACCAGGTACAGGACATGCAGCACGGCGGCGAGCCGGTCAGCGCGCTCCGCCGCGGCGGGCAGCCGGAAGGGGATGCCGCTGTCCTTGATCGCCTGCTTGGCGCGGGTGATGCGCCGGGTCATTGTCCCTTCCGGGACCAGGAAGGCGCGCGCGATCTCCGCGGTACTCAGCCCTCCCACGGCCCGCAAGGTCAGCGCGATCTGCGACGCGACTGACAGGGCGGGGTGCGCGCACAGGAAGAGCAGGACGAGCGTGTCGTCAGATTCTCGGGGGGCCTGGTCAACGGCTGGCGCCAGCATCTCTGAGGGCAGTGCCCGCTGGGCAAGGGCGTCCTCCCTGCGCTGCCGCGCCTGCTCGCTGCGCAGCAGGTCGGTCAGCTTGCGTGCGGCGACCGTGATCAGCCAGGCCCGCGGGTTGTCCGGGACTCCCTCTGTTGGCCACTGCACCGTGGCGGCGAGGAGCGCCTCCTGTGCCGCGTCCTCAGCGGTGTCGAAGTGCCCGTAGCGCCGCACCAGTGCACCGAGGACCTGCGGCGCCAGCTGACGCAGCAGGTCCTCGGTCTCGGTGACGGGCACGGCCACGCTCAGAGCCCCAGTTCGGCCTGGGACTCAGCGATCGGCCGGACGTCCGCCCGGGCACTGGCGGCTGCCTCCGCTGGCCCCGGGCACTGGGTGAGCCGGGCGGCGATCTCGGTGGCCCGGTCGAAGCTGTCGCAGTCCACGATCCAGTAGCCAGCCAGGACTTCCTGGGTCTCGGCGTACGGGCCGTCCGTGACGACCGGGACGCCGTCCCGCAGCTGGATGGTGCGGGTGTGGACGGGCGCGGCCAGGCCGCGGGTCTCCACGAGTTCCCCGGAGGAGGCCAGGTCCTTGGCGAATGACTCCATGAACGCCCCCATGGCCGCGAAATCCTGCGGTGACCAGACCGGCTTGCCCGCCGTGGGGCTCCCGGCCAGGGCGTCGTAGTCCTGCTGCGAGGCGTAGGTCAAGATCATGTACTTCATGGTGTCCTCCTGGTGCGCTGGCACCGGTGCGGTGCCTCACCAGAGACGTCGGTGCGGCGGGCGGGTTCCGGACATCGTCCCGGCTCGGATTCTCACGGGCCTTTTGACTAAACCCATCTTTCCCACTCGCGCCGCAGGCCAGTGGTCGGACGGCCGGTGGGCCACCTGGGGGAGGCCTGGGCGGTCAGTCGGTCCGCAGCCGGGCGACGAGCTCGATCTCCACGGCGATGTCGAGGGGCAGCTCCGCCATGCCGACGGCACTGCGCGCGTGGCGCCCAGCCTCCCCGAACACCTCCACCAGCAGGTCGGAGCATCCGTCGATCACCGCCGGGGTCTGGTTGAACCCAGGGGCGACGTTGACCATGCCGAACACCTTCACGATCCGCGCGATGCGGTCGAGGCTGCCCAGGGACGCCCGCAAGGTGGCGAGGATGGACAGACCGGTCATCCGGGCGGCGGCCTGTCCCTGTTCCACCGTGAGGTCACGTCCGACCTTGCCCTGGACGACCTCCCGGCCATTGACCGGCCCATGGCCGGCGACGTACACCAGGCCGTCGTCCACGACGCAACCCAGGTAGTTGCCTGCGGGGGCGAACACCGGGGGAAGGACGATGCCGAGTTCCTGCATTCGTTCGTCAATCACGTATGGAGCCTAACGAAGCTTGAAATGGTGTACCGGCCATATCAAAGAAAGCTGGAACCAGCCACCTACTACTAGATTGGCTGCGGCGCAACCCGTAATTTTGACGTCTTGCCGGCTTCTGGCATCGGCAACAGAATGGTACGTCATGAAGCTTTCATACGTCATGGACCGGGGGGCCACATGGACGGCGGCAGCCCTGCTCACCGCCCTGGCGCCGCTGGCCTTCCTCGCCCCGGCCAGCGCGGCGTCCCTCCACTGGGTCGTCGACCAGAGTCCCAGCAGCCCGCCGAACAGTCTGGACCTGTCGGGCGTGTCCTGCCCATCCAGCGCCTCCTGCACGGCCGTTGGTGTGGTGCTGCCACCCGCTGCCAGCCAGAATCCCATCCGGCCGCTGATCGAATCATGGAACGGCGCCGCCTGGTCGCTGCCATCGGCGCCGGCCGTGAACAACGCCGAACTGAACGCCGTGTCCTGTCCCGCCGCCAATGCGTGTATCGCCGTGGGGAACACTGAGCCCACCTCCAAGACCTTCGCCGAGACCTGGAACGGCAGCACCTGGACGGT
>DASYYE010000592.1:0-7225 GCA_035946955.1 Streptosporangiaceae bacterium | reverse complement strand
GGCGTCATCCCGCCCATATCCAGTGCCCGTGGGGAAGCGGCGCACTGGATAGCCGGGTGAGGCCGTCATGACCGCCACCGCAGACGAAAACCGCAGCAGCGCGGACACGCCGGTCTCAGAGTTCCGCGTCACCCCGGAAGGGCGCTGGGCGGCGATGTGCGGCGACCCGGACCTGCCGCCTGAGGCGCTCGACATCCTGGCCGCCCTCGCGTACTGGCAGGAGACATGCTGGACCGCCGAGTACGCGCGCAGCCAACCGCGGGAGGAGACAACCCAGGCGCCGTGGCCAGTGCGGTCAGACGCCTGCCTGCCTAGGCCGCCTCGACGGCCGTGCAGAGCCACCGGCCAGGCCCGGGGCGGTCTGAGCCAGGGGCCGCACGATGGCCAGGCCCGTCACCGCTGACGGCCGCCAAAGCCGCGTCGGCCTCCTCGAGGCGGACTGCCAGGGCGCGCACGCGCGGGCCGAACCCTACGACCACCGTCATCTCCACCACACCGCAGGCTGGCCGCGAGGCCACTACGCGCCGCACCTGCGGCTGCTGCGGACAGGCCAGTTGCGCGCCGAGACGGCGGATGTGGGTCCGGGCCTGCTCGGTGGTCCACGGCGCGATCTGGCGTGGCGGCCGTGACCCGGCGAGGGTCTCGGCCAGCACCTGGGCGAATCGGCTGGGCCAGACAGCAGCCGCCTCCGGGCTGGCCTCAGGCGCCAGCGATGTGCCGCGCTCCGCCTGGTGCGGACAGTGGGTCCCGCCGGGGTTAGGCATATCGGGGGTGGGCGGGGTGGCCGCGTCATAAGGCGGGGCTGGGTCCGGGATCCGGCATAGCTGGATCGAGGCTGGGTCCGGCAGCGGCCTGGCATGTGGTGCCCGGCCACGGCCCGGCGGTTCGGGAGGCAGCGCAGGCATGGGTCCTCCTGTAGGAAACGGCGGTCACGAGTGGCGGCGGTGCCGCCCCAAGGGTCCGCGAGCGGGGCGTGCTAGCCGTCTGCACGGTTTTGTACCGCGCGCCTGCGACATTTCGGTCCGGGGTGATCGGGCCAGGGCGGCCAGGGAATGTCACGGCCGGCCAGATAGGTTGACTTGCGGTGAGGGAACGTTCCAGGACGTCATGATTTTTGAAAGAAGGCAACTGTGTCGCTGCCACCGCTGGTAACCCCGGCTGCGGACCTGACCCTGGACGAGGTGCGGCGCTATTCCCGGCACCTCATCATTCCCGACGTGGGGAAGACCGGGCAGCGCCGGCTGAAGAACGCCCGCGTGCTGTGCGTGGGGGCGGGGGGGCTGGGCTCTCCCGCGCTGATGTACCTGGCCGCAGCCGGAGTCGGCACGCTCGGCATCGTCGACTTCGATGTGGTGGACGAGTCCAACCTGCAGCGCCAGGTCATCCACGGCCAGGCCGATGTGGGCCGGCCGAAGGCGGTCTCGGCCAAGGAGAGCATCGCCGCGATCAACCCGCTGGTGAACGTGGTGCTGCACGAGGAGCGCCTGGACTCCGACAATGCCATGCGGATCTTCGAGCCGTATGACCTGATCGTGGACGGCACGGACAACTTCGCCACCCGTTACCTGGTCAATGACGCGTGTGTGCTGCTTGGCAAGCCGTACGTGTGGGGCTCGATCTACCGTTTCGACGGGCAGGCGAGCGTGTTCTGGGACGAGTATGGGCCGTGTTACCGCTGCCTGTACCCGGAGCCGCCGCCACCGGGGATGGTGCCGTCGTGTGCCGAGGGCGGTGTGCTCGGTGTGCTGTGCGCGACCGTGGGCTCGCTACAGGTCAACGAGGCGATCAAGGTCATCACCGGGGTGGGCGACCCGCTGGTGGGGCGGCTGATGGTCTATGACGCACTGGAGATGACCTTCCGGCAGGTCCGGGTCCGCAAGGACCCTGAGTGCGCGGTGTGTGGCAAGAACCCGACGGTCACCCAGCTGATCGACTACGAGACGTTCTGCGGGGCGCTGTCGGAGGACGCCGCGGAGGCGGTCGGTGGGTCCACGATCTCCGCGCGTGACCTGAAGACCATGATGGACCGGGGGGATGACATCTTCCTGGTTGATGTGCGGGAGCCGAACGAGTACGAGATCGTGTCGATCCCGGGTGCGGTGCTGATCCCCAAGGGGGAGTTCCTGTCGGGGGCGGCGCTGGAGCGGCTGCCGCAGGACAAGCGGGTCGTGCTGCACTGCAAGAGCGGTATGCGTTCAGCGGAGTGCCTGGCTGTGGTGAAGGACGCGGGTTTCGCCGACGCCGTCCACGTGGGCGGCGGCGTGCTCGCCTGGATCAGCCAGGTCGACCCATCACTCCCCGTGTACTGATCCGTATCGGCCTTGTAGGCAATACCATGCCCGTGTGGGCATGGGGCCGGAGTCGCAGGATAACGCTGCCGGTGATGGCTGGCCGTATGAAGGCAGGCCGGTGTCACCGTTCGCCATGTCCAGCTCGCCCACTGTGGTCACCCCGGGTGCCCCGCCGGCTACGCCCACGTACTCAGCGTGGGTGGCCAGCCCGTCCACCTGGCAGGCCAATGGCCAGGCACCTGTCCAGCCGCCGCTGACGCGGCCCGTAGCATTGGGCCAGTCCGGCGTCGCCGATGGGCCTGCTGCGCAGCGCGGGCGCCGTGGCCGGGCACAGCCCCCTGCCCTGAGCCGGCGTGTCGCGTTTGGGCGGCGGGGTGCCTGGGAGCGGCCTGCTCTCCTGCTGGCTGGCCTGGCCCTGGGCCTGGCCGGGCTGGTGGCGGGCGGGCTGGGTGTCGCGGCGCAGTTCCTGCCACGGACTTTCACGGCCTCACAGCGCGCGCAGATCATGGCCTGGGAGGTGGCGAACCGCTGGCGGGCGTGGCCCGCTGGCCAGGTGTTCCCGTCGAAGCTGCCGTACAGCCTGTCCGGGGCGGCCTTTGGCGGCGGCATCGGGCTGAACCTGACGGCGCACCGGGTCGGCATCACCCGCAGGACCTCGTGCCAGGGCGTGGCGGACGCCTGGCTGACGCAGCAGCTCAGCACGCAGGGCTGCCGGGCGGTGCTTCGCGCGACCTACGAGGACGCGACCGAGGAACTGGCCACGACTGTGGCTGTGGCGGTGCTGGACAAGCCCGGGGGCGAGGGAGTGGTCCTGCGGGCGCTGAGCGGGCGCCGTTCGGCTGTGACCGTGCGCCCGGTCCCGTTCCGCCGGACGGTGGTGGCCAGGTTCGTGGGCACCGGCCAGCGGCTGCCCTGGGACCATGTTGCCGGCCCCTACCTCGTGCTGGCCACCGTCGGCTACGCCGATGGCAGGCCGTGGGTGGGCACGGCCGATGACTCCTATACGCGGGCTGAGATGCAGGGCCTGGTGTCCGGGGTGGCCCAGGACGTGGCGTCACATCTGGGGGACCCGCCGCCACTGCCACACTGCCCGGGGAGCCCCGGGTGTTAGGGGCGGGCCGGGTGGCGGTCCGGACGCTGGTCCTGGTGGCTGCCGGGTTGCTGGTCGCGGCTGTGACGGCAGGGCCGGCGGGTGCGGACTCAGTGCGAGACCAGGAGATGTGGGTGCTGGACGCGGTCCACGCGCAGCAGGCCTGGCAGGTCACACAGGGCCAGGGTGTGACGGTGGCGGTGATCGACAGCGGGGTGGACCCCAATGTCTCCGACCTGCGCGGCTCGGTACGGACCGGCCCCGACCTCAGTGGCGTGAGCACTGCACTGTCGAACGCGAACTGGGGTGTGCACGGCACCTGGATGGCCTCGCTGGTGGCGGGCCACGGGCACGCCGACGGGGGGTCGAGCGGGATCATCGGTATGGCGCCGCAGGCCAAGGTGCTGTCGATCCGTGTGGTCACCGACCAGTCCGACCCCCAGTTCACCAAGTACGAGCGGGAGCCGGCCTCCCGTGTCCAGCAGAACCTCGCGACCGCCATCACCTACGCGGTCCGCCATGGCGCGGGCGTCATCAGCATGTCCCTGGGCTATGGCGGGGCGAGCCAGCCGGTGCGTGCCGCGCTCCAGTCCGCGGTGGACGCTGGTGTCGTCGTGGTCGCCTCGGCAGGCAACTCCGGGGGGACGCAGACCTCCACGCACCAGGGCCACGCCCCGTACTCGTTCCCGGCCGACTACCCGGGCGTGCTGGGCGTGGCAGCGGTCGGCCAGTCGGGCGCGCCCGCGACTTTCTCCAGTGACAACCTGTCGGTGCAGGTGGCGGCGCCTGGGGTCCGTGTCCCGGCGCAGGGCAGGGATGGCAAGTACTGGCTGGTGAGCGGGACGAGCCCGGCCTGTGCGCTGACCGCTGGTGTCGCGGCCCTGGTCAAGGCCCGCTTCCCGGCGATGCCGCCGGCCCTGGTTGACGACGCGATCACCGCCAGCACGACGCACCGGCCGCCGCATGGCTACAGCCAGCGGGTCGGGTTCGGCACCGTGGACGCTGCCGCCGCACTCGCCGAGGCCAGGCGCCTGGCCCATGACACCCCCACCGGCCGGGGCGCCGGTGTGGGTTCGTACTTCGGCGGCGGCCCAGGTGCTGTCCCGCCAGCGCCGGTGGCGCCGCGCAGCAGCGGGGCGCTGGTGGTCTACTGCGTGCTCGGGCTGGTGTCGCTGTCTGTGGCGTGGGTGTGCGGGGTGCGCCTGCTGGCGGTCCGGTCCCGTTCCCGGTGGGGTTAGGAATGGGCGGGGCCGTCCGGGGGTCGGAACTGCCCGACTTCGCGGACAGGGTGCTGCGGGTGGTGGAGGAGATCCCGCCGGGCCGGGTGATGTCCTACGGTGACATCGCCGAGTACCTCGGTGAGGGTGGCCCGCGCCAGGTGGGACGCGTGATGTCCCAGTGGGGTGGCAGTGTGGCCTGGTGGCGGGTGGTCCACGGGGACGGGTCGTTGCTGGCGGGCCACGAGCATGAGGCGCTCGCCCGCTACCAGGCGGAGGCGACGCCATTGCGCCGTGCCGCCGATGGCGCCCCCCGTGGCGTCAACATGCGCCGTGCCCGCTGGCCCCCGCAGCCCTCCCCGCGAGCCGAAGGGCCGCCCCGCCGCCTGGACTGACGAGCGACCAGCGAGCGTGGGAGCGAGGAGGGAAGGCGGCGGTCACCGGCGGCCCGGAGGCGAGCGGGACTAGCACTGTCAGTGCCTTCTGCTGGAATGCGGTACGACATGGACGCGCACGCACCCGCCTACCGCCTGCTGCGCACGCCCCTGCGGGCGGCGGAGGCCCCCGTGCTGGACGCGTCCCAGCAGGCCGTGGTGGACCACGTGGGCGGCCCGTTGCTCGTGCTGGCCGGGCCGGGCACGGGCAAGACCACGACGATCGTGGAGACGGTCGCCGACCGCGTCCTCCGCCGCGGCACCAGCCCTGAGCGGGTGCTGGTGCTCACGTTCAGCCGCAAGGCGGCCGCGGAGTTGCGGGAGCGGATCACCGCGCGATTGTGCCGCACCACCCGCCAGCCGCTGGCCATGACCTTCCACAGCTACGCCTGGGCACTGCTGCGGCGGGAGTTCGTGTTGGCCGGTGAAGACCCACCGACGCTGCTGCCCGGTCCGGAGCAGTTGCTGGAGGTGCGGCGGCTGTTGCGCGGTGAGGCCGAGGACGGCGGGGTGCGGTGGCCGCAGCGGATGCGGCCCGCCCTGGTCACCGCGGGGTTCGCCGCCGAGTTGCGGGACTTCGTCCTGCGCGCGGCCGAGCGCGGGCTCGACGGCGGTGGCCTGGCCGAGCTGGGCCACGAGTATGGGCGTGAAGAGTGGGTGGCGGCCGGGGCGTTCATGCGGCGCTACGCCGCGCGTTTCGACCTCGCGCCTGTCCCCGCCTATGACTACGCGGAGGTCATCCGGATCGCGGCGGCGCTGCTGGCCCGCAACGGTGCCGGGGCGCGTGAACGGCAGGCCTATGACCTGGTCTGTGTGGACGAGTACCAGGACACCGACCCGGCCCAGGAGGAGCTGCTGCACACGCTGGCGGGGGGCGGCGCGGACCTGGTCGTGGTGGGTGACCCGGACCAGTCGATCTACGCGTTCCGCGGCGCGGACTCCGGGGCGCTCGGCCGCTTTCCCGACCGCTTCCGCGCCGCTGATGGCCGGCCCGCCGACGTCCTCGCGCTGCGGGTCTGCAGGCGCAGCGGGCCGGTGCTGCTCGCGGCGTCGCGCCGTGTCGCCGCCCGGCTCCCGGCGCCGCCCGCCTCACCGTCAGCAAAGACCACATACAAAACCCCGCTGTCCCCCGAGGTGGCCGCGAGTGCGCAGCCCGGTGGCTCCTGGCCTGCCCGCCGCGTCGGTGGGCACCGCGACCTCCTGCCGGCCAGCACGCCGTCCCCGGGCGAGGTCCGTGTCATCATGGCGGGCAGTGTGAACGAGGAGGCGGCGGCCGTGGCCGACGTGCTCCGGCAGGCGCACCTGCGCGACGGCGTGCCCTGGGCATCCATGGCTGTGCTGGTCAGGTCGGTGGTGCACCATGTCTCGCCGCTGCGCCGTGCGCTGACATCGGCTGGCGTGCCGGTGAGTGTGGCCGGTGACGAGCTGCCGCTGGAGGCCGAGCCCGGCGTGCGGCCGCTGCTCCTGCTGATGCGCTGCGCGCTGTTCCCGGCCACCCTCGACGAGGAGGCCGCGACCGAACTGCTGTGCGGCCCGCTCGGCGGCACGGACGCGCTCGGCCTGCGACGGCTCCGCCGCTCGCTGGGGGCGCAGGGCGTCGTCGCCGATGCTGGGCCGCTGGCCACCGCGCTGGCCGACCCCCGGGAGCTGGTCCTGCTCGATGGGGCGGCTGCGGACGCGGCGCGCAAGGTGGCGGAACTGCTCGCTGCGGCCCGCCGGACAGCAGCGTCCGGGAGCGCCCACGACATGTTGTGGGCGGTGTGGGACGCCTCGGGGCTCGGCCCGGCGTGGCAGGCCACGAGCGCGGGCGGGGGGCCGCGCGGCGCTGCGGCCGACCGTGACCTGGACGCGGTCTGCGCACTGTTCGACGCGGCGGCCCGGTTCACCGAGCGGCTGCCGCCCGGCTCACCGCGGTTGTTCCTGGACAGCCTGCGGGGCCAGGAGATCCCCGGGGACACCCTCGCGCGGCAGGCCCCGGACTCCGACGCGGTGTCCATCCTGACCGCGCACCGGTCCAAGGGCCTGGAATGGGACGTGGTCGTAGTCGCCGGGGTGCAGGAAGGGGTGTGGCCGGACCTGCGGACGCGTTCCTCCCTGCTCGGCATGGACGACATGGTCGACGCGGCTGCCGGGCTCGCCGCCCCGGGCAGCGGTGCCGACGCCACCGCAGCGGCGCTCGCGGCCAAACTGCTC
>DASYYE010000591.1:0-7790 GCA_035946955.1 Streptosporangiaceae bacterium | reverse complement strand
TGCCCGGGTCGAGCCACGGATGGCAGTGACCGCTCCCCTGGTGGACCTGCGAGGACTGCCCCCAAGGGTCCGCGAGGACAGGCTGCGCTGGCTGGTCGAGTCGCAGGCGCGATATCCGTTCGATCTCACCAAGGGACCGCTGCTGCGCGCTGTGGTGGTGGCGGTGGCCGGTGACGACCATGCCCTCCTGCTGTCGCTCCACCACATCGTGGCCGACGGATGGTCACACGCGGTGCTGCTGCGGGAGGTATCCGCGCAGTACGCCGCGTGCGCCGAGGGGCGGTCCGCGGCCTTGCCTGAGCTGCCACTCCAGTACGCCGACTATGCCGAATGGCAGCGTCGGCGCCTGTCCGACGGCCGGCTCCGCGAGGCGCTGGACTGGTGGAAGGACCAGCTCAGCGGCACCGGAGTACTGCTCCTGCCCACGGACCACCCGAGGCCGACCGCTCCGTCCTTCACCGGTGGCAGCGTGCAGCGCCGGGTCCGTCCCGACATCGTGGCCGCGCTGCGCGCACTCGGGCGGCGCGAGGGCGCGACGTTGTTCATGACCCTGCTCGCGGCGTTCCATACCCTGCTCCACCGCTACTCCGGGCAGACAGACGTGACCGTCGGCACTCCCGTCGCTGGCCGGGACCACCGCGCGCTCGAGGACCTGATCGGCTGCTTCGTCAACACCGTGGCGCTACGGCTGGAGCTCGACGGCGACCCCCCGTTCCTGATGCTGCTGCGCCGGGCACGGGAGGGCACCCTCGCCGCCTACGCCCACCAGGAGGTGCCGTTCGAGCTGGTTGTCGATGAGCTGGGAGTCGAACGTACGAGCGCGCACCCGCCGGTGTGCCAGGTCATGTTCGTCATGCACAACACGCCACCGTTGCGCTGGGAGCTGCCAGGCCTGACGGCCCGGCCAGTGCCCGCTGGCCCGCCAGAGGTCCACTTCGACCTGTCGATGGTGGTCCTGGAGGACGGCGACGGGCTCGTGGTCACCCTGGACTACCGGTCCGACCTGTTCGAGGTGGCGACGGCTGGGCGCATGCTGGACGGCTACCTGACGTTGCTCGCCGCTATCGCGGCCTCGCCCCACCAGCGCATCGGTGACCTGCCCGTGCTCTCACCAGCGGCGGCCCGCCAGGTGCTGGTGGACTGGGGCACGGCGACCGCTGACCGCGTGCGCCCAAGCGCCCTCGCCTCGGACGCGGTCGGCGTCCCCATCGGCCAGCCGGTCAGCGGGATCCAGGCGTATGTGCTCGACACCTCTCAGCGGGCCGTGCCGGCCGGCGCCACCGGCGAGCTGTGCCTGGGCGGCGCCCAGGTCGGCCGGGGGTACTTCGGCCGCCCAGCGCTCACGGCGCAGCGGTTCGTCCCCGACCCGTTCGGCCCGCCAGGCGGCCGCCTGTACCGTACCGGGGACCTGGCCAGGTGGACCTGCGAGGGCGTCCTCGAGTTCGTCGGGCGCCGCGACGACCAGGTCAAGGTGCGAGGACACCGGATCGAACTCGGCGAGGTCGAGGCGACGCTGGCCGGGCACCCAGGTGTGTCGGCGGTCGCCGTGGTCGCCAGCGCATGGGGCACCGGTGATCTGCGCCTCGCCGCCCACATCGTCGGCGCAGTGACACCGGCTGACCTGCTGGCCTTCGCCAGGGCCCGGCTGCCAGGACCCGCAGTGCCCGCTGTGGTGCGCCTGGTGGACGCACTTCCCCTGACCCCGAACGGGAAGGTCGACCGGGCCAGACTGGCCACCACCACGCCTGTACCGCCCGGCGCCCCAGAGGCACCGCCGGGGACGGCGGCGGTATCGCCCGCGGTGGAACTGCTGATCGGCATCTGGCGCGATGTGCTGGGCACCCAAGGAGTCGACGACGGCACAGACTTCTTCCATGCTGGCGGGCACTCCCTCCTCGCTCTCCAAGTCCTGGCCCGGGTGCGCCAGGTGTTCGGGGCCGAGCCACCGGTCCAGGCCCTGTTCGCCGCGCCGACGCCAGCAGGTTTCGCCGCGTACCTGGCAGCAGGCCACGGTGGACCGGCGGCATCGGTCCTCCCGCCCATCACCCCCGTCGGCCGCTCCAGCACGGCCCCGCTCTCCTACGCACAGCGGCGCCTGTGGTACCTCGACCGGATCCTCGGCGGGCTGCCGCTGCACCATGTGACCTTGGTGCTCACCGTCGACGGGCCGCTGAACGTCGTGGCGCTGCGCCGGGCATTCGCGGGAGTCATGCGCCAGTACGAGGTGCTGCGCACGACATTCCGCGAGCACGACAGCATCCCGGCACAGGTGGTACAGGCCTACGGGGGCGGACCGGCGCCACTGGCTGACCTGTCGGCCCTTGGTGAGGCCGCGCAGGGCGAGGCCGCCCAGCGGCTCACCGACCACGCCGCGGCGCGCCGCTTCGACCTGGACCGCGGCCCCCTCGTGCGGGTCCAGCTGATCCGGCTCACCCCGTACCGGCACCTCGTCGTGGTTGCGATGCACCACATCATCACCGATGCCTGGTCCACTGGACTGCTGCTGGATGAGATATGGCAGCGCTATACGGCGGTCCTGGACGGTGCACCGCATCCGGACGAGCCGCCATCCATCCAGTACGTGGACTACGCCGTATGGGAACAGCAGTGGCTGGCCGGCCCCGCGCTCGATGAGGAGGTGGACTACTGGCGCCAGCACCTGTACGGCGCCCCGGAGGGCATCACACTGCCCTACGACCACCCCAGGCCGATGGTGCCGGTCTTCGCCGCGATGACCATCCCATTCGAGCTGCCGCCCGAGCAGACACGGCACGTTGTCCAGCTCGGTGCTGACGAGGGAGTCACCCCGTTCATGGTGCTGCTCGCCGCCTTCCTGATCGTGCTGTACGACCGCAGCGGCCAGTCTGACCTGGTCGTCGGCACGGACGTAGCCAACCGGGGCCGGCTCGAGACCGAGCGACTCCTCGGCTTCCTCACCAACCAGGTGGTGCTGCGGACCCGCGTCGTCGGCCAGGACACCGTCAGGGATGTGCTGACCCGGGTCCGCGAGGTGACCCTCGCCGCGTCCGCGCACCAGGAGATGCCGTTCGACCGGCTCGTCGAGGCGCTACGACCGCCGCGGCGGCTCGACCGGCCACCGCTGTTCCAGGTGCAGATCACCTACCAACGGGCGCATGCCCGGCCGCAGTGCCCGGCAGGCCTCGACATCGAAGTATGCGAACTGCACCCCGACGTCACGACCTACGACCTGTCGCTGCACGTGGTCCACACCGAGACGGTCCTGCGGGGCGGGCTGACAATGAACGCGGACGTGTTCGCCCCCGCAACGGGCAGGTCGATCACCAACCAGCTCCGGTCGCTGCTCGAGGCCATGGCGGCCCGGCCGGACGGCCGTGTCGATGAGCTGGCCCGCGAGGCCGTCCAGCAGGACCGCCGCGCCGCCACGAGGGACCGGGCCGCCACAGCGCGTGCGCTGTTCGACCGTTTCATGGCGCCCGCCACCGCCGCCAGCGACGACCACGGAGGTCGCTGAGATGGACGGGCTCTTGCTGTCGCCGCAGCAGCGTCACATCTGGTCCCATGTGCGGGCCGGCGCGGCCTTCGGCGCCTCGTGCGTGGTGCGCATCGACGGCCCGCTCGACCTGCGCCGGCTGCGCGGTGCGCTGGCCCGGGTGGTCCACGGCCATGACATGCTGCGCGCCACATTCACATGTCCCGCGCCAGGCGCGGGGCTGGTGCAGGGAATGGGCGACCACGACACCGTCACGATCACAGTGATCGATACGGGTGGGGTTCCAGCCCACCCCCCGGTGTGGGACCGTTACCGCGCAGACGACGCCGGGCGGGCTCCAGCCCTGCGCGCCACACTGGTCCGGCTCGACGCCGACCGCCATGTCCTCACGCTGACCCTGCCGGCATTGTGTGCCGACGCCCGCAGCCTGGGCAACGTGGCGGCTGCGGTGGCCGCCGCCTACCGAGGTGGCAACGTGGCACCGCCTCCGCCGTACGCCCAGTTCGCGGCCTGGCAGGCCGCGCTGGCCGAGCACGGCACCGACCCCCGTCACCTGCGGGCACACGATGCCCGCGCCGACCGCCTGCCGTTCGAGAAAGCGCCCGCCGGGTCAGCGGCAGCCTGGGCGGGACACTCGGTCACCCTGGCGCCAGGCAAGCTCGCCGGTTCAGATCCCGCGGCGGTGCTCGCATGCTGGCAGGTCGTCCTCTGGCAGCAGACCCGGCACACAGAGGTCGCAACCGGCTGGGTGGCGGATGGCCGCGTCTACCAGGAACTCGCTCCGGTCGTCGGACCCTGCGCGACAGTCTTGCCGGTGCTGGCACGGCTCGGTGAAGCGGACCAGTTCGAAATGGTCCGGCGCCAGGCCGAGCAGGTGATCGACGACCTGACTGCCGTGCCCGAGGTCATCGACTGGCAGGTTCCGGGGGCTCCCGCCCATCCGAAGTGGGGGTTCGAGTTCACCAAGACCCACCGCGCCGGGGGGGAGGAGGTGTCGTTCACCGTCGAGGACGTCTGCGCCTGGACCGGCCCGTTCACTGTCAAGCTGGGTTGTCTGGCTCTCCCGGGCGGCGGCCTGCGGATGACTCTGGAGTACGACACCGGCCGCGTCGACGACGGTATGGCCAGCTGCCTGCTCGACCAGGTCGTGGCGGTCGCCCACGCCGCCAGCGCAGACCCGCAGCGGACGGTCAGGTCGCTGTGCCTGGTCGGCGAGGCTGAGGCGCGGCGCCTGACCGTCGAGCTCAACCGCACCGAGACCGCCGGTCCGGGAACCTCAGCGGCTCACGAGCTGGTGGCGGCGCAGGCACGCCAGTCGCCAAACCGGGTGGCCGTCACGGCCAACGGGCAGGCGACGACATACAGCGAACTCAACGCCGCTGCCAACCAGCTCGCGCGCTACCTGCGCCAGCTGGGCACGACCAGTGAGGCCCGGGTGGGCATCTGCCTCGACCGGGGCATTTCGATGGTCATCGCCATGGTCGCGGTGCACAAGGCCGGTGCCGCCTACGTACCGGTCGACCCAGCCCTGCCGGACGAACGCATCCGCAGCATCGTCGCGGGCACCCGGATGCCGATCATCATCACCTGCGACCGGCTCATGGCCAGCCTGCCGGAGACCGCGGCGCGCGCCGTCTCCGTGGACGCTGACCGCAAGGCAATCGATGCCCAGCGCGCGGACGACCTCCACCTCCAGGTCGCGCCAGGCCAGCTTGCCTACGTGCTCCACACCTCAGGGTCGACGGGCCGTCCCAAGGGTGTCGAAGTCCCACACAGCGCGTTCGCCAACTTCCTGCGGTCGATGGCGCGCAACCCCGGCCTCGCAGCGGAGGACGTGCTGGTGGCCGTGACCACGCTGTCGTTCGACATCGCCGCGCTCGAGCTCTACCTTCCGCTCACGGTCGGGGCCAGGGTCACCATCGCGAGCCGCCAGGAGGCAGCCGACCCGCACGCACTGGCGGACCTGGTGGCCAGTGCAGCCGCCACGGTGCTCCAGGCCACCCCGGTCACGTGGCGGATGCTCCTTGCCTGGGGCTGGACCGGGTCACCCACGCTCACTGCCCTCGTCGGAGGCGAGGCGGTACCCGCGGAGCTTGCGGCCCGCCTGCGCCCGCTCGTGCGCTGCCTGTGGAACATGTACGGCCCGACCGAGACCACCATCTGGTCGGCCTGCGGTGAGCTCGCCACGGAGGACGGCCCGGTCAGCATCGGGCGCCCTATCGACAACACCCGGATCTATGTGCTCGACACCGAGTTGCGTCCGGTGCCGGCCGGCGTGGTCGGGGAGCTGTTCATCGGTGGGCATGGGCTGGCGCGCGGGTACGCTGACCGGCCCGGCCTCACCGCGGAATCCTTCATCCCCGACCCTTTCACCGCTGAGGCTGGCGCCCGGATGTACCGGACCGGGGACCTGGCACGCTACGGCCCGGCCGGAGCCCTCTATGTGCTGGGGCGCTCTGACAGCCAGGTGAAGATCCGGGGCTACCGGGTCGAGCTGGGCGAGATCGAGTCCGCGCTGTCGCGCCATCCTCGAGTGCGTGCGGCGGTCGCGCGGGCCCAGCGGGAGCCCGGCGGTGACCATCGTCTCGACGCGTACGTGATCCCCGCGACGCCGGGCGACCCACCGTCCGTCGGTGAGCTGCGGGACTTCCTCCAGCAGGTGCTGCCTGGCCCGCTCGTGCCCAGCCACATCGGTGTGCTGGCGTCGTTCCCGCTCACCGCCAACGGGAAGGTCGATCGGGCAGCCCTGCCGCAGATCGAGGCCGGCGCGGTCCGCGCCGGCTCCGAACACGTCCCTGCAGCCAACGCCATGGAGCGCGACATCACGGCCATCTGGCAAGAGGTACTCGGTGTCCACGACCTGGGGACCACTGACAACTTCTTCGACCTGGGTGGCCACTCAATGCGGTTGATCCAGGTCACCAGCCTCCTGCGGGAGCGGCTCGGGGTCGATGTGCCACCCGTGGCCCTGCTGGAACACCCGACGATCGCCGCGCTTGCGCGGTACCTGGGCGGCGGGGGCACCGCCCCGGACCGGGCACGTGAGGCCAGCGGCGTTACCAGCGGGCACGCCAGGCTGCGTCAGCGACGATCGAGGATGGGGGACAAACGGTGAGCGTTGCGACCAACCGTGCGGGGGAACCGGTGGACGGCGAGCCGGACCTGGACGGCACCGACGTCGCGGTCATCGGTATGGCAGGCCGTTTCCCCGGCGCTGCCGACGTCGAGGAGTACTGGCAGTTGCTGCGTGACGGCGTATCGGCCGTGTCCTTCTTCTCCGCGCAGGAACTGGCCGAGGAAGGGATCCCGGCGGAGGTCGTGGGCGACCCCCGGTACGTGCCAGCCAAGGGGTACCTGCCCGACGCCGACATGTTCGACGCGGCGTTCTTCGGCTACAGCCCGCGTGAGGCGGCATTCATCGACCCGCAGCAACGACTGTTCCTGGAGTGCGCGAGGCAAGCTCTGGAACACGCGGGCATCGATCCAGCGCTCACCCGCGGCATAGGCGTGTATGCGGGGTCGAGCGCGAGCACCTACCTCAGCCGCCCCATGCGGGACCTGGCGTACTCGCCGGACGCGCATGAGGTGCTGCTGGGCAACGACAAGGACCAGTTGACCACGCGCACCTCCTACAAGCTGGACCTGGACGGTCCCAGCGTGTGTGTGCAGTCGGCGTGCTCGACGTCGCTGGTGGCCGTGCACCTCGCGGTGCAGGGCCTGTTGAGCGGCGACTGTGATGTGGCGCTTGCGGGCGGGGTGTCCGCGACCTTTCCTGCCCGGGCCGGCTACCGGCACTTCGACGAGGGGATCAACTCCCGCGACGGACGCTGCCGGGCGTTCGACGCGGCCGCCAGCGGCACCGTGCACGGCGACGGCGTGGGCGTGGTCGTGCTGAAGCGACTGGCCGGTGCGCTGCGAGACGGCGACCGGATCCACGCGGTGGTCAAGGGGAGCGCCGTCAACAACGACGGCAGCGCCAAGGTGGGCTACTCAGCGCCGAGTGTCACGGGTCAGTCAGCGGTGATCCGCGCGGCACACGAAGCCGCTGGCGTTGACCCCGCCACGATCGGCTACGTGGAGGCACACGGCACCGGTACCGCCCTTGGTGACCCTGCCGAGGTCGCGGCGCTCACCCGGGCTTTCCGCGAGGGCACCGACCGGACTGGCTACTGTGCGATCGGGTCGGTGAAGTCCAACATCGGCCACCTCGATGTTGCCGCTGGGGTCGCTGGGCTCATCAAGGCGGTGCTCGCGGTCGAGCACGGGGTGCTGCCGCCCACCCTCCACGTCGAGCACCCAAACCCCGCGATGAACATCG
>DASYYE010000590.1:0-9638 GCA_035946955.1 Streptosporangiaceae bacterium | reverse complement strand
GCAAGCGTCTCCATTCGGCCCTCGGGTACCGGACCCCGCAAGAGGTCCACGACGAGTATCTGAGCCTGCAGGCAGCGGCATGAACTGACCGCGGATTACCCGTCCGGAAAGCGCGGGGCGGCCCACCACCGGCCCTGGGCGGGCAGATCTACGCACCAGTAAGCACCAAGAACTCCGGCCCACCATCGACAGGCTCACATGGCAGACTTGCCGAAAACTTGCCGAGGACTCAGAGCGCAGCAAGGCGGGACAGTTAGCTGGCGGACACCACCACCTCCGGGGGTAACAGTGAGTTCAGCAGTGACGGCGGCATTGATCTCCGGCGGAGCGGCACTGGTCGTCGCGGTATTAGGAATCGCCGGGGCGATCGTCGCGCAGTCGCTCGCCACCCGCCGGGCCTTCGCGAACTCGGTGGCGCTGCAAGAACAGCAATACGCCAGGCAAGAACAGGAGCGGCGAGAGCAGGTGCGGCGCGAAGACGCATACCGGTTCGCCGAACAGCGCCGCACCACCTACGGCAGGTTCGTACGACTGGCAAGAGAGTTTCTCGACGCCGTGGATGACGAGCGCACGGTCGCAAAGAACCTCGAGCGCATCCGCCGCCAGCAAGACCGCATGCAGGGAGCTTCACCTGACCTGGACAAGGCCGCCGAAGCCGCACAGCAGCTGGTTGCCGACGCCAGGGAACGAAAGGGCCGGCTTCATGGCGAGTTCGGCATGGCATGCGAGGAGATCTATCTGCTTGGGTCACCGAAGGCCCGGGAGGCGGCTGACCATCTATGGGATACGGCCCACAAGGCGACGCACTCCGCCGACCGTGATTACAGTGCCGCCAGAATTGCATTTCTGGAGACAGTGCGAGAGGAACTCGGAATCATCACGGACTCTCATGAGACCAACGGCGCCTGACCGGACCGTCAGGCGATCGCTGATCGCCTGACGGTCCACTGGCTACATGAGGGTCACCCCGTCAGTCCTCAGCGGGCGGACACCCGTGCGTAGTGGGCGCCCGTGCCGCCACCGGGGAACACCTCCAGTTCGGACACCTGCCCGGCTGGCCAGCCGGTGTTCGCGGTGAAGTACAGCCGCAGGTATCGCAGGGTCGTGGTGGGCAGGCTGATTGTGACGGTGTTGCCGGTGCTGGGGTCGAACGTGTATCCGGCCGACGGCACGATGGTGGTCCAGGTGGTGCCGTCGGAGCTGGCCTGGACCGAGAATGTCTGGGTCCGGGCGGGCCAGTCGCTCAGCGGCGGCAGGTCGACTGTCATCGACCCGACTGATACTGAGGCGCCGAAGTCGGCCTCCAGCCACTGTGGGAAGGCGTTGTCAGTGGACTCCCAGTACGAGTCGGCGTTCCCGTCATTGGCAGCCGACGGTGGGTATCCGGCGGTGTACCCGCTGGCGGTCATCGTCGCCGAGGCTGCCAGGTTCGTGGTGGGCGTGACGCCGGTCCCGGTCAGCACCGCCTCGACCGGGGTGGCGGTAGCGCTGTTGGCAAGCTGCAGCGTGCCGTTCTGCGCGCCGCCCGCCGTCGGGGCGAACGTCACCGACACGGTGCACGATGCCCCCGCCGCCAGGGTGGTACCGCAGGTGGTCGTGTCGGCGTAGGGACCGGTGGTGGTCACCGAGTTGATCGCGATGGTGGACTGGCCGGGGTTGGTCACGGTCGTGGTCTGCGCCCCGGACGTGGATCCGACGTTCTGGAAGCCGAAGGTGAGACTGCTCGGGGTGAGTGTCGGCGGGTTGATGACGTTGTTGACCGCCCCGGTGCTGCCCATCAGTCGCACGGTGGCCGGGCTGCCCGGCTGGTTGCTGTTGATGGTCAGGGTGCCCTCGGTGATGCCGGCCGCGGGCGCGGTGAATGACACGTCCACCATGCACCATGGGGCGACCGACGCCGGGACCGTGGGTGCCAGGCTGGTCCCGCAGGGGTGGGACGGATCCTGGGACACGGTGAAGCCGCTGCTCGCTGAGATGGCGCCGAGCGACGCGGTGCTGCTGGCTGTATTCATGATCGCGATCTGCTGGGCCGGGGTGGCCTGGCCGACGTTCGCGCTCTCGAAGGTGGTGACGGTCGGGTAGACCCACAGCGGGCTCGCGGCTGGCATACCGCAGGCGGTGGTGGAGAACCCGGAGTTGCCACCGCCGTCGGTGAGGGTGAACCCGGGGCCGCAGGTGAACACCCCGGCGTCACCGACCCCGGCCGCGGTGGTGCTGGACACCGTAGCCGAGCCGGGTGCCTGGTCCTGGAACACGAACGTGCCGACCCGGCTGACGGTGTTGCCGCTGATCGTGACGCCGCTGACCGAGTTGCCGGTGTCCGGCGGGTTGGTTACCTGTGAGCCCACGTAACCGTTCTGGTTCTGGAACTGGAACGCCTCGTACGGGCTGTTCGTGATCTTGTTGTTGGTGATGTTGACGGTCGAGTTCATGTTCCCCTGCTGCGGCCAGAACCAGATCGCGCCGACGCCGTAGTTCCACCCCGGGTCGAACTGGCCGGTACGCGCCAGCGTGTTGCCGGTGATGGTCAGTGTCCCGTTCATGGGCACCGCGCCGAACCGCTGCCCGATTCCGATGCCGCCGCCACGGGTCACGGTGTCCTGCAGCAGGTTGTCACTGACCGTGTCACCGTCGCCGGAGCCGTAGATGCCGATGTTGTTGGCCAGTCCGGGGGAGTCCACGGTGTTGTGGGTGATCGTGATGCCGGAGTCCTCGGCATTCTGCGACCAGAGCGCGAGGCCGTCGTCCTGGGTGTTGCGCAGGAAGTTGTCCTCGATCGTCGAACTGGTGATCGCCCCGTCCGCCGCATCGAAGTTGATGCCGTCGGCGGTGGTGTCCTGGATCCGCAGGTGGGAGATGGTCAGGTTGGTGACGGGCCCGACGATCCACGCGCCGACCTTGGTGTTCTGGATCCACACATTGGAGATCGTGGAGTTGCTGAACCCGCCGTTGAAGCCATTGACCTGGCCGTCGGAGTCGTTGCGGTCGCTGACGTTGCCGAAGATCGACAGGTTGGACACGTGGACGTTCGTGCTGGCTGACCCGATCTGGCCGGCGAACTCAACGTTCGACCCGGTCAACTCGGTGTACCACTCACCGGCCCCGGCGACTGACACGTTATTGACGTTCAGCGGCTGACTGATCTGGTAGGTGCCCTGGGGGAGGTAGACACCTGTCCCGGCCGAGGAGGCCGCGTTGATCGCGTTCTGCAGCGCGCTGGTGACGTCGGTGGCCCCGGTGTTGTCGACGTTGTACGGCGGCTGGGTGACGTTGATGTAGCCGGACGGGGACGGCACCGGCGCGGCCACCTTCTGGAAGTCCGCAGTGTTGATGACATACCATGGCGCGTCGTCACCCTGGTCCACCTGCAGCTTGACCACCGTCCCGGCGGGCAGTGTGGAGCTGAACTTGTAACGCACGTCGTTGTAGAAGTCGTGTGGGACGTCGGTGTCCGCCTCGCCGACGCTCGGCGTGTTGGTGAACTGGTACGGCCCGTACAGCCAACTCAAGGCCGAGGTGAGCGACAGCGACGTGGTCAGCGTGCTGTTCACGTACAGGTCCAGCGGGTCGGTCAGGCCACCGCCGGTCAGCGAGTCGGGGATCGCGTAGTGGAAGTCCACCGCGTTGGCCGGGGCCTTCAGGGTGAACGCCACGTACTGGCCCAGGCCGACGAGTTCCACCGCCCGTCGGCCCGTTGCCTCCGAGGCCAGGCTGCCAAAGTTGTAGTCGGGGGCCAGCTTCGTTCCGTTCGTTGCCGCGTGCACCGCGGCGTATTCGGTGAACGGAACCGGTGCCCCGGCGGTTTCCGGCGCGGTGCTGGTTGCCGTCTTGGCGGTTGCCGGTGCTGCGGCCGCAGCCCGAGTCGCTAACGGTGCCGCCACGGTGCTGGCCGTGGCCGGGTTCGCTCCGAGCCAGAGCGTGGCCAGCGCCATCGCGAGACCGGCGGTGAGGGCACGGCGGATGGCCGAGGTCGTGTGGTGTGAAGCCCGGTCTGTGTGGCTGCGGGTGATGCGGTGATACATGGGCTGTCCCAATCCAATGCCGGGCCCGCACGCTGTGGGCCCGATGGTGGCCCCCGTCCGGTCGTGCTGGAGACCGCTGGTCCCTTGTGTGCCGCAACGGCACGACGCCCGCCCCGGGCGTCCCGTGGTCGATTGCCCTGCCTCGACGAGCTGAACGTCGGGCTATTGCCCGCAACGTACATCTATGAACATATGTATGCAAGAGAGTGACACTTCAATGAAATATCTTGTCTAGATGCGGTAACGATGACGACGTCACCCACGGTGCTAACCCTCCACCGACCCGCGGAGACCCACACCGCCCCACAGCGCCCACAGCGCCCACAGCGCCCACAGCGCCCGCGGCAGCGGCAGCCGGTGGTGGAGGTGACAGTGAGCTGCAGGATGCCATCGGCCTGGTCATTGTCCGGGGTGTGGACTGGAGCCAGGGATAGCGGCAACGCCGCACGTTCACACCTGCGGGACGAGCGGTCAGCTGCGGCTCGTCACAAGTGGATGACAGTCCCCCGAACCCCTCGCACCACCCTCTCGGCGCGGCCGGCCGAGTTGGGCACCCCCGCGTGAGAACGTGGGCCGGGCGACCGTGGATGGGCGGGGAGCTGGCTGTGGACCGCCGGGCCGTGCGTGGGGAGGTGCACCGGCACCAACGGCTGAGGAGGCCGCAGGACCGGGACTGGCAACGGGCGGTGGACGGACGGCGGGAGCGTGGCGAGCAACGAGGCCGGCAGCCGGCGCAGGACAGGCCACGGGAGCTTGCGCAGCACCCAGACCGGGAGCTTGGCCAGCACCGACGTCGGCAGATGCACGAGTGTAGACAACGGGAGCCGTGCACGTGCGGTGGCCGGGAGCCGCGCTGGTGCGGTGGTCCGGGCTATGGCGGTGACCGTCGGCGTTGCTGCTGGCGCGGTGTGGCTGTGCCGTGCTGGCGCCGGAACGGGGGCGCCCGCGTGAGCCGAGGCGGCTCTTCCCAGGTGACTGCCGGTGCTGCCGGGAGCTGGTCCCTGCCTGGTCGGTGTGGACAGCACCGCGGTGACGGCGAGCCCGCCGGCCGTCAGTGCCGCCAACGTGACCACGGCTGCCTTAGTGGTCAGGGCTTTCGCGAGTGGTGAGGTGGGCGCCAGTCCTGGGGGACTGCGGAGCGGGGTGAGGTGCGCCTGGAAGGCGGCCACCGCCTGCTCCTCGCGTGCCAGTTCGCTGGCGTGGGAAGGTGCGGCAGCGGCGCTCAGGACACGGATCAGCGGCTGCGGGACCACCCCGAGGGCCGTTGCCGAGCTCACCATGGCGGATAGCCGGCGTAGGCCGCGGTGCGAGGCCGTCCGCACCGCGCCTGGCCGTTTGCCGAGCAAGCGGGCGGCCTGGACCGCGTCGAGCCCGACCACGACGTGCAGCAGGACAGCCTCTGCCTGGTCGCGTGGGAGCCGTGCGATCAGGGCGAGGGCCGTGTCTGTGGATACCGCTTCCAGCGCGTGGTCCTCGGTGTTGTCGCGGGCCGCCCAGGAGTCCAGATCCTCTGCCTGCACCGCCGCTGGACGGGGGCGGCGCTTCAGCGCGCGCATGTGGTCGGTGGCGCGGTGGCGGGCAATCGTCGCGACCCACCCTCGGAACCCGTCCGAGTCGCCGTGGAAGGACCGCAGGTCGCGGGCGACATGGAGCCAGGTCTCCGACGCCACGTCCTCGGCATCGGCACCCACCAGCGCCCACAAGTAGCGCAGCAGACGAGGCTGGATGTCCGTGTACAGGGCACGGAATGCATCTTCGTCGCCTTCACGAGCCCCGCCGACCTCAGCGCTCAGGTCAGCGGGCCTGACCGAGACGGCGCCACCAGGCAGGGCCTCCACGACCGCGGCCGGGGAAGGTGGTGGTGACAAGGCGGTGCGCGATGGAGTCAGCTGCCTCACCCTGATCGTCGTCTGAATGTCATGGCGTTGCGCGAAGGTGAATGGATGCCCTTAAAGGACGAGCCGATTATCCCACGTAATGGGCATTTCAGACTTGCAGGGTAAGGGTGATATCGCGGTCAAGTGATATGGTGCGCAGGATTTTCGCCTTATTGGACTAGCCTCTTGTGGCGCGGATACCCACTTGCGGCGGACTGGCCACACAGGTTGCGGGGCCGATGGTCGGTCTGTGGGTCGTCACGCAGGCTCGCTTGGAGGGCAGAGCCCATGCGGGTGCGTGATACGAGCCGCCGACGGGCGGAGGGGCCTGGGCCTATCGTTGACGATGTGGACTGGAATCTTTTCGGCTGTGCCCGGCGGGGCCACGTGACCTACGCGCCGGACGAGACTCAGTTGCGGGACCGGCTGATGGCAACGACACCGGGCGGGACGGCCTGGCGTTGCCTGCGCTGCGGTGCGTTCGTGACCGACAGGCAGCCCGGCAGTGGCCCGGCCGCGCAGGCCCCGCTGATACGCCGGGGCAAGGAGCTGCGCAGCGAGATGCTGCTGCGGGTGTTTGCCGTGGAGCGGTTCGTCCGTTTCCTGGTCTTGGGCGGCGCCGCCTACGGCGTTTGGCAGTTCCGAAACGACAAGGCTGGCATCCAGCGTGCGTTCGACAGCGACCTGCCAGCGGTCCGTGCGTTGTACCGGGACCTTGGCTTCAACGTCAGCCATTCCAAGCTGCTCGGGTTCATCCAGCACACCTTCACCCTCACCCCCCGGACACTCTTGTACCTGGCCATGGGCTTGGCCGTGTACGCAGTCATCGAACTGGTGGAGGCCGTCGGGCTGTGGCAGGGCCGACGCTGGGGCGAATATTTCGCTGCCGCTGCAACGTCACTGTTCTTGCCCTATGAGATTTATGACCTGATCGTGAAGATCACCTGGTTGCGGGTCGCGGCGCTGGTGGTCAACCTGTTGCTCGTCGTCTACCTGGTCTCGGCCAAGCGGCTGTTCGGCGCCCGTGGGGGGTGGAAGGCCTACGAAGCCAGGTTGCGCAACGAGTCGATCATCGAGGTGGAACAGGCCGCGCTTGGTGTGGCACCGGCGATCGCTCGCGAAGATGCTCAGGCCCCGCCCGGGCCGGGTCTTGGCAGCGACCATGGGAGTCCTGCCGGGGAAACCGCAACAAGATCTGGCCCCAGTGGGGCGCCGGAACAAACTGCCGATGGTGAGGTTGAGCCAGTCCGGCTCGCCGAAACGGAGCCAGAAGCACCGGAAACTCCAGCTGCCCAGCCCAGCCAGAAAGACAGCTGAGTACTGGCGAGGTCCGGAAGTGTGTTGGCCGTCCCTCACCATGAGCGCGTGGCGTCACTTACCATCACCATGGAGGTGCCCTCCCGCAGCCCGGCCGGGCCGCAGGAGGGCTGCGTGGCGTTACGGGGTGATCGCGATCGCGACGGGAAGACTCCCGACCTTGACCGGCGGGAGCGCGGTATTGGTGGCGGTGCGGATCGGGGTCACCGTGTTCGCAAGCTCGTTGACCACATAGACGGTGGTGCCGTCCGGGGTGACCACGATAGTTTCCAGAAGTTCATTTGCGTTCCCGACCTTGATCGGCGGGAGAGCGGTGTTGGTCGCGGTGCGGATCGGGGTCACCGTCGCGGTATCCGAACCGCCGGTCACATACGCGATGACCGGGCGGGCGGGGCTCGCCCGCGACGTCATCCCGCGGGTGTTTTCCGCCCCGGAGGCGGCCGCAGGGCCGGCCATGACCGCGACCGCCGCAACGGCGGCCAGCGGCACCAGCAACACCGTCGCGGCGTGGGCTCCACAGCGGGAACTCGCAACTTGTGGTCGTGCCCTGACCAGTCAGCCTTGGCGGCCCGCTTCCAGCAAAGACCAGGCCCAGCGCTGGTCGCGGCGCTGACGTCGGGTGGTGTTAGGTGTCAGCTTCGCGGCGGCTGTGGGGTGAGGAGGGCGGCGGTGAGCATGCCGGCGAGCCAGTGCCCGTAGTGTGCCGGTGTCCAGCCTCGCTGGATGACGAGAAGGTTCCATAGCTCGGGGGAGGTGAAGGTCCACAGGATGTCGCGGGCTTCCTCGACGGTGGTGCTGGCGGGCAGGTGACCGTCGGCGTGGAGGTGGCGGGCGAACTGGCCCATCCCGGTGAGCCGTTGCCGCTGGATCTGGTCCCACACGTCGGCGGCCGCGGGATCACCGCTGGCGGCGTCCCGGGCGAGGAGCCCCACCGCGACGGCGCGCTGGGCTCCCTGGACGAAGTACTCGGCGTACATCCGCAGCTTGCTCTGAGGGTCGGGCTCGGCCTGGATGCGTTTGATCTGGTCCCGTCCGGCTACCGGGATGGGCTGATCGTCGCCGGTGACGGCCACGTCGAACACTGCTTTGAGAAGCCCGGCCTTGTTCGCGAACGCCTTGTAGACCGTCTGGACCGATACGCCGGCCTCGCGGGCCACGGCTGGGATTGTCGTGGCCGCGTAGCCGTCGGCGAGGAAGCGGGCGCGGGCGGCGCCGAGTACCCGGGCGCGGTTCTCCCGCGCCTGTTCCTGCCGCCTGGTCGCGTCATAGGTGCGGGGCATCTTGACAGTCACGCCTATTGAGTAGAGACTCATATATCAAATAACAGTGCTTATATCTTAACGCAGGGAGGGCGGCATGAGCTACGCGTTCACCCGTGACGTGCCGGTCGGCGAAGCCCACTATGCCGAGGTCCGGGGCGCGATCGGCGCTGCGACACCGGAAGGGCTCGTCGTTCACCTGGCCGTCCGCCGCGACGGCGGGCTGCGCTACATCGACGTGTGGGACAGCGAGGCGGACTGGCGGCGTTTTCACGACGACCGGGTCGCTCCCGCGGTCCGGAAGGTCATGGCCGACCGCGGAATGACCCGCCCAGCCACCTTGCCGCCGTACGAGCCGATGGAGGTCATCGATGTCTGGGTAGCGGCCGCTGCGCCGCGGGAACCCGGCCCCGATGTCTCCAGGGCAGGCTCGGCTCCCCGGCTGGCGGGCATCCATCACCTGAAGGTGCACGTGGCCGACGTGCGGCGATCCGCGCTGTGGTATCAGCGGGTGCTCGGCTACCAACCGGCGGTGGAATTCGCCGAAGCTGGCCGCCTGGTCGGCTACGGGCTCGGCCACCCCAACGGCGGCACGTTCCTCACGGTCAGGCTCGACCCGGAACACGCGGCGCGAACTGCGGGCCGGGTCTATTTCGAGATGGGCGCGCCGGACAAGGCGGCCCTCGATGAGCTGGCCCGTCGCCTCGACGACCTCGGTGAACCGCACGGACCGGTCCTGCGCACCCCGGTCGGGTGGTTGCTCCCGGACCTGTACGACCCCGACGGTCATGAGATGCGCTTCTACCTCACCGATGAAGGTGCGCCGGCAGCAGGCCGGCCCGTACGGGTGCACGACGCCGGCCCCCAGGCCCGGATCGAGCAGCTCGACCGCCTTGACCTGGTCCCGAACGCGTGAACATCGTCACGCCATCGGCGACGGGCTCACCCTGCTTGCCGGGCCGTCCGATCCCTGGCGGCAGTTGCTGAATCTGAAGCGTCTCGCCGAATGCCACCAGCACCAGTGGATCAGAGGGAACCGCGGTCTGTTGATCGCCGCTCAGGTGGCTGGCCGGAGCTGGGCGTTGCCGCGATGCTGCGGGCCGCGGGGTCCATAGTCGAGTTCGGCCCCGTTGTTGCTGCTGCGGATGACGAAGGCGGGAGCG
>DASYYE010000589.1:0-9106 GCA_035946955.1 Streptosporangiaceae bacterium | reverse complement strand
GGCCGCACCCGCTCACGGTGCGGGCGGCATTGCCGTTGCTTGGGGGTTGTGACGGTGTGTCCAGGCTCACGGACTCCGTGTGACAATTGTCGGGCCGCCGAGGTGAGCCCATACCTTGCACCATCGGTGTATCGAGCTAAGTCGTCTGTTCTCGGATGGTCGTTCCGGGGACTAAGCAGGCAGGATCCCCACGACCGCCTCTCCGTGGAGGTGGCCGCCGATGGGAGGAATGTGGGCCTTCTGGCCGGTTGGAAACGTGGCTGGGCTGGTGGCCTGGGCAGCGATGGCCCGCCTGCCTGGGAGGAATCGCTGGCACGGCTGGGTGAACGGGCCGGCCGGGTGCGGGCGTTGCTGGCAGCGCTGGCCTTCGCGCGGGGGAGTGGCTTGCCCCGGCGGGGATTGTGGGCGGACGTGGCCACCGGACTGCTGCCGGGTGCCACGGGTACCCCCGTGACGGGTATGGACGTGCGCTGGCTGCTGCACCGGGCAGGCGGGCTGGTTGTGGCGGGAGAGATGCCAGGTGGCGTGGTGTGCCGCTTGGCTGATGAGGCGCTGGCGGCCTACCTGCGGGAGCAGCCCGGGGCGGCCTTCGGGAGCGGGGCCGGCACGGGGGCCGGGTGGGCGCGCGCCTGTGAGCAGCGGGTCACGGACGCGCTGCTCTGCTCTGTGGCAGCCACGGGCGAGGGCAGAGACTGGGGGGCGGCCCCGCCCTACCTGCGTGCGCACCTGGTGGAACACGCGGCCGCCAGCGGTGACCGGGCAGCGCTGCGGTCCCTGCTGACGGACTTGGGTTTCCTGGCGGTGGCGGATCCTGCGGCCGTGCGGCCGCTCATGGACGTCACTGACGCGGCACTGCGCAAGGTCGCCCAAGTGTATTCGCACGCCTGGCCGCTGCTCGGCCCAGACCCGGCGGCAAACATGGCCTGCCTGGCGGAGGTCGCCCACGCGTTCGGCTGGACTGGGGACGAGGCGGGCATCAGCGGCAGTCCGCGACCGCTGTACCGGCCGGTCCTGGTGTCAGCACGGGCCGATGACACTGTGCTGGCCCTCACCGGGCACACCGGAATCGTCAATCACGTGGCGTGCTGGCGTGAGGCTGATGACAGCTTGCTGCTCGCCTCCGCTGGCGACGACAGGACCGTGCGGCTGTGGGATCCCAGGACAGGACGGCAACTGGGCGAGCCGCTGACCGGTAGCTCCGGCTGGCTGAGCGGCCTGGGGTTCGGCAGGACCGCCAGCGGACGGCTGCTCGTCGCGGCAGTGGGGGAGGACCGCGTGCTCTGGCTGTGGGATGCGCGCAGCGGAGAGTCCGCCGGTGCGCTGGACACCGGTCACGTTGGCCCGGTATTCGATCTGGCCTTCGGCACGGTTGACGGGGAGAGAAGCGCGGGTGGGGGCCGGCTCATTGTGGCTACGTGCGGCAGTGACGGCACCATCCGGTTGTGGGATCCCGAGGCCGGGGTGTCACTGGGGGAACCCCTGACAGGTCATACGGACACAGCTGTCAGAGTCGTGTTCTTCCGTGACGGCGACGGGCGGCTGGTGCTCGCCTCGGCTGGTGGCGACTGTACTGTCCGGCTGTGGGACCCACTCACAGGGCGCCCACTGGGCGGCCCCCTCACCGGCCACACGGACGGGTTGACCGCGCTCGCCATCTGGTCCGGGCCTGACGGCAGGCTGCTGCTCGGCTCCGGTGGCTACGATCGGACGATCCGGGTCTGGGATCTGCTCACCGGCACCCCGATCTGGGACCCCCTTCCCGGGACGCCGTTGCGTACCACCCGGGCGGTGCACGGGGCTACCATCCCTGAACTCGAGTTTGGTGTCAGCGCGCAAGGCACACCCCTGATGGCCGCGATCGCCCGGCGGGAATGCTTGATCTGGCTGTGGGATCCGCTGACCGGAGCCCCGGCCGGGGATCCGCTGGCCGGTCCGGCCGCCATGTCATCACTGCTCTTCATCTCGGGGCGGGACGGCGAGCCGCTGCTGGTTTCCGCCGGCGACGATGGCGCCATCCGGATGTGGGATCCGGCCCAGTCACGTGCTGCCAGGCGGGAAACCAAGCAAAGCCGGTGGGTCGACGCGGTGGCTGTCGGTGTCCGCCCTATGGGTCGGCCGGTCGTGGTGTCGGTGGGCGGAGGAAATGATGTGCGGGTCTGGGACACCCATTCCGGCGCGCCGACAGGTGAGCCACTGGCTGGGCATACCGGCCAGGTTGACGCGGTGGCGGTCGCCGCTATCAGGCAGGGTCAGCTACTGGCGGCCACTGGAGGCACGGACCGGATGGTCCGGCTGTGGGACCTGCACACCGGCACTGCCTGGGGTAAGCCACTGTCCGGGCACACGGCCCAGATCCGTTCGCTCGCGTTCGGCACCGTGACGGGGAATGGGCAATCGGGTGAGCGGTGCCTCCTGCTGGCATCGGCAGGGGATGACCAGTCCATTCGTGTCTGGGATCCCTCCGATGGATCAGCCGTGGCCGGACCGCTGACCGGCCATACCGCCGGGGTTGACGCAGTGGCGTTCGGCACCGTCACAAGGCATGAGGAGCCGGGCGTGGGCGCGCTGGCGCTCGCGTCGGCGGGCGATGACGGCACGGTCCGGCTGTGGCGGCCGCTCGAGGGCGTCCCGCTGGGCCAACCCCTGCGCGGGCATGACGGCGCGGTCCGCACGGTCGTGTTCGCCCCGGCCGGGAGCGCTCCGGTACTCGCTTCCGCGGGCGACGACCAGACGATCCGCCTGTGGGATCCCGGGGCGGGCGTCCCCCTGGGCAAACCGCTCACCGGCCACACCAGTTGGATCCGCTCGATCACCTTCGCCACGATGCCGGACGGCCACCCACTGCTCATCTCCGGAGGAGGGGACAGGACCATCCGGATCTGGGATCCGCTGACCCAGCGCTGTCTGCTCACCCTGCGGCGGCTGACACCGGTCCGTCGGCTGGCCGCCACTGGGCTGACGTTGGCGGTCGGCGACGACAACGGCCTGTCCGTCATCGAACTGGAACCGACGATGCTCGCGACTCGCGTGCTGGAGGCGGGTATGGGTTGGGTGCGTGACCGGATTCGCTAGTCGGCGCACCGCCACCGGGCGCTGTGGAGCCGCGAGCTGATCACCGAAGGGACGACGCTGCTGGACGCCGCCGTGGCGCAGCGCGCGCCGGGCACTTATCAGCTGCAGGCGGCCATCGCCGCAGTGCACGCGCAGGCGCCCTCGTTCGAGCAGACGGACTGGCCGCAGATCGCGGCGATGATCTCGATGGCCATACCCACGGTGCCAACCACCGCGCTGAACGCGGTGCCACCCGCCGACCTGGGCAAGGCCTCCATAACACCCTGCAGCGATTCGGAGCCGTGTTCGGCGTGGCGATCGTCGCCGCCGTGTTCAGCGCCAACGGGGGTCTTGGCTCGCCGGCCACGCTGATCTCCGGGTTCCGGTCGGCGCTCGCTGCCGTCGGCCTCTCAGTGGCCGGCGCCTTGACCGCGCTGGGCGCTGACGCCCGCCGCAGGTCGCCGTCGGCCAGCCAGCAGCTGGCTGCCGCACTGACCGCAGCACGGAGATAGAGCAGCCATGTCCCAGCATCCCGACACGGTCTCAGCCCACCCAGCAGGATCTCGGACCGGCGCGACGGCATGGCCCAACACGGCGCACCTATCGCCTGGGTCTGTTCTGCGCCGGTTGCGCCGGATCGGGTGCGGGTATGCCTGCCGGCATCCGGAGGTGAGCCTGGGCCGCAGGCCAGGGCACCGGCCCGGGATCTTACGGGGGCGGCCGGACCACCCAAGGAGCGACCATGATGCATCTCGGCGGGCACCCCGTGAGCCCCACAATCCCATGTTCCAGGAGGTTCCCGTGACTACGACAGCCCGGCCGTCCGCACAAACCGGCGCCAAGCCGACGATCGTGCTGGTGCACGGCGCCTTCGCCGACGCGTCCAGCTGGAACGGCGTCATCGAGCGCCTGCAGCAGCAGGGCTACATCTGCATCGCCTCAGCAAATCCGCTGCGCGGCGTGACCACCGATTCCACCTACACCGCCAGCCTGCTCAACCAGATCGACGGTCCGGTGCTGCTGGTCGGGCACTCCTACGGTGGCGCGGTCATCACCAACGCCGCGGCCAGCGCCCCGAACGTCGTCGGCCTGGTCTTCGTCGCCGCCTTCGCCCCCGATGAGGGCGAGAACCTGGGCGACCTGTCGGCTGACTCGAAGGACAGTGTCCTCAACTCGGCCCTGGTCCAGTACAGCTATCCGGCCGGACCGGGTGGGCAGACCTCGGTCGAGTTCGCGATCAACCCCGCCAAGACCAAGGAGGCCTTCGCCGGCGACCTGCCCGACCACCAGATCGCGCTGATAGCCGCGACCCAGCGCCCGATCGCTGCCGCGGCGTTCAGCGACGTGTCCGGGCCGGCCGCCTGGAAGAAGCTGCCGTCCTGGGCGGTGGTCGCCACCGGCGACAAGGCCGCCGGCGCCGACCTCGTCCGGGCAGAGGCCCAGCGGGCGGGCGCCGACATCATCGAGGTCGAGGGCTCACACGTGATCATGATCTCCCAGCCGCAGGCAGTGACCGACCACATCCTCAAGGCGGCCCGGGCCGTCGCCAGCCCACACCAGTAGTCGGCAGGCGCATCGCTCCTGAGCTGACCGGGAAGGAGGACCGCGAGCACCCCGTTCGATGCAACGAGGTGATGGCAAGAAGGGAAGCCGCTCCTTCACGCTGGCCCACCAAGGAGCTCGTCACCGACCGGTCGCAGGGTGTACATCTGGCGACGAGTCAGGAACTCGCCCGCTACTGGACGACCGAGTACGACTGGCGCAGGTGCGAGGTGAGGCTGAACGCGCTGCCGCAGTTCAAGACCGAGATCGACGGGGAGGACGTCCACTTCATCCACGTGAAGTCGGATCACGAGAACGCGCTGCCGCTGATCATCACGCACGGCTGGCCCGGCTCGGTCATCGAGCTGCTCGAGACCGTCGGGCCGCTCACCGACCCGACCGCGCACGGCGGCTCCGCCGAGGACGCGTTCCATCTCGTGCTGCCGTCCATCCCGGGTACGGCTTCTCCGCCGTGCCGACTGAACTCGGCTGGTACGCCAGCGGCACCGCGCGGGCGTGGGCGGAGCTGATGCGCCGTCTCGGCTACACCCGCTACGTCGCCCAAGGCGGGAGTGGCCGAGGATCTCCAAGTCCCACCCAGCGTGGGGGTGGCTGGAGGCTCGGGCTGACCAGCCCAGGACGGGGCTGGGCCTGGCTATCCGGCACCGACGGCGGCACCGAGGGTGGCAAGAGCGCGGTGGAGCGCCGTGGCGGCGTGGCCGGTGACCTGTCCTTGTGAACGGTGCTGGTCATAGACCTGGACGAGCTGGCCATACTGCTGGCTGATCTGCGCGGCGTTCTGCCCGGGCGGGGCGAACAGCAACTGCTGCAGATGGTTGTACATGTCCTGCCCTGCCTGTGGGGTCACCTGCCCGTCAGCCACCCCGGCTTCCAGGTTCCCGACGAACAAGGCCGCAGCCGCGGCTACGGGGGGCAGGCCGCTGGCAGGCCCGGATCCCGTGTGCGGTGGACGGGAACGGTGACGCGGCCGGGCTGGGTGCGTAGCTGCCCGGTGGGCTGGTGGGCGTGGCGTGGGTGACCGGTGTGTGGCCACGGTATGGGCCGATGGGTGTGGTGTAGGCGTCGGGTGCGTGGCCGTGGGGTGGGTGTCGGCACGTTGCGACAGCGATGCTGTGGGCGCGGCGTGCCCGGTTACCAGCGCCGCCGCCAGTGCTACCAGCGTGGCGGCCAGCGCCCCCGCTAGCACCACCTCGGCCCGGGTCATTCGCCGCATGCCGCGGCCCGGCGCCGGCGGGATGTCACCGCCAGGGGCGGGGAGCGCGGCAGTGGCCTCGGGGTCCAGGGCGGCTAGCAGCCCGTCCCGGGCCGCCGCCGCGCTGGCTGGCCGCTGCGCCGGGTTCTTGGCCAGCAACCGAGCGGTGATCACATCGAGCCGTGCGGGCAGGCCGGGGCGGCGGGCTGAGGGTGGGCCGGGATCATCGTGTACGTGCCGGTAGGCCAATCCAACCGCGGAATCGGCGGCGAACGGCGGGGCGCCGGTGAGCATCTCAAACAGCACACACCCCAGCGAGTACAGGTCCGACGACGGCCCCGCCGGGCCGCCGGAGGCCTGCTCGGGCGATAGGTAGGCGGGGGTGCCCAGCACCTGGGTGGTGCTGGTGTCCCCGGCTGGGCCGCTGTCGCGGGCGATGCCGAAGTCCAGCAGCTTCGCCTCGCCTCCTGCCAGCGCGATGTTGGCTGGCTTTATGTCGCCGTGCACCAGCCCAGCCGCGTGCGCCACTGCCAGCCCTTCGCACACCGCCGCCGCTATCGCCACCGCCTGTCCCGGCGGCAGCACCCCCACCTCGTCGAGCACCTGCCGCAGGGTGCGGCCTTCCACCAGCTCCATCACGATGAACGCGGTGCCATCGTCGGTGCCGCAGTCGAACACCGTCACCAGCCGCGGATGAGCCAGCCGGGCGGCGTGGCGGGCTTCGCGCTCAAAACGGACCAGGAAACCTGGGTCGGCCGCGAACTGGGGGCTGAGCACCTTCACCGCCACCTGCCTGCCCAGCACCCGGTCGCCCGCACGCCACACCGTGGCCATCCCGCCGGTGCCCAGCACCTCCTCCAGCACGTATCGGTCGGCCAGCACCCGGGTATCTGTCAGAGCCATCCCACAGTCATACCGGATCAAAAGTGCCCAGGTCCGGCAAATCTGGGCGCTGGGCGCACCGGCCTCGGGCCAAGGCCTCGCCCGGCATCGCAGTCCCTCCTACTGAAAGGCCGGGCGGCCCTCGCCCACCCGGGATACTGCCCTCAGTTAGCCCACCCGGTCGAGGAACTCCCGCGAGCGCTGCACCACCAGCGCCGCCGCGTCCGCGTCATGGGACGGCAGCGAGCTGTCAGTGAATAGATGCTGGTCGCCCGGGTAGACGAATACCTCGGCCAGTTCGGGCCCGGCCGTCTCAACCAACTCGAGGGCCGCGTCGAGGTCGCCCTCCAGCGTGAAGAACGGATCATTGTCCATGCCGTGGATCTGCACTGGGACACCGTCGGGCCACGGACCTATGGCCCACTCGCCGGTAATCGGCAAGCAGGTCTCATACAGCAGCGCGCCCCGTGCGCCGGGCAGGGTCTGGGCGAGCCGCTGCGCCGTGCCCGCGCCGAAGGAGAAGCCTGCATAGACCAGGCCCTTGGGCAGATCGGCGACGGCCCGGCCAGCGCGCTCGCTGAGCAACTCGTCCCCGATGCTCAGGGCGAACGCGACGCCGTCGTCGATGCTCGTCGGGCGCTGCCCGTCGAACAGGTCCGGTGTGTGCACGGTATGACCCCCCGCGCGCAGTTCGTCCGCGAAGGCGTGCACCCCGTCAGTAAGCCCTTGCAAGTGGTGGAACAGCACGACTTCGGCCATCTGTGCACTCCTTCACGGGATTCACGCGACGCGTCACCGCAACCGGGGCGTAGGCAACGCACGGTCCCCTGCCCCAGCCGGGCCCATGTATGCGAGGCCAACCAGCCCAGCACACTGGCCGCCTGGCGATCAGCGTGGCCAGGGACTCCACAAGTCGGCAGCGGGCTGCTTGCATATGCGCAGGATCCGGGCGCGAACCGGTGATGGAGTCGGCAGGGTCCGCAGGACGCCGAGCGGAGCATGCCTAATGAGAGGTTACTGCAGATCATCGACCGGGTGACGGTGCCCATCCAATAGCAGCACGCCAACACAGCCGCCGCTTCATTCGCTGGCGTAGAACCCAACCGGCTCACTGCCGCAAGCCAGATCCACTAATTCGGACGCTGCAATGACAGCCGCTCCAAACCATCCGCAACGCAGGTAATACCGCACACTGAGCTGCCCCGCGTTTCTCGGACAGTCTAGTGCCTTGCTCACCTCCAGCAGGGTTCCCGGCTGCTGCTGTTGGTGTTGTCGCTGGAAGCCTATGATCTGGTCATGCCAGCCAGCCGGATCGACGAGGCAGTGCGGCAGTTGTCGCCAGAACCTGTGGTGTGCTGGTGCAATGGTCAAAGCCTGGAGTCGCGTTACTCTTCCTCCACGGCTTCCGCTGGCGCGTCTGCTGGCCGGGCGGCCGGTGCGGCCGTATTGCGTCACCAGCTGGGCAGAGCCCGCCTCGGAAACGCTGTGCCCATGCCGCGCTTCCCGGTGGTCGCGGTGAGCGCCAGCCGGATCTACCTGTTCAGTGGGCCTGTCCCGGACAAAGAAGCGTTCGCTGTGCTGCCAAGGGACCAGGCGCAGGTGATCCACGGCGGAAGCGCGATGTGGCGGCGCCTTGACATCCTCACCACCCGAGACGGCGTGCCGCGCTCCTACACGATGATGGTCAGCGGCCTGGGCGGCGGCCGCAAACGCCTCCAGGAACTGATCAGCGAACTCCAGTCCCAGTAACCATCCCACCCACCACACCAACGCCCACACTGCGGCAGATGAGTGCGCGGAGCTACGAGCAACTGGACGCCCAACTTTGGCTGTGGTGTCACGTCGTCATGGTCTTGCCCTCAGTGCGGCCACGACGGGTTCCCTCAACCGGTGCCACGGTCACCAGTTGCCGGCTGAGGATCAGCGGCGCCATCGAAGACCCTCTCGGGCGGAATTCCACAACCGCGCCCGCCGCGACTCTGCCCGCGGCCTCATCCAAGACTCCTATCGCTGGCAGGATGGCCGATACATGCATCACATCCAGCGAAATCTCGGCCAGGCCGCTCAACTGGCAGCAATAGCGGCCGGACGGGCGTGGCTAGGCTCAGGATCCTAGGGATTGCGGCATCGAGCTGCGGCCTGGGCGCTCCTGTGCTTAACGGGACATGTTCCGTGCTGCCAAACCTTGGTGGTCTTGCGCTGTTTCTTGCCTGACCGCAATGTCGTGGTGATAGTGCGCTCCACGGTGTACACGACGTTGTCGACCGGGTGCAATGCGCGCCGGCCCTTCTTGACCACCTTCGGTGTCATCACCCGCCTGACAGCGCGGCCAGGGTGCAACGCGCGCCGCACTTTACGTGGAACGAGCAGCCTGGAGAAGAAACCCACAGCGACCACTCCCAACGGCCAGCCCGGCCC
>DASYYE010000588.1:0-16254 GCA_035946955.1 Streptosporangiaceae bacterium | reverse complement strand
CGTGGCAGGACGGTCACGGACCAGTGCCAGAGCTGATGGCTCTGCAGCGTGGGCACCTGCACCGGGTTGGCCACATTCAGCGTCAGCCAAGACAACTGCGAACCGAGGTAGTCCTGCATCTCGGCTCTGCCTGGGAACGGGCTGCCGGTCATGAGCTGCACCGTCAGGCCGCTGACCGCCACATTGGCCGGGTTGGTGACATAGCCCGAGACGGTCACTGCGGCCCCCGGCTGCGCAAAGCCGGGGTTCACCGACGTGACCACGATGGCGGGCTGGGCGGTCTGCGCAGCGTGCCTGGCATGTCCGGAGGTGGCCAGGGCGGACGTGGTCAGCGCAGGGGAGGCCAGCACCGCGGTGGTGACCAGGGCGATCGCTGCGGTGGCGCCCCGTGCTGTCCACGGACGTGGCATGCCCAAAATGCTATTGCGGCTGGCGCAGTGCTGGTGGTTACTGGCCGCGACGCAGGCGCGGCGCGGATGCCGTGTCCTGGCCTCAATCAGCTTTTGCCAAACCACACCAACCGCCTACCCTCGATGCCCGTGCCAGATTCCACCACGCCGACACCGAAGCAGCGCCAGGCCGCAGCTGTCCTTCTGCGCAAGCCTGCGGCCGCTGTCGCCGACCTCGCACGGCTGTTCGCCCGCAACGGCCACGAGCTGGCGCTCGTGGGTGGCAGCGTCCGGGACGTCTTCCTCGGCCGGCCGCCCGGTGACCTCGACCTGACGACCGACGCCCGGCCTGAGGAGGTGCGGGAGATCGTGGTCGGCTGGGCGGACAAGGTATGGGAGACGGGTATCGCGTTCGGCACCATTGGCGCCCGTCACGGGGACACTCTGTGCGAGATCACGACTTACCGCAGTGAGACCTACCGGCCGGACTCGCGCAAGCCGGCCGTCGAGTACGGCTCGTCACTGGACGGTGACCTCGCCCGGCGGGACTTCACTGTCAACGCGATGGCAGCGCGCCTGCCCGCGCTGGAGCTGGTGGACCCGTTCGGGGGCCTGCGTGACCTGAAAGACAAGGTACTGCGCACCCCCGGCGCGCCCGAGGACTCGTTCACCGATGACCCGCTGCGGATCCTGCGCGCCGCGAGGTTCACCGCGCAGACGGGTTTCACGGTCTCGCCCGAGGTGCGTGCCGCCATGGGCGCGCTCGCCCACCGGTTGCGCGTGGTGTCCGTGGAGCGGATCACGGTCGAACTGACCAAGCTCATGCGCGCACCCGGGCCGGACGGGCCGGTGCGGGGCATCGAGCTGCTCGTCGACACTGGCGTGGCCGCGGAGATCATCCCGGAGGTGCCGAACCTGCGGCTCGAGGCGGACGAGCACATGCGGCACAAGGATGTGTACCAGCACTCACTCACCGTGCTGCAACAGGCGATCGCCCTGGAGCCGGCCTACGGCCTGACCGGTGACCTCGTGCTCAGGCTGACGGCGCTGCTGCACGACATCGGCAAGCCCGCCACCCGCCGCCGGCTCCCCGACGGCCGGGTCGCGTTCCACCACCACGAGGTCCAGGGCGCCAAGATGGCCCGCAAGCGGCTGACCGCGCTGCGTTTCCCGTCCGCCGTGGTCGCCGACGTGTCCGAACTGGTGGCCCTGCACCTGCGCTTCCACGGGTACGCCGATGACGAGTGGACAGACTCGGCGGTGCGGCGCTACGTGACAGACGCAGGGCCCCTCCTAACCCGTTTGCACGTGCTCACGAGGGCCGACTGCACCACCCGCAACAAGCAGAAGGCGGCCAGGCTGGCGCGTGCCTACGACAACCTGGAAGAGCGGATCAACGTGCTGGCCGCCCAGGAGGAACTGGCCAAGATCAGGCCCGACCTGGACGGCAACGGGATCATGGAGATCCTTGGCGTCGGGCCGGGCCCCGTGGTCGGCAGGGCTTACCGGTACCTGCTCGACCTGCGCATCGAGCACGGCCCACTAGGCCGGGAACGGGCCGTTCAGGAGCTCCTGGGCTGGGCTGCCGCGGAAGGGCTGCCCGGTGCCACGGAAGCCCCGTCGGCTGGCCCTGCAGGCCGCCCGCTCACCGACGACGGCCCGGCCAGCAGTGAGTGACGGCTGACGGCCGCATATGCGGCGGCGGCGACCAGGTAGCCCGCTCCCGCCGCGAGGACGACCAGGTATGAGTGGCCGCTGTCCGGGAGCAACTGGGCCGCTGCGGCGGCACCGATGACGAACGGCAAGTTGAACAGCATGTCGTACAGGGCGAACACGCGGCCCCGGAAGGTGTCGTCCACCTCCTGCTGGAGGATCGTGACCGAGCAGATCGCCACGCCCTGCGCCACGATCCCCAGGACCAGTGCGATCACCAGGAACGCGGGCTGGGCGAACGTCGGTCCCAGTCCTGCGGTAATGATGCCGCCGACGGTGAGCATGAGCGCGATCCAGGCCGCCGTGGACACCCGTTTGGTGCCCATCGGGGTCAGCACCGCCGCCAGGCCGTACCCGAACGCTGCCGCGATGACCACCAGGGTGAAGTGGGCGAGCGAGGCATTGGCCCCCGACGTCCGGTAGAAGTAGTTGCGGTAGAGCAGGATCGAGGTGAGCAGCAGGGCCCCGTACATTGCGCGCTGGGCGCTGGTCGCGCCGAGCGCGGCAGCCGCGGGCCGCCGTTGCCACACGTGCCGTGCACCCTGCACCAGCCCGCTGGCGACCACCGCGAGTTCGGTGCGCAGCCGGGCGCGGTGCTCGCCTGGTGCGAGCCGCGGTGGGCCGAGCAGGTCGCGGTGCATGGTCGCGCCTGCGGCGCCAGCAAGCAGGTAGCAGCCTGCGGCCGCGAGCAGCGTGACAGCAGAGCCGCCGCGGCCACCGCCCGATGCCAGGTGCACACCCAGGCCGATCAAGCCGCCGAGGAACGCCACGATGGTGCCGCCAGTGGGCGCCACGGCATTGGCCATGACGAGTTTGTCTTCCCGGACCACATGGGGCAGGGCAGCGGACAGCGAGGCAAGGAAGAACCGGTTGACCCCCAGCACACCCAGGACCGCGATGTAGAGGGGTGTGCCGAGGCTGCCCGAGGCCATCAGGGCGGCGGTGAAGGCCACCAGCACCGCCCGCGCGAGTGCCGACCGGACCAGGATCTGCCGTCGTGACCAGCGGTCGATGAAAACGCCGATGAACGGGCCGATGAGTGAGTACGGCAGGTACAGGACGGTGAAGGCCGTGGCGGCGGTCGTCGGGCTGGGGAACGTGGTCGCATTGAAGAACACGTAGGTGCCGAGCCCGGCTGAGAACGCCCCGTCGCCAGCCTGGGAGACCAACCTGGTAGCGAACAGCCGCCGGAAGTCCCGCTCCGCCATTACGGTGCGCAGGTCGGCGACGAAGCCCCCACCTCCCCCCGCGCCGCGCTTCAGCCTGATGCGCTCACGGACAGAGGGTTCCCGGGCCACCCAGTAAGACTAGATCCGCTGTGCTAGTCCCGCTCGCCTCCGGGCGCCTTAGGACGCTGTGCTCAGCGGTCGCGCTCGCCGCGGATGAAGGCTTCGACCGCCTCGCGGGCGTTGTCGTCGCCGAACTGCTGCGGAGGCGACTTCATGAAGTACGAGGCGGGGCTGGTCAGCGGGCCACCGATGCCACGGTCGAGGCCGATCTTGGCGGCACGGACCGCGTCGATGATCACACCAGCGGAGTTCGGGGAGTCCCAGACCTCCAGCTTGTACTCAAGGTTGAGGGGCACGTCACCGAATGAGCGGCCCTCCAGCCGGACATACGCCCACTTGCGGTCGTCGAGCCACGGCACATGGTCGGAGGGGCCGATGTGGACCGCCGCCTTTTCCATCTCGTGCGGGATCTGCGAGGTGACCGACTGTGTCTTGGAGACCTTCTTGGACTGGAGCCTCTTGCGCTCCAGCATGTTCATGAAGTCCATGTTGCCGCCGAAGTTGAGCTGGTAGGTCCGCAGCAACTCCACCCCTCGGTCCTCGAACAGCTTGGCCAGCACGCGGTGCGTGATGGTGGCCCCCACCTGCGACTTGATGTCATCACCGATGATCGGCACGCCCGCCTGCGTGAACTTGGCCGCCCACTGCGGGTCCGAGGCGATGAACACTGGCAGCGCGTTGACGAACGCCACCTTGGCGTCCAGGGCACATTGGGCGTAGAAGCGGTCTGCCTGCTCCGAACCCACAGGCAGGTACGACACGAGCACGTCGGCCCGGGCCTCCTGTAGGGCGCGCACGACGTCGGCCGCTGGCTCGTCGGACTCGGTGATCATCTGCTGGTAGTACTCACCGAGGCCGTCCATGGTCGGCCCTCGCTGTACCGTGACCCCGGTCGGAGGCACGTCACAGATCTTGATCGTGTTGTTCTCGCTGGCCGTGATCGCCTCTGCCAGATCGCGGCCGACCTTCTTGGCGTCCACGTCGAATGCGGCGACGAACTCCAGGTCGCTTACGTGGTATGGGCCGAACTTCACATGCATGAGGCCTGGCACCCGCTCGCCGGGGAGGGCGTCCTTGTAGTACTCCACCCCCTGGACGAGGGAACTTGCACAGTTGCCCACACCCACGATGGCTACCCGTACCGAACCCATGAGGATTGCTCCTTTTTTCCGCCGCGCTGCTGCGGCTCCGTTGGCCGTTCCGGGCGTCAGCCCGGTTGCGGTCCCACTTCGCCAGCGGACTCGTACCCCGCTGACCTGTTGATGGCTGAATGTGGCGCCGCCACCCAGCTCACTGCTGGCCGCGCCCGGCTGCGGGTGTGGTGCCGCTGCCTGGTCATGTCCCGTTTCCGGGATCCTTTGTGGCTCGCGCGCCGGGGTCGCGCTCCGAGGCGATCAGTTCGTTGAGCCAGCGGACTTCCCGCTCGACTGACTCCAGGCCGTGCCGGTGGAGTTCGAGGGTGTAGGTGTCCAGCCGCTCCCGGGTCCGCGTCATCGCAGCCCGGACCGCGTCGAGTCGCTCCTCTAGCCGGGTCCGCCGCCCTTCCAGGATGCGCAGCCGGATGTCGGCGCGCGTCTGGCCGAAGAAGGCGAAACGGACGCCGAACCCGTCGTCCTCCCACGCTGACGGGCCGGACTCGGTGAGCAGGTTCTGCAGCCGCTCTTTGCCCTCTGCTGTCAGCCGGTACACGATCTTGGAGCGCCGGCCCGCCAGCGGCTTGGCTGGGATCTCCGGCTGGTCTTCGGCGATAAGCCCCTGTTCGAGCAGGAGTTTCAGGCAGGGATACAGAGATCCGTACCCGAACGCCCGGAACGCTCCGAGCAACCCGTTCAGTCGCTTGCGGAGTTCATAGCCGTGCATGGGGGTCTCGTGCAGCAACCCCAGCACTGCGAGTTCGAGAACCCCTGACCGGTGCCCAGTCACGGACGCCTGCGCCTCCACTGCCACCATGCGGCTGGTTCCTGTATGCGGCGCCGTCGTGCCTGGTGGGCGTGGGTCTCGCCGGTGCCGCCGCCGCGTCCTGCACGGCCTGGTGACAGGCCGTTTGGCGCGGGTTTCCTCCACTCGATGTATCGAGCCGATACATCACGACGATACATGCCTCCCCCGTGGGAGGCAAACAAGCATTCATGTGCTGTTCACGGCCAAGTATGCGGGCTGGTGGCACCGGGGCCATCTGCCCATGTACCCGGCGCCTGACGGGCAGCGGCGCAGCAGGCAGACGGGCCGGCCCGCCTTGGGTCAGGGTCTCGGCGTGACCGCAAATGCGTCGTACGCTGTCGGACATGGCACCGAGGCGGTCCATCGTCGATTACAAGCTTGCCCGCCGGGCAACGCTCGCCTCGGTGTTCGCTGGCCAAACCACGGTCTCGGACGTTTGTGACGCGCACCCGTACCTGCTCCGCGCGGCCAAGTTCCACGGCGAGTCCACCGACGCCCGCTGCCCGATCTGCCGCCGCGCGAACCTCACCCACGTCACCTATGTGTACGGTGACGAACTCGGCCAGTACGAGGGCCGGGTAAAGCGTGGGTCAGAACTGGCCGAGATGGCCGCTGAATATGGCGAGTTCCGCGTGTACGTTGTTGAGGTCTGTCAGAGTTGTGGATGGAACCACCTCGCGTCGTCCTATGTCCTTGGCACGGGCGAGCCACGCACCCGGCGTGGTCGGCGGGCCCGGGCCAGCGAGACAGCAGGCGGCGCGGCCGATTGACCACAAGCCCTAGGGGGCCGGCCCTGGGGTTACGACACAGACTGCAGCCATGGTGTTAGCTACGCCGGGCTCGCAGCAGAGGCCCCGGGGGGAGCACCTCGCAGGTCCGGAGGACCGCACTAGCGGTTTACCGGACCAGAGACCAGCCCGGGCGGGTTCGTGCAGCCCAGGGGCACACATAGGGCTTGTCCACTAGCGGGCAGGCCCTGGGACACGGTGGTGGACGGGCACACCGAGGTGCCGGCCACCGGGTACGGTGAAGCCCGCGGCGGGTTCACTCCCGCCGCAACTGTCTCACCCACCAGCGAGGACGCGTGAGTAACCCAGAGTTTCCCCCGCCCTACGGTTCTCCTAGGCGCGAGGGGCCGCCAGGCCCCAGGCGCGACCAGGCCGCCGTCGGCCGGTATGACCGGGGAAACGGGGGGAGCCCTTCCTCCCGGGCGAGCAGCGCAGACCGGGGTATGCCCAGGGTCGGCTCCGACCGCGGTGAGCCGCGGGGCAGCCACCGGCGCGATGGCGGTGTCCGTGAGAACGGCAACGGCGCGCGCCCGCAGCCACCCCGTCAGGAGAGGCCTGCGGAGTCCCGGTCCTCCTGGGGATCTGATGGCCGCAACGGCTGGGACGGCCGGGAAACCCCGAGAGGTGGCCGCGGTGATGTGGCCTCGTCTGCGAGGCCCCAGTCCCGTGACAGTGACCGGGACTCCAACGGCGCACACGGCGGGACAGGCATCTACGGCGGCACCACGCGCGCCGCGGGGCTACGCGGCGATGCGGACATGTCCAACGGTGCAGGTGGGCGCCACGGCACGGCGCTACGCGACCGGGTCGGCGCGAGTGGCGGTGCCGCTCCCCGCAACGACGCCATGGCCAGGCTGGATGCGTACCGGCGCCGGGGTGCTGGCTATGACGGGCCAGAGCGCCCGAACTTGCTGCAGCGCTTGCGGAAGCAGGACGGCGACTGGGGCGGTCCCGGTCATGGGAACGGCGACGGCGGAGACGGCTGGGACGACGGCGGCGGCCGGGACGGGAAGACCCCCCGGGTGCGCCGCAAAGGCGACTGGTGGCGTCACTGGACCTGGAAGAAGGCCCTGGGGGTCGTAGGCGCCACGATTGGTGTCTTCATCATCATCTGTGCGGGTGGTATCGCATACGCCTACTCGCACACCCCCATTCCCGATGTGAACAATGCGGTCACAGACTCGGCGTCAACCGTCTACTTCAGCGATGGCAAGACCCCTGTCGGCAAGTTCGGCGACGTCAACCGGCAGATCCTGACCTACAACCAGATCCCGGTCGTGATGCGCGAAGCCATGGTCGCGGCAGAGGACAAGAACTTCTACCACGAGGGCGGCATCTCCTTCGGCGGGATCCTGCGTGCCGCCTACTACGACCTGACCAGCTCGAGCAACAGCCTCCAGGGCGCATCCACCCTGACCCAGCAACTGGTCCGTAACTACTACGTGAACATCGGCAGCTCGCAGACCCTGAGCCGCAAAATCAAGGAGATCTTCGTCTCGGAGAAGCTCGCCTCGCAGGAGTCCAAGGCCTGGATCCTGGAGCACTACCTGAACACGGTCTATTTCGGTGACGGTGCCTACGGCGTGGGCGCGGCAGCCCAGGTGTACTTCAACGAGCCGGTCGGCAAGCTGACCCTCGCCCAGGCGGCGATGCTGGCCGCCATGCCGCAGAGTCCCAGTTACTACACCCCCAACCCCAAGGGTGGGGCGGCCTATTCGGCGTTGGCGTTCCGCTTCAAGTACGTGCTCGGCGCCATGGCGTCGATGAACTACATCTCGCAGCAGACCGCATCCTCGACGAAGTTCCCCACCACCGCCCCGCCGTTCAACAACAACTGGGGCCACTATTACGGCTACATCATGGAGAAGGTCCAGTACGAAATGGCGACGACCTACTTCCATGACACCTCGCAGCAGGCCGGGACCAGGCTGTCCACCGCCGGCCTGAAGATCTACACGACGTACAGCAAGCCCTTGACGGACGCCCTGTACGCCACGGTGGACCAGAACTTGCGGTACATGAAGCAGTGCAGCGCAGCGACTAACTCGCCCACGACGCTGGTAGGCGGCGGCGACCCAGGAACGGCGATTGGGTACCCATGCAAGAGCCTGCCGAGTTGGGTCCATACCGGCGCGGTCCTGACGGACCCGAAGACCGGGGACATCCTGGCCGAGTACGGTGGCCCGAGCTACAGCAAGAATAATTTCGACTACGCGCTGGCCTCGTACAACCAGGTGGGGTCCTCGTTCAAGCCGTACGTGCTCGCAGCAGCGATCAAGGACGGCATGAACGCGTACACCAGCATCCTGAACGGCATCTCGCCACTGTGGATCCCGCCGGTCGGGTCACCGCCGAACGTGTATCCGAAGCCCGGTAACCAGCCCCCTGCGGGGACCACGTCGTGGTTCCAGGTCACCAACGACGAGGCACAGCAGAACCAGGGCCCTGTGAGTTCACAGAAGGCTATGGCCATGTCGCTGAACACGGCGTTCACCTCGCTCTACTCGCGGGTCAGTGGCGCGAAGGTGATGGCGATGGCCCAACAGTTCGGGGTCTATACGGGCCCAGGGACCGCCATGGGCCAAAGCTATGAAGACTATGTCGGTGAAGCACTCGGCCAGGGGTCGCTCACGGTCCAGGAACAGGCGACCATGATCGCCACTATCGCCAACAACGGCGTCTACGTCACCCCGCACGTGATCTCCAAGTACGTCACGGCGGCCGGGGGTGTGGTGTCGGCGCTGGTGCAGCACAGGCAGGTGCTGACCCTGAGCCAGGCCACCGAGATGGACTGGGCTATGTCGCAGGACTTCACCCAGGGCCTTGGCACGGCTCCGGGGGATGCGCTGCCCAACGGCCAGCCGGTGATCGCCAAGACGGGCACGACGAACCTGGCACAGTCCGCGTTCTTCCTCGGTGCGACCCCCAAGTACGCGATGGCCATCGGAATGTTCGTCAGCAAGCCCACATGCCCGAAGAGACTGCAGAACGCCTGCGCAGCCAAGGGCTCCCTGAGTTACGCGCCGCCCGCTGGAATCCAGACGCTGTTCGGCGTTGGTGGCACAGCCGGTTATGGCGGCGGGTGGCCCGCCACCATATGGCATGACTACTTCGTCAAGGAGTTCAACAACGTCCCGGTCCAGCAGTTTCCGCAGCCCCCCCCCAACATGGCGGACCCCAGCCTGGGAACGAAGTGGAACCTGGTCGGAGCGCTGCCGAAGCCGAAGAAGCACCACCAGCAGGGACAAGGCAACGGTCACCACGGGTGTGGCCCGTGGGGTGGCGGCAACGGCAACGGCAACGGCCATGGGCACGGCGGTGGCGGTGGCTTCGTCGGGAACAGCGGCTCCCCGAACCCGTGTAACACCCCGAGCCCCACGCCGACCCCGACGGCGACACCTACAGGTAGTCCGACACCCACCCCGACCCCGTCGAACACACACAGCCCAGGGCCGGGACTAGCCCCCCCGCGCAGCGGCCTGGCCACCCCGCGCGGCAGCGCGGCGGAGAGCGTGGCGCTGGGCGCGGTGCCGATCCTCGGGGCGCTGGCCCTTGGTGCGTTCCCCTTCGCAGAGTGGTCACGTCAGCGCAGGCGGAGACAGCACCATTAGTTTGCTGGGGGACAGGGCGCGAGCAGCGTCCATGGGGGACGGCCGACTCGGCCCCCGCTTGGCGGTGCTCGCCGGGTCCACGCCTGTGCTGGTGGCCGCCAGCCTGGCCGGGAGTGGCTTGGCGTTCCTCAACAAGGCGGCATGCTGGAGCGGGGCCTGGAACTCCAACATCGGGCAGTTCCAGGCGCACTGCTACACCGACATCTACCCGCTGTACTTCGGTGAGGGCCTGGCCGCGGGCAAGGTTCCCTACTACGGCCACCCGGTCGAATACCCGGTGCTCATCGGCGGCGCCATGCAGGCAGCAGCCTGGGTGGCTCACCATGCCGCCAACCCGTACACTGCGGGCCGGGAGTTCTTCGACGTCACCGTGGTCCTGCTGTCGGTGTTCGCGCTCGCGGCCACCCTCGCCACCGCTTACCTCGCGGGACCGTCACGGCGGTGGACCGCACTGGGGGTCGCTCTTGCGCCTGGGCTGGTTCTCGGCTCGTTCATCAACTGGGATCTGATGGCCATGGCCCTGGCCACCGTTGGCCTGGCGGCCTGGGCGGGACGCCGCACCGTGCTGGCGGGGATCCTGCTGGGGCTGGCCGTGGCGACAAAGTTCTACCCGGTCCTCTTTTTCTGGCCGCTGTTGCTGCTGTGCGTGCGTGCTAGGCGGCTGCGGGCGTTCGGGGTCACGGTGGCCTCGGCCGCTGTGACCTGGCTCGTGGTCAACCTGCCCGTCGCGCTGACCGCACCCGGCTGGTCGCGCTTCTACCAACTCAACGAGACCCGGGGCGCGGACTGGGGCTCGGTCTGGTACCTCTTCGAGGCCGAACACTGGCCGGTGCTGGGCACGCTCAGTGTGAACGCGCTCAACACCTTGTCAGCGGCCCTGATCGCCGTGGGATGCCTGCTGATGGCGTTGCTGGCGCTGGCCGCACCGCGCCGGCCGCGGGTTCCGCAACTGTGCTTCCTGGTGCTGGCGGTGTTCCTGCTGTTCAACAAGGTGTGGTCGCCGCAGTATGTGATCTGGCTGGCGCCGCTGGTGGTGCTCGCCCGGCCGAGGTTGTGGTCCTTCGCACTCTGGCAGGCCGCCGAGGTGGCGTACTTCTTCGCGATCTGGGCCTACCTGGTCACTATCTTCCTTGGCAATGCGCCAGCCCACGTCGTGGCCTCCGACGGAGGGATCACCGCGGGCACCTACTTCATAGCCTTGGTAGCCCGCTTCCTCACAGTCGTGTTGCTCTGTGTGCTCGTCGTCCGGGACACCCTGCGCCCAGACTCCGACGTAGTCCGCAGCCAGGGCGAGGACGACCCGGCCGGTGGTGTGCTCAACGGGGCGCCCGACTGGCTGACCCTGGCCCCCCGCGCCCTGCTCACCCCGCGTACTGAGGAAGCCAACCCATGATCCGGTAAGAATTTCAGTCATAGTAACTGAAGAGTCTTCAGGATCATGGAAGAGCTGGCGTCAGCTGAGGTGGTCGCGTAGCCAGCGGATGTCGGTGGCGGGGTCGGGGGTCTCGCAGACCACGGGGGCGTCTGCGGCCCGGATGACGTCGAGGAGGAGGGCGGGGTCGATCGTGCCGGACTCGATCCCGGCGTGCCGGTCGCGGCCGGACCCGAACTCATCGCGTGAGTTGTTGCAGTGGACCAGGTCGAGCCGCCCGGTGACCGACTTCACCCGGTCCACGATGCCCGCCAGGTCCTCGCCGCTGGCGTAGGCGTGACAGGTGTCCAGGCAGAGACCGATCTGCCCGGCGCCGGTGCCAGAGTTGTCGCCGTCGCTGAGGTCGCCAATGGCCTCCCACAGGCGGGCCAGCCCGTCGAGGCCACGAGCCATCGCATGGTCTCCGCCCGCGGTGTTCTCGATGAGCAGCGGCACCGGGCGTTCGATGCGCTCGGCCGCCTTGCGCCAGTTCTCGTAACCCACCTGTTCGTCCACGCCAGCGGTCACGTGACCGCCGTGCACGATCAGGGCCTTGGCCCCCACCGCCGCGGCGGCCTGCAACTGCTGGTCCAGCAGCTTGCGGCTGGGGATCCTGATGCGGTTGTTGGCGCTCGCCACGTTGATCCCGTAGGGCGAGTGGATGTAGACATCCACCCCGGCCTTGGCGAACTCGGCGCGCAGCGCGGCCGCGTCGCCACCGGGGAAGGTTGGGGCACCCCAGCCCTGGGGGTCGCCGAGGAAGAACTGGATGACATCTGCTTCGGTGGCGCCGGCCACTGCGACCGGGTCGCCCTCGCGGTCATGGGCTCCCACACGGACCATGCAGCGACCCTACCGGCTCCCACCGACAGCCGCTCGTGCCCCATCGGACGGGCTGAACTGCCAGCAACTCACACATGATCCTCAGGTTCTGTGCATAGGACTTGCAGATGGGTCGCAGACCATATGGTCAACAATCCCCGCAGAGGAGGCGAGCCGTGGACGAACACGAGCAGCCCGTAGGTTCGCCAGACGCACCGCCAGGAGGTTCTGGCGGTGCGCCTGGGCACAGTGAGACAACTGGGTCCGGTGTCCCGCCTGAGCCAGGCACGGCAGGCGCTGCATCCGCTGCCGCCTCGCAGCCGGCATCCGAAGGTCCCGCGCCGGGGCCAGGGCCTTCGGAGTCCGCGGCTGCGGCGACCGCACCGCAGGAGCAGGCAGTACCAGGCCAGCCACCCAGGGCCTCCCGGGGACAGGGTGCCCGGGATGTGCTCACGAGCAGGAGCACCGGCTGGGTCGTGGCAGCCGCCCTGACTGGGGCCGTGGTCGCGCTCGCGGTCGTCGACGCGACCGCGCCATCGGCGACCCCGGCCGGGTTCACCCGCACGTTCGTGCCCGCACCCGCGAACGTCCACCTGCGCGGTCTGCCGCCAGGTCTGCTGCAGCCGGGACAGTCGCTCTCCATCGCGCCCCCAGGGACGCTGCCTGCGGAGGCGCTGCTCCCAGGGCACACGAGTATCTCCATCGGGCCAGGTGGGAGGTACTACGTCGGGCCGGCAGGCTCGCAGTTCTTCATCAAGGGGGGACCGCCTCCCATGGCCCGCCAGTATTTCCCTGGGGCTATCCAGGTCTTGCCGCGGGCTGGCCTCCCGGCGCCGCTGCTGGGGCGCCTGCCTGCCCTCCTGGGGCCACCGGCGGGGATCCCGGGAGCGTTCGCACAGGCTGGCGAGGCCGTGTACGGGACGGTCCAGAGCACCTCGGCCAGCAGCCTCACTATCAAGCTGCACGGCGGGCAGACAGTCACGGTGGACAAGACCTCATCGACCAAGTACCTGGACCTGGCTGGCTCGTCCTGGGCCAGCTCGGTCACCAGAGGTGCCACGGTCGTCGTGGTCGGTACGCCGAACGGCGCGGCGGTAAACGCCACTCAGGTGGTAGTAGTCCCCACGGTCTACACCAAGCTCTCGCAGGTCACCACGCCCTGAAAGGCTTTGCTGCCGCGGCACCGGCCGATACGGGACCACTAGGTAGCCGACGGGTTATGCAAAACAAGGCAGTCGCGACTGACCGCTGTGCCGTAACCGAGTGCCGTGAGTGGCGCGCCTACGGGACGAAGCCACCGTGACCGAGGCCGAGGGCAAGCCCGAGGAATGCCGCGACCAGGCCAGTCACGATGATCATCCGTTCCGCCCTGGTCGCGGAGATCATCTGCGCGAAGAGCCCGACCGCCAATCCCGCTGCACCCAGGACCGAGGCCACCACATGCTGGGCGACCATGAAGCCGGTCACGGCCGCGACCAGCCCGGCGGCGAGGGTGAAGACGGCGAGGCTGTTCTCCACTGGATGTCGCTCGCCGTCGGAGTTCAGAGTCGGGCGGGGCAGGCGCGGGAGGGCGGTCGCCGACCGGGCCGTCGTCTTGGTGGCTTGGGGCATGATTGCCACCCCCTGGTGTGTCCCAGCATTGTCACCGGAGTTTTTCCCGTGCACCGGCAGGCGGAACCCACACTCGCGATGGGTCCGGCTCCAGCAGGGTGCTGGTAATCTGGGTCGGCTGCACCGGCCAGCACGCTGCGTGGTGCAGTACCTCCTGTCACGGACAGACCGTGACCGCACCAGTCCAAAGGAGGCATGTCCGCTCATGCGCCACTACGAAATGATGATCATCCTCGACCCCTCGCTCGAGGAAGGAACCGTCCAGCCCTCGCTGGAGCAGTTCCTCACCGTCGTCAGCACCGGGGGAGGCAGCGTCGACAAGGTCGACGTCTGGGGGCGGCGGCGCCTCTCCTACGAGATCGACAAGAAGTCTGAGGGCATCTACGCCGTGGTCGACCTCAATGCTGAGCCAGGGACCGTCGCTGAGCTCGACCGTCAGCTCGGCCTCAACGAGGCTGTCCTGCGGACCAAGGTGCTCCGCCTGGACCAGCGCTGACCCTGCCACAGCCTGACTGTCGGCACGCTCGCGTATACCTAAGAAATAACCCCGACCGACCGGGAGACCCAGATGGCAGCAGGCGACACCCAGATCACGGTCGTCGGCAACATAGTCAACGACCCCGAATTGCGATACACCCCGACCGGCCAGGCCGTAGCCGCGTTCCGGGTCGCATCCACCCCACGGTTCCGCGACCAGGCGACCGGCGAGTGGAAAGACGGCGAGGCGCTGTTCCTCTCGTGCAACGTCTGGCGCCAGGCGGCCGAGAACGTGGCCGAGAGCCTGCAGCGCGGTATGCGCGTCATCGTCAGCGGCCGGCTGAAGCAGCGCCAGTACGAGACCCGTGAGGGTGAGAAGCGCACCGTGTACGAGGTGGAGGTGGATGAGGTGGGGCCGTCCCTGCGTTATGCCTCCGCGAAGGTCGCCAAGTCCAACCGCTCTGGTGGGTCCGGTGGCTTCGGCTCTGGTGGGTCTGGTGGCTTCGGTGGCGGTTCGGGCGGGCGGCCGTCCGAAGACCCGTGGGCCGCTGAGCCGTCCGAGTCGTTCGGGGGCGACAGCGCACCTGACGAACCGCCGTTCTAGTACCGCCGTTCTAGTGTTGTGGCCCGGACCACAGGCCTGGGCCACCTGACTGATCACCATCCCCGCGCGCAGCGGGGCTCTCTCAAGGAGCACCACGATGGCGAAAGCGCCGATCCGCAAACCGAGGAAGAAGGTTTGCCTCTTCTGCCAGGAGAAGATCGCCCGCGTCGACTACAAAGACACGGGCCTCCTCCGCAAGTTCATCTCTGACCGCGGCAAGATCCGCGCACGGCGGGTCACCGGCAACTGCACCCAGCACCAGCGGGACGTGGCCACGGCGATCAAGAACGCTCGCGAGATGGCCATGCTCCCTTACACGAGCACGCCGCGCTGAGGCCGAGGAGACACGAAGCGATGAGCCGCATCCCGATGAAACTCATCCTGACCCAGGAGGTCACCGGCCTCGGTTCGCCAGGCGACGTGGTGGAGGTGGCTGGCGGCTACGGTCGCAACTACCTGGTCCCCCGTGGCCTCGCAATGCACTGGACGCGCGGAGCACAGAAGCAGATCGAGCTGATCAAGCGTGCCCGTAACGCCCGGGACATCCGCGGCCTGGACGACGCGAAGCAGGCAGCCGGCCGGCTGGCCGCGCTGAAGGTCCGGCTGTCCACCAGGGCTGGCAGTGCAGGCCGCCTGTTCGGCTCGGTCGGCCCCGCTGACATCGCGGCGGCAGTGCGGGCAGCCGGCGGACCCGACCTGGACAAGCGGCGGATCGAGGTTGTCAACCCGATCAAGACCATCGGGTCGCACCAGGTCACCGTCCGCCTCCACCCAGAGGTCAGTGCCAAGCTGGATGTGGAGGTCGTCGGCTCCTGAGCCGCGGCCTCTGTCGGCGCTGCCCGGTGTTCCGGGCTGCGCCGCCTTGCGCGTTCGTCAGGTGGCCGTTTTGGCGTGTTTGCTGAGGCGGTCATGGCGTGTCCGGGAAGTACCCCGCCAATCGCACCGCCATTGCGGGGTCAAGCTCTGCGAGCATCGCCCATAGCCGCGCCAGGCGCTGCGCCATCTCAGGGTCTTCCGCTGTGCCTGGTGTCGCCGTTGCGAGCTCGTCGATGGCCTGCTTGATGCGGGCGAGGTGAAGGTTGTAGTCCGAGTCCGAACACACATACGAAATCTTAGAGATAACGAGCCATGATCGCATGGCTGTTCGGCAGGTACGGCGGGCTGTGTCGCAGATTGGCCTGCCCGTGCCTGCTGGGAGAACCGGGCCTGACGGGCTGGTAACCAGTTGCTGACATGATCCCCAGTATCCGGTTCTGCCTGTGGACAACTCCGTTAGCCATGTGGATGCGCGACGGGCAAAAACTTTCTTTTCCGCACACCCGGTGGATTGCATTGTTGCAGGTAGCAGGTTCGCCGTTGGTGCGGGGCCACGGACCGTCCCCAGCGTTGTCCCCAGGAAGTACACAGTCTCGTCGGCGTGTCTGCACAGGCTGTCCACAAACCTGTGCACAGCACGATTGGACGGCGCCTGCGGGTCGCTGGAGACTGTCCCGGGCGGTTGTGCCGGCTGGCCAATGAGGAGTGTCCGAGCCTGGCGATACAACACAATCGGGCGCGCATGACAAGGGCTCGCGGGGCATCCGGCATAGGGGAGGTGC
>DASYYE010000587.1:0-9894 GCA_035946955.1 Streptosporangiaceae bacterium | reverse complement strand
TACCCGGTTACGTTGAACGTGACGCTGGCGCCGGCGAAGCTGCGCAGTCCCTCGGCGCTCAGCGTGTGCTTGCCTGCGGCGGTTGATGTGGGGACCGTGACCGTGGCCGTGAACGTGCCGTCCGCGGCCGTGGTCACGTGCCCGATCACCTGGCCGTAGTCCAGGGTCAGCCGCACGCGCTCATGGGCGTAGAAGCCGTTGCCGGTCAGCTTCACCTGCTGGCCGGCCGGGCCGCTCGCCGGGCTGGCAGCCAGCAGGATCGGGGTGTACAGCTCAGCGGTGTCGGTGGCCGAACCGTAATAGGACTTGCCACCGCCGATGGCGAGCACGTCCCCACCGGGCAGCAGGGCGGCCGACTGGAACACCCGGGGCTGGGTCATGGACCTGGCCAGGACCCAGAACCCGCTGGTGTCGAACAGTTCGGTGCTGGACAGCGCGGGTTCGTCACCACAGAGGGTGCAGCCACCGGTCTCCAGCACGACGCCGTTGGTCAGCAAGGTGGCGGTGGCGCCGAAGCGGCCAGCGTTCATCTGGCCGGTCATGTGCCAGGTACCAGTGGCCGGGTTGTACAGTTCCGCGCTGGCCAGGGCGTTGCCAGTGCCGCCCGGCGGATCCCCGCCCGCAACGAGCACCTTGCCGTCAGGCAGCAGAGCAGCGGTCTGGTCCTGTCGGCCTACGTGCATGGAGGCGGTTGCGGTCCAGGCATTCGTTGCGGGGTCATACAGTTCGGCCGCATCGGTCGCACCGCCCGCGACGAGCACCTTGCCGTCTGGCAGCAGCGTGGCCGTCGCGAAGACCTGTGAGGTCGTCATCGGCCCGGTGTTGGTCCACGTGGCCGCGGCCGGGTCGTACACCTCGGCGCCATTGCCGCCGGTGACCAGCACCTTCCCGCTGGGCAGCAGCGTGGACGTGAGGCCGTAGCCGACCATGTTCATCGATGCTGTGTAGTGCCATGCGCCGGTAGCCGGGTCGTACAACTCGGCACTGGACAGGGGCGGGTTGGTGACGCTCTGGTCGCCCCCTGCGACCAGCACCTCACCGTTATGCAGCAGGGTGGCGGTCGAGTAAGACCGCGGGGAGTTGAGCGAGCCAGTCAGCGAAAAGGTACGGGTCGCTGGGTTGTACAGCTCGGCGCTGGACAGCGGGATATCGGTCGCGCTCTGTCCCCCTGCGACCAGTACTTTACCGTTGGCCAGGACGGTCGCGGTGAAGTGCTCGCGAGGGGCATTCATGGACCCGACGGGGACCCACGCATCCGGCCCGCCACCGTAGCCGGTGACCGACGTGCCCTGGGGAGCCCGGGGGGCGTTGTCGGACACCGCCACCGTGGCGGTGCGAAGCCCGGTGGCCGTGGGTGCGAACCGCATGGACACGGTGCAGCTCCCGCCCGGCGCGATCGGGGCCTGGGTACAGTCGGTCGAGGTGAGGAAGTCACCGGGATCGTGGCCAGTCACCTCGACCCCGGTCGTCACCAGGTTGGCCGAGCCGTCATTGGTGACCGTAAAGCTGTGGGTGGTGCTGGTGCTGCCGACCTGCTGCGCGCCAAAGGGGACCGCGGCGGGTGTGACGCCCACCAGCGGTCCCGTCCCCGCGAGGTACACCTCGGCGCTGGCCTGCGCCTGGCCGTCCGGGCCAGCCCCGCCGGTCACGAGCACGTGACCGCCGGGGAGCAGCGTGGCCGTCTGCCCGGTGCGGGCGGTGCTCATGCGCCCGGGTGACACCCACAGGTTGCCTCTGGGCTCATAGACCTCGGCCACGGCCGTCTGGCCACCCGCGACCAGCACCCAGCCGTTGGCCAGCAGCGTGGCGCTCGCGCCCACGCGTGGCACGGACATCGATGCCACGGGGTGCCACGTCTGCGCCCCGCTGTCGTACACCTCCGCGCTCGAGTAGCGTCCGCCGTTGGTGAAGCCGCCCTCGTTGAGGCCGCCTGCGACGAGCACATTGCCGTCCGGGAGGAGCGTGGCGGTCTGCTGTTCGCGGGGACCGCGCATCTTCCCGGTCGGGGCCCACAGCCCGGTTGCGGGGTCATAGAGTTCCGCTCTCGCGGTGTCACTGCAGAAGTCGTCGTCACAGGACACGAACCCGCCAGCGACCAGCACCTCGCCGCCGGGCAGGAGGGTGGCTGTGTGGAATTGCCGCCCGACGGCCATCTTCCCGGTGAGCGACCAGGTGCCGGTGGCGGGGTCGTACAGCTCTGCGCTGCGCAGGTTGGTCAGGGAGCTCCCGGCATCGCACCCGTAGTTCGTGCCATTACAGCCACCGCCCGCGACGAGCACCTCGCCGTCGGGCAGGAGGGTCGCCGTCTGCCCGGACCGCGCCACATTCATGGCGCCGGTAGCCGACCACATGCCGGTTGCCGGGTCGTAGAGTTCCGCGCTCGCCAGTTGCTCGCCTGGCTCGCGCAGCCCCCCGGCCACCAGCACGTTGCCGTCAGGCAGCAGGGTGGCGGTGGCGTCGGTGCGCGCGACCGACATGGCAGCGGTCGGCGAGAACGAGCGGGTCGCCGGGTCGTACAGCTCGGCGGAGGCGGTGCCGCCGCCCGCGACCAGCACTTCGCCACTGGACAGGAGTGTGGCGGTCTGGCCGGACCGCGCCACCGCCATCGAACCAGTGGGAACCCACGTGTTCGGTGCGCCCAATGCGGCCGCCGCGGCCGCCCCGGGCAGGACTGGCACGGCCACTGCGGCGACGAGCACAGCGGTGGTGGCGGCAGCAGCCAGGCGGGCGCAGTGGACCTGGGACAACGGAGTCATGGGAGCCTCCCGCCAGCTTCAACCTGGTGAGACCGCCCGGCGCCTCGGTTAAGTCAAACGAACGGCCCACAGCCGCACACTGAGGCCCCGCACCAATGTCATCAAGGTCAGAGACAACTCAGTGCGATCCATCTGTTTACATACCGCCCCCGGCAACGGCTTGGCAATGGGCGCGGGCTGGCCGGTAACGGCCAGCCCTCTCATCCCTGGAGCTTCGAACCGGTGACCAGGCTCTTGGGCAGCGGCGTGTCGGTGTTCAGGTCGTTGAAGAACCGCAACGCCCGGGGCCGGTCCCACTGCACGGCGTCACCAACGTTGGTGAGCAGGTTGGCGTTGCCGATCGGGACGGTGGTGGTCTCCGGGTTCTTGAGCGCGAACGCCACCTGCATGAGCTGGTACAGGTGCGTACCCTGGTCCACGGTGAGTGAGCCGGCTGCGCCGGTCGCGGCAGGCCAGGCGGAGAACGGGTTGAACATCACGCCAGGGCTGGTGACCTTGGTCAGCAGCGCCTTGATGAACAGGCGCTGGTTCTCCTCGCGCTGCAGGTCCTGGGTGAGGAACTCATGGCGAGTCCGCACAAAGGCGAGCGCCTTGGCCCCGCTGAGGTTGTCGCAGCCCTTCCGCAAGTGCAGGCCGGACGCGGAGTCGCGGATCGAGTGCGGGAAACACATCGTCACCCCGCCGACCGCGTCGACCACATTGACCAGGCCGCCGAACCCGATCCCCATGTAGTGCTCGATCTGCAGGCCGGTGGCGTTCTGCACGGTCTCCGCGAGCAGCTTGGGGCCGCCGAGGTCGAACGCGGCATTGATCTTGTTCATGCCGTTGCCGGGGATGTCGACGTAGGAGTCGCGGGGGAGGCTCACGAGGACGGGCGGGTTGCCGTTGGCCGGGATGTGCAGCAGCAGGATCGTGTCCGAACGCTGGCCCGCGGCGGCGCTCAATGGCCCGGTGTGCAGCCGCCGTTCCTGGCGGCGAGTCAGTCCCTGGCGGCTGTCCGAGCCGGTGATCAGCCAGTTCTGCCCGGACCCGGCTGCGGGGCGCCCCGAGTAGTCCACCAGGATGTTGGACCGGGTGAGCTTGGAATCGAGGTAGAAGTAGCCGAAGGTGGCCAGGATGAGCGCCACGGCCACCAGGGCCGCGAGCAGGGCGAGGATCATGCGCCAGCGTGGCCTGCGCGGCCGCAGGCCGAAGGTGCCACCACCCGAAGGCCCGGTCGGGCTCGGCTGGTAGACCCGGCTGGACTGCCGCGGTGGCTGAGACGGCCACGCCTGGGTGGCGGCGCTGCGGGAGTCTGGCTTTCCCGGCCCGCTTGTCATCCGGGCGGTCACCCCTTCCACGTCACTGGACGGCGAGTACCCTGCCGGCTTTGACCCCCCGGACGGGAGGTTGACGGTCGGTTCGCTGGCCGCGCGCCCAGCCTGGTTGCCCGCGGTCCCCGGCTGCGTGGGCTCGTCACGGTACCAGCCCGCAGGCCACTCGTTCACGCCATCCCCTCCAGCAGGTCGTGACCACGCCTCGCCCGGTGCCCTGTGTCCTGGGCCGCTGGGTATGGGGCTCACCACGGGGCCTCCTACCCCAGCCGGGCACTTTCAGTGTGCCGTGCGGGACCGACCAAACGAGCCCGGCGCGCCAAGTACCCAGACAAATGGGAAAATGTTCGGGTGACGCCCGATGACCTCGTACGACTCCGTCAGGCCAGGGACCTGATGGACCGCGACTACGCCAAGCCGCTGGACGTCCCCACGCTCGCCCGGCACGCTCTCATGTCGCCCGGCCACTTCTCCCGCCAGTTCCGCGCGACCTATGGCGAGACTCCCTACTCCTACCTGATGACCCGCAGGATCGAACGGGCCATGGCCTTGCTCCGCCGCGGTGACATGTCCGTGACCGAGGTGTGCACGGCGGTGGGCGCTACGTCGCTCGGGTCGTTCAGTGCCCGTTTCACCGAGGTGGTGGGGGAGAGCCCGAGCGCGTACCGTGCCCGCGGCCACGCGGCCGCCGCGGGCATCCCCCCATGTGTTGCCAAGGCCTGGGCCAGGCCACCCAGGAGCCGGCAAGCACCAGCGACCGCTTCGGCGTAACGGAATGCGTCCCCGGGCGGGCAGCCACAATGGCGGGCCGGGCGTCTTGTAGGACGTGACAAGATGGATGACGGTTTCGGCCACTGTGTGCTAGCCGACGGGGTCATGCATGGAGTTCGGAATCCTCGGGTGCCTTGAGGTACGCGCGGCAGACGGGCGCCTGCTGCCACTGGGGCGTCCGTGCGACCAGGCTGTGCTCGCCACCCTCCTGGTCGACGCTGGCCGGATCGTGGCTGTCCCACGGCTGGTCGACGCGGTGTGGGACGATGACCCGCCGGCCACAGCGGCCAAACAGGTCCGTAACGCGGTGTCCAGGCTGCGCAGCCTGCTGGCCGGATACGGACTGGCCGGCGCCATCGAGACCGAGGGCGCGGGCTACCGGCTCGCCGTGGACCATGATGCCGTTGACGTGTCGCGGTTCGACGCACTGACCGCCGGGGCCGGCCGCGCGGCCGCGGAAGGCCGCCGGGCTGGGGCAGCGGAGATGCTGGCGGAGGCCCTGGACCTGTGGCGCGGCCCGGCACTGTCCGGCATGGCCGGTGGCGTACTGGAAGCCGCGGCCGAGACCCTGAACGAGCGGCGGCATACGGCCGCTGTCACCTACTACGACCACCAGCTCGCGCTCGGCCGCCACCAGGAGGTCATCAGCGAGCTGTACGCGCGCGCCGCCGACCAGCCGCTGCGGGAGGAGGCCACCGCACAGCTCATGCTCGCGCTCTACCGTTCGGGGCGCCGGGCGGACGCACTCGCGGCCTGCGACCGGGTCCGCAGGGTGATGGCCGAGCAACTGGGCCTCGACCCCGGGACCGAACTGCGACGGCTCAGGCAGCAGGTGCTGACCAGCGACCAGGCCCTGGACCCGCCAGTGCAGGTGGCACCCTCCGGCGCTGCCCAGCCCGGTGACGCGGTACCGGGCGTGCCGCGGCAACTGCCCTGTGCTGTGCCGCACTTCACCGGCCGCGCTGATGAGCTGCGCGCGATGTCCGGTCTGCTCGAGCGGGCCAGTTCCGGCGGCGCGGTAGTGGTCTCCGCCGTCGGCGGGACCGCTGGGATCGGCAAGACCGCCCTGGCGGTGCACTGGGCGCACCAGGTCACCGGCCGCTTCCCGGACGGGCAGCTCTACGTCAACCTACGCGGCTTCGACGCGTCTGGCACCCACGTCAGCGCCACCGAGGCCCTGCGCGGGTTCCTCGCCGCACTCGGAGTCGCGCCGCAGCAGGTGCCAAGGACGCAGGACGAGCAGGCAGCGCTGTTCCGCAGCCTGACCGCGGACCGCCGCATGCTCATCCTCCTGGACAATGCCCGCGACAGCTCACACGCCCGGCCCCTGCTGCCCGGCTCACCCGGGTGCCAGGTGGTCGTGACAAGCCGCGTCCAGCTGGCAGGACTCGTCGCCGCCGAAGGTGCGCACCCCATCACCCTTGGCCTCCTCGACCGCCCGCAGTCCCGCGAGCTCCTCGCCGACCGGATCGGGGACGAACGGCTCGCCGCCGAGCCAGGTCCAGCCCGTGAGCTCATCAGCCTGTGCGCCGGGCTGCCGCTCGCACTGGCCATCGTCGGGGCACGCGCGGCCATCGCCCCCACGCTGAAGCTGGCCACGCTCGCCGCCGAACTCCGCGACACCAAGCACCGGCTCGACGCGCTCGAGCTCGGCGAGGCAGGTGATGGTGGCGCCAGCATGCGGTCGGTCTTCTCCTGGTCCTACCGGCAACTGACCCCCCTGGCAGCCCACATGCTCCGCCTCCTCGGCGTCCACCCCGGCCCAGACATCACGGCCCCGGCCGCCGCCAGCCTGGCCGGCGCTGGCCTGCGCGACGCCGCCCGGGCCCTGGCGGAACTGGCCCGGGCGAACCTCATCACCGAGCACATGACCGGCCGTTTCACCTTCCACGACCTGCTGCGCATCTATGCCTCCGAACAGGCCGGCCATGACGACGAGGAATGCCGGGAAGCCACCCACCGGGCGCTGGACCACTACCTGCACACCGCGTACGCCGCGGCATCGCTGATCGGCGTCGTGGACCCGCTGGGCAAAGGGGCCACGCTCAGCGGGCCGCTGGCGGGTGTGACCCCCGAGACCCTGGACGGCCGGGAACAGGCCGTTGACTGGTTCGAGTCCGAACGCGCCGTGTTGCTCGCGGTCATCAGCCTGGCCGCGGACACCGGCTTTGACAGCCACGCGTGGCAGATCGCCTGCGTCCTGTCCCCGTTCTTCGACTGGCGGGGGTACTGGCACGACTGGGCGTCCGCGCAACAGGCAGCGCTCGCCGCCGCACAGCGGAGGGGGGACAAGCGTGGCCAGGCGCATGCACACCTGGGCCTGGGGCGTGCCTTCAACAGGATCGCCTCCTTCGACGACAGTGACGCTCACCTGAGGCAGGCAGGGGAGGTGTACCGGGAGGTGGGCGACCTCATTGGCGAGGCACGTGCCGTGCACTCGCGCTCGGTGCTGTACGAGTCACAAGGGCGCTACCAGGACAGCCTTGGCTGTGCGCAGGCCTGCCTGGAGCTGTACCGGGCTGGCGGCCATCAGGCCGGGGAGGTGACGGCCCTCAATGCCGTCGGGTGGTTCCACGCCCTGCTCGGACGGCACGAAGAGGCCCTGGGCCACTGCCAGCTGGCCCTGGAGCTTGGCCGCCAGCTCGGCGACCTCCGCGCACAGGCCTCGACACACGACAGCCTCGGGTACGTCCATTCCCACATGGGTCAGCACGACCAGGCGATCACCTGCTACCGGAATGCGCTCCGCCTCGTCACCGGGCTGGCTGACCGCATGGCTGAGGCCGATGTCAGGGTCCACATCGGCGACGCCGAACACGCGGCCGGCCACCCCGACCGGGCACGCGAGTCCTGGCTGAGAGCACTGACCATCCTGGACGGCTGCGGGCACCTTGCGGCCGGGCAGGTGCGCGCCAAGCTCAATGACCTCGAACAGGCCACGGGCATGCCCTGCCATCTGGCCAAACGGTCAGGAACGGAGAAGCGTCAGCAGCCAGCACGCGCGTAGCGTGATGGCCATGGACCTCAAACTCACACACTCTTTCCTCATAGTCGACGACCAGGACAAGGCACTGGGCTTCTACCGTGATGCCCTGAGTCTCACGGTGACCAACGACGTGCAGATGGAGGGGTTCCGCTGGCTGACCCTGTCCGGGCCATCCCAGCCTGGCGTGGAGATCGTCCTCGCCGCACCGGACATGGGGCACGGGCCAGAGGATGCCCAGGCCCTGCGCACCCTGGTGGCCAAGGGCGCCCTGAGCGGAGTGATCTTCGGCGCCGACGACGTCGACGTGGTCTTCGAGCAGGTCCGGGCGAGTGGGGCCGAAGTGCTCCAGGAGCCGATCGACCAGCCTTACGGGGTGCGTGACTGTGCGTTCCGCGACCCGTCGGGCAACCACATCCGGATCGCGTCGCCGCTGGCCCTGCCGTCCTGACGAGAACCGCCTGAGCGCGCTGGCCGCAAGGCCCGGCCGCCCGCCCCGCCGCGATATACCATCAACGCAAAGGGGCGGGCGGTCTGGTGCGTCCAGGGTGCTCAGGCGGTTGCTCGTGCGAGGGACTTGGGTGAGACGCTGGCGAGCGCCTTCACCGGCGCGGAACGACTCCGTAGTGCACCATTCCCTCACTACGGAGCAGCCTGACCCCGCCGCCACATTCGACTCACGCCTGGCGCGCCTGGGGGACAAGGCGCAGACCGCACGGACACTGCTGCGCGCACTCGCCTGGGCACGCGGACCCGGACTGCCCCCCGGGCTGTGGAGGGTGGTCGCCGGAGCCCTGTCACCAGGCGAGGGACGGCACGTGTTGGCCGTCAGCGACGCTGACCTCGCGTGGCTGCTGCGCAAGGTCCGTGCCTGGGTCGAGACCACGGCCGGGCCCGGCGCAGTCACGGCCCGCCGCCTGCGTGAGGTCTCCTTCGCCGCGTACCTGCGTGCTGACACCCCCTCCTGCCGGGACGATAACGCCCCTCCCGTGGCAGGCACAGCCACGCCAGCGAGTGCGCAGGAGCAGCACACCGCAGCCGTCGAGCGGTGCATCACCGGCGCGCTGGTGGCCACGGTCCCGCTCAGCGCCACCGGCCAGCGGGACTGGGTATCGGCCGACCCCTACCTCCGTGCCTACCTCGCCGAGCACGCGGCCGCTGCCGGTCCCGGCACGCTGTCCGCACTGGTCCAGGATCCGGGCTTCCTCGCCGTCGCCGACCCCGACCGCCTCGCCCCGCTGCTCGGCCCCGTTGCCCTGGATGCGCGGGACGCTGTCCGTGCCTACCGCCGTGCCCGCCCCATGCTCTGCGGTGACCCGCGTGCGAACGCCGCACACCTGGCCGAAGCCAGCTGGGGCCTGACCGGGCCGCCGGAGGGTGACGGCGACGCCGTTGCTTCGCCCGCGCTCTACCGCACGCGCCTGGCGTCGGTGCGCCGCGACGACAGCCTGCTCACGCTCGCTGGGCACACCAGCCACCTGAACGAGGTGTGTTTCGGTGCCAGCCAGGACGGGCGGATGCTGCTGGCCACAGCCAGCGACGACAAGACCGTGCGGGTCTGGGACACCCTGGCGGGGGAGCTTGTCTGTGATCCGATCACCGGTCACGACGACGAGGTGTGGTCGGTGGCGTTCGGCAGGTGCCCGGACGGCCGCCTCGTGCTGGCCTCATCCGGAAAGGACGCCACCGTCCGGGTCTGGGACCCGCTGACGGGCGCCCCACTCATCGAGCCGATCACAGGCCACACCGAACGGGTGTATGACGTGAAGTTCGGCACGTGCCCGGACGGGCGGCTGCTGCTCGGCTCGGGGAGCGCTGACAAGACCGCACGGATCTGGGACCCACTGACCGGGGCACAGGTCGGGGAACCGTACACCGGGCACGCCGGGCGCACGCGCTCGGTGGGGTTCGGCAGACTCCCCGACGGGCGGCTGCTGTTCGCCTCCGGCAGCCCCGACGGCCCGGCGCGGGTATGGGACCCGCTCACCCACTCGTCCCTGTTCACGATCACCGGTCAACTCGGGAAAGTGTGGGAGGTGGGCTTCTGGGCCGGGCCCGATGGCAAGCTGCT
>DASYYE010000586.1:0-29652 GCA_035946955.1 Streptosporangiaceae bacterium | reverse complement strand
CTCTGCCGGCCCGCGGATGATCACGGTGCCACAGGTCACGGGGCAGAGCCTGGCGACGGCCCAAGCGGCGCTGCGCCGCGTGGGCCTCATCCCGGGCTCGGTCATCCGGCAGGCAACCAGTGCCCTGCCACCCGGGGTCGTCTGGTCCACCCGCCCAGACGCGGGCACGCCGTGGGCGCAAACGCAGCCGGTGGACATAGTCGTGAGCGCGGGGCCGCCCATGCCGAACTTCGTGGGCCAGCAAGTCGCCGTCGCGCAGCAGTGGGCACAGCAGAACGGGGTCAGGCTGGTCCCCCTCACCGCCGCGCGCAGCGACCAGCCCGCCGGGACCGTCATCCGTCAGTCAGTGCCCGCTGGCAGCGCGTTCACCAGTGGCCAGGTCCTCCAGGTGGAGGTCTCGAACGGCCCGCCTCAGGTGGCCATCCCCAATGTTGACGGGATGCTCGTGGGAAACGCGATCTTCGTCTTGCACAAAGCAGGCTTCCAGGTGTCGGTCCAGCGCCTGGGCCCGTTCACGAGGATCGTCAACTACAGCCCGCAGGGCCAGGCGCCGCAGGGCAGCACCATCACGATCACCACGGGCCCCTGCTTCGGCGGCTGTGGCGGCAGCCCCTGACGCGAGCCGCGGCAGCCCCTAATGAATGTGAGCCGCGGCGGCCCCTAATGAATGTGAGCCGCGGCGGCCCAGCCAGGGCCAGTGGCTGGGCTGTGGGTAAGCGGCAGGTGACCCTGGGGTTCGCGCCAAGGTAGTTGAGCGGCCCGGCGATCACTGTGACCGCGATCGTGGACGCCTTCGTGCAGTTCGCCCTCTTGAAGGTGTAGTCGTGCCGCTGTGCGCCAGCGATGGCTCCGATCGCCAGCCACACCGCGAGCGCAATGGCTCCGATGCGCATGTCGGCCTCAGTCCCCCGAGTTGACCGGTGTTGCCCTCCCCATACCTACCCGCAGTCAAGTGCGATACATCAGGCACAGCCAACGGCAGCAGATCTCAGCCAGCCGCCGAGGGAGGTGTGCGCGGCGCCAGGAGCCAATGCAGCGAGTCCTGCTGCACAGGCTTGCAGGCGCGTTGTGGGAAGAGGCCATCGGGTCGTGCAGGTACACCTCGTTTTCACCACGTACGCGAAGGGGGAACCAGCCGAGTCGAGTGGTGACATCGCTACGGGGATGCCGCCCCAGACGCTGGTCTGGGGCGTTGATGTCCATACCAAGCCGTTCAACATGGCAGATGATCTGGCGCTCTCCTTTCGGGTCGCGCCGCGCCGCTGGGCTGATCAATACTCTGTGGTGATGAACGCCCGCACGGGCCTGGCCACTGACAGCGGCGTCGGCCCAGGCTGGCCGGAGCCGCTGTGGAAGGCGGGAACAGTGATCAGCCTGCCCCCCCAGTGCTGACCAAAGCCGGAAAAGACCACCGTCGCCTGCTGATTGCGCTCGAAGGGCCGGGCGACACGTTCGTCTAGCTTGACGAGTGCCAGGCACATGAGTCCGGCCATCCGGTCAGTGACCCTTGTCAAACGCCGCATAGCTGATGCTGCCAGGTATCGCCGATGCACCGCGCCTCAGCTTACCAAGTTATCTTACCATCGTTGGTAAGATAACTTGGTAAGCTTGGAATGCTCAAGTGGCGGGGGCCCACGTGGAGCTGGCGGATATCGTGGCGAGGCTACGACAGACGGGCGTCGAGTTCGAGGACGTCGAGGTCAAGAAGGCGGCTGGCGGTTTGCCGCACAACGTTGCCGAGACCATGTCAGCGTTCGCGAATTCCAGGGGCGGCATCATCATCCTCGGGCTGGATGAAAGAGCCGGATTCGCCCCAGTTCGGGTGAGTGACCCTGTTGCCCTGAGGGACGAACTGGCTGGAGTCGCCCTTGCCAAGCTCACCCCCGCGCTTGCACCGGTCATTGACACGGTGCCATTCGAGGGCGTCGTCCTCGTCCTTGCGGAGATCGAGCCGCTGCCACCGCTACAGCGCCCGTGCTACGTCACCGCCAGGGGCCTGTACAACGGCGCGTTTGTGCGGGTGGGCGACGGGGATCAGCGCTTGACGCCATACGAGATCGACCGGCTGCGGGAGAACTCTGGGCAGCCGCGGTGGGATGAAGAGCCAGTCCCCCAGGCGACGGCGGAGAAGGATCTCGATCGGAGGGCTGTGACTCGTCTCATTGAGACGGCGAGCCGGAATTCGCCGAGATCATTTTCCGGGCTCAGCGAGCCTTACGCGCTTGCTCGCCTCGGCGTTCTCGTACCGTACGACGGAACTCTGGTCCCGTCCCTGGCCGGACTGCTCAGCGTCGGCGCATACCCTCAGCAGTTCTTCCCGCAACTGATGGTCTCACTGGCCGTGTACCCGCACGAGGACGCCGGGCAACCGGGGCCTGGTGGCATTCGTTTCCTGGACAGCGCCGCAGTCGGCGGCACGGTCCCCACCATGGTGACCGACACGATCCAAGCCGCGCAGCGCAGCCTCCGCAGGAGCAGCCGTGTCGTCGGCGCAGGCCGCGATGACTACTGGGAGATCGAGCCAGAGGTGATCCGCGAGGCCGTCGTCAACGCGCTCATGCACCGTGATTACAGTCCGCAAGCGCGCGGCACCCAGATCCAGGTCGAGCTTTTCCCGGACCGGCTCACCGTCACCAGCCCTGGCGGGCTGTTCGGCAACGTCCGGCTTGAGACACTCGGCGAGAGCGGAACCTCATCATCCAGAAACGCCCGGCTAGCCGCCCTGCTTCAAGAGGCAGGTGATCCGTTCACCGGACGGCCGGTGACTGAGAACCGCGGTTCCGGCATCAGTATGATGATCAGCCAGGTCCGGCGTGACACCGGGCTGGTGCCGTTGTTCACCGCCAGCCTTGACGACTTCCGCGTGACAATCCCGCGGGCGTCTCTTGTCAGCCCAGAACTACGCGCCTGGGCGCGACGACTCGGCCGCGGCCAAGAACTTTCGGAGGCACAGATCTCTGTGCTCGCACTAGCCAGCGCCGGCTACGGCGTCGACATCGCGTTGCTACGCAGATTGGGCACGGGCCCATCAGACGCGCGCCGCCAGCTCAGTCAACTGCTCGACCTCGGCCTGCTCCAGCCGCGCAGGGCCCGTGACGATGGTTCTTACCGGCTAGCCTCTGGCCTGTCCGAGACCGCGGTCAAGAACCAAGCCCTTCCACCGCCTGGGAGCGGACTGCCGGAACGCATCCTCAAAGCGCTTGGCGAGACTGCATCCGCCAGTCGTGAAGAATTGCAGGAGGCAACGGGAGCCAGCAGGAGCAGCGTCATCAACGCGCTAGACGATCTCATCACCAGCGGGACAGTCGAAGCCACCGCCCCGTCCCGAAGCCCTAACAGGCGTTACCGGCTCACGCGGTCATAGCCTTCAGCAGCCCGCACCCAAATCGCTGGCTGCGAACGGCCATCCCAGGTCACAGCCGCAACTGCATATGTCGCCACAGCCCACTGCGCCGACGGCACCAGCAGGCCAAACAGGCCCACGGCTGGCGGCTTGAACATCCGGAGCCGGGCGTGCTGGTCTGGACCCTCCACACGGCCGCAGCTACACCGTCCGGCCGGAGCCCCACCTGGCCTGACCGTTGCGGTCGTGCACAATGTGCGATATGCCCGAGCAAAGCTTGTCCGAGCAGAGTCTGCCGGAACGGAGCCGATTCGTCCGTCCAGCGCCGCTGGTCAGCCCATTCAGGCACCCGCTCAAGTGGACCGGCCTTGGTTTCCTGTCACTCGTCATCGCAGTGGTGCTCGCACACATCGGCTCCCTGGACATCTCCGGTCTGTATTACGCGGTGTTCGAGTGGAACCGGCACATGACCGCCTGGTGGCACTCGTTCATCTCCGACAAGAACCTGCGCCATGACATCCGGGATGTGGCCGAGGGCTTCTACGGCGGCGCGATAGCCCAGCAACTGGTCTGGAACCACTTCCGCAAACGCCTGACCAGGTACATGGCCAAGCCCATGAACCGGCTCGACCGTATCGAGGACTTCCTGCGCATCCCCAACCTCAGGAGCAAGCGCGAGCTGTCCTTCTGGCAGATCCCCTACGCGCTCGTACTGTGGGCACCCGCGTACGGCTCGGTCGGGTTCACCGCGGTGTACTTCCTGGACGCAGCGATCCGTCATGACATCGCGGCACTCCACAACACGGCCGTGACGCTGGGCCCTCATTCGTCGCTGTGGCAGCGGACCGAGACGATCGACACATCGAACTGGGACAAGAAGGTCATGGGTTTCGCGGCATCGCTCTTCTTCGGGCGCAGGCCGCTGCGCAAGGTGTTCGACGACGTGCAACTCTGGTTCGCCGAACGGCATGTGGCGAGTGGCAAGCCGATGCATTGGTATTACCCCCCGACCTTCCGCGCCCGCTGCAATGACGTCGCCGAAGCCGTCAAGGAGGGCCGCACCGTCGTGTCCGACCGGTACGGCACGCTGCAGACGGTGCTGGTGCTGGCCGCCCTGGTGCCGGTGGTGGTCTTCGCCGTCCTTGGCTACTACGTGCTGACTTTCATCGCTGTCTGACGGTCACGTTCCTAAAGATGTGACGGTTACATCCCTAGGATGTACAGGCAAACGAGACGGGAGGACGACGGCCTTGGCCGACCGCAGCGTCGCCCGGAACAGCGCCGCCATCGTGGGTGGGCGGATCGTCCCGGTAGACAGTGAACCAATCGAGAGTGGCTCCATCCTGATCATGGACGGGAAGATCCAGGCAATCGAAGGACCGGGGTTCAGTCCCCCGCCTGGCACGGACGTCATCGACGCCACCGGCAAGTGGGTGCTGCCCGGCTTCATCGACGCACACGCCCACCTAGGCGTGTACGAGGAGGCGGAAGGCTGGGCCGGCCAGGACAGCAACGAGCTGACGGGTCCGGTGATGGCTCATGTCCGGGCGATCGACGCGATCAACCCTGCAGAAGAGGGTTTCCGCGACGCCGTCACCGGCGGAGTGCTCGCCGTGAACATCAACCCGGGCTCGGGCAACCCGATCGGCGGCCAGACGGTGGCCATCAAATGCTTTGGCCGCACGGTCGATGAAATGGTGCTGCGCGAGCCCGCAGGCCTGAAGTCGGCACTGGGTGAGAACCCGAAACGCGTGTATGGCGAGCGCAAGGAGACCCCGTCCACCCGCCTCGGCACCGCGGCCGTGATCCGTGGGGCTTTCGTGGACGCAGCCAACTACCTGGCGAAGATCGCCGCTGCCGAAGAGAAAGAGACAAGGACCGGCGAGCACACCCACGTGGAACGGGATTTGAAGCTCGAGGCGCTCGGCCGTGTCCTGCGACGTGAGATCCCATGGCGCCAGCACTGCCACCGCGCCGACGACATTGCGACCGCGATGCGGATCGCCGCGGAGTTCGGCTATGACCTGGTGCTCGACCACGGTACCGAGGCACACCTGCTGGCCAGCCAGATCGCACAGGCCGGGATCCCGGTGGTGATCGGCCCGCTGGTCGTCAGCCGGAGCAAGGTCGAGGTGCGGCACCGGTCGCTGGCCAACCCAGGCAAGCTCGCGGCCGCCGGTGTCACGATCGCCATGACGACCGACCACCCGGTGGTGCCCATCAACTTCCTGGTCCATCAGGCCACGTTCGCGGTCAAGGAGGGACTGGACCCCGGGACCGCACTGCGTGCGCTGACGATCAACCCGGCGCGGATCATCGGCTGTGCCGACCGGGTCGGCTCCCTGGCCGTGGGCAAGGACGCCGATGTGGTGGTCTGGTCGGGTGACCCACTGGACGTTATGAGCCGGGCCGAACGCGCCTTCATCGACGGCCGTGAGATCTACCACTACGACTACGAACGGCGGGAGGGTGTCTTCGCCGAGCGGTGACACGACCGGCTGACACGAGAGCGGCTGACACGAGAGCGGCTGACACGAGAGCGGCCGACTGACTGAGGCCGTACGACACATGGTCGGCTCACCGGAGACGGGCTTACAGGAGGCCGGCGAACAGGACCGCGATGATGCCGGCAAGGAAGACGCCGTCGAAGGTTCCGGCACCCCCGATGGACGCTACCGGTGCGCCCAGGCGCCGGACCTTGCCCAGATTGGCCAGGTCCGCCCCGGCCAGCGTGCCCAGCGTGCCGCCGACGTAGGCCAGGCCGGCGACTGCGGCGGGGTGCAGCAGTGCGGCGGTCAGCACCGCGAACAGCCCGGGCAGCAGCGTGGGTACCGCGATGCCCAGCCCGGGCACGGGCCGGGCCACCAGGTAGACGAGCACGCCCACGATCGCAACCGCCGCGAGCGCCTGCCATCCGAGCTGGTCATGAACGATCAGGTAGACCGAAAGCGCCGCGGGCAGCAGCGCACCGCCGAGGTTGATGGCCAGGACGGTGGCGCGCTGGCGCAGCACCGGCACGAGGTAGCGGATCCCGAACACGGTGACGACCGGCTCCATCCGCACGGTGGCATTGCGGAACCGGGCGAGAGGGATGTTCACGGCGCTGCCCAGCAAGCACGCGAGCAGCACCAACGCGGCCTGGTCGGGTGCGATGCCCAGCCGGCCGAGCGCGTAGGTGATGATGCCCACCTGCAGGAAGGCGACCAGCACGACCGCGGCGAGCACCGCGGCGAACAGGAACGGCCCAGCCAGCGGCCAGTAGACGAACGGGGACCGCGCCGTCCCCCGCTGCGCCGTCCGGCGCCGCACTGTCCCCCGCCGGACCGTGCTTGCCCTGCGTCGCGACTCAACTGTCCAGATCACGTCGCGTCCTCCCGTCCGGCACCGCCCACACCACACCAGGCGATAGCCGCTGATTCACGATATTACGTGAATGGCTGACCCGGCGGGGACCACGAGAGGCCCGGTCCCCGCCGGGCAGAACCTACGGCAGGGTCGCCAGGTGCGGGGCGACGGTGTTGACGAACTGGTAGCCGTTGGACGCGTCCCAGTTGATCGACCAGGTCATGGCGCCGCGGATGCTGGGCCAAGCCCTAACCGGCGTGAAGCTGCCACAGTGGGTGCGGGCGGCGAGGCAGTCCAACGCGGCGTTGACTACCGACGGGCTGACGTATCCGCTGCTAGCCCCCGACGTGGACGCGGGCAGGCCCAGGCCGACCTTGGTCGGGCTCAGGCCAGCCTTCATCTGGATGCACGGCAGGGCGGTCAGGAAGTTCTCGGTCGACTCGGCGTACACGTTGCCGTCGCAACCGTTCATCGTGCCCGAGTTGTAGTACTGCGTGTTCATGACCGTGAGGATTTTCTTGATCTTCAGCGCGAGCGCGAGGTAGTCGCTGCCCGCGGACTGCACATCAACGGTCTGCGGCGCCATGGTGATGATCAGGCCCGACCCGTCCTTGGCCCGGAGCTGCTGCAGTGCGGAGGCCATGAACTGCGGGTTCACGCCGTTCTCCAGGTCGATGTCCACGCCGTTGAAGCCCCACGTCTTCATCAGCGAGAAGACGCTGCTGGCGAAGGTGGCGGCACTGGCCGAGTCACTCACGCTGATGGTCCCGTCCGCGCCCCCCACCGAGAGGATGACCTTCTGGCCGCGCGAGTGCAGCGTCTTGACGTCGGCCTTGAACTGCGCCGCGGAGTACCCACCCAGGGCCGATGAGAGGCCAGAGTCGATGCTGAACGCCACCTGCCCCGGCGTGGTCGTCGCGGTCCCGAACGCCACCGCGACGATGTTGTAGCCCTTGGGCACCGCGGCCAGCTTCAGTGGCTTGGCGCCGTTGGTGAAGTCCTGCCAATAGCCAGTGAGGATGTGGGCGGGCAGGGCGGCGCCTGCCCGAGCCACGGGTCTCGCCGCGGCCCCGTTCGCCGCGGATGCGGAGGTCAGAGCCACCGTGGACAGGCAGCCGGCGGTCAGTGCCGCGACGATGAGCGCTGCGGAGCGGGGGTGCGGCCTCATCCGGAAACTCCTTACGATTGTCCCGGTTTGGGCTACCGATCCTACTGAAAACTTTCCTAACTGTTTTGGCAATAACGGACTCCCACGGCGCCCGTTGCCCGCCGCCGATCCATAGTGCCTTTCGCTAGCGTTGGGGTCCATGGATCTGGCTTCGGCCTGGGAACACCATGCCCGCGAATGGATAGCCTGGGCCCGCGCTCCGGGACACGACAGTTTCTGGCGGGGGCCGTGGCCAGCCTTGCGCGCCGCCCTGCCACCACCAGCGGGCCTGGTCATCGAACTCGGCTGCGGCGAGGGGCGGGTCTGCCGTGAGCTGAGCAGGCTCGGCTACCGGATCGTTGGGCTGGACCGCTCCCCCACGATGACCCAGGCGGCAAAAGCGGCTTCACCTGCCCTGCCGTTCACACTGGCCGACGCGGCGGCACTGCCCTTTGCCGACGGCAGCGCCGCGCTCGTCATCTCCTGCATGTCCCTGCACGACATGGACGACCTGGCCGGGGTGCTACGCGAGTGCGCCCGGGTGCTGCGTCCACGCGGGCAGTTGCACATCACCACGCTCCACCCATTCGCCACCGTCGAGGACGATGACACGGTGCGCAGCCCCGCGTTCCGCGTCTCCCGGCCATACCTCCAGACCCGCCATTACCAAGACCACGTCGAGCGCGACGGGTTGCGTATGACTTTCACCGGCGTGCACCGGCCGCTGGGCGCCTACACCGCCGCGCTGCTGGCGAACCATTTCGTCCTCACCGACCTGACCGAAATGGGTGAACGCAACATCCCCTGGCTGCTGGTCCTGCGGGCCGAACGCCGCTAGGCCGCGAGTCGCCGGACGTTACCCCGCGCCGTCCCAGGCGTGGTGGTCGAGGAAGGCACGGACCACGCCGAGGTAGCGCTCCTGCTCTTCCACGAAGGTCATGTGGCCGGAGTGCTCGAACACGACCAACTCGCCCGCTGGGAGGCGACTGGCCATGTCCTGGGCGGCCTCGGCGCTGCAGACGCGGTCATGGCGGCCAGCCAGGACGAGCACGGGCTGGCCGACACTGGCCAGCCGTTCCTCCACCTCGATCCCGCCGTAGTCCGACGTGGCGGCCGCGCGCAAGACCTCTGGTGCGTACCTGGTCTGCTCGGTGCGCCGCAGGTAGTCGCCGATCCGCGGGTCGCGGGGGTCGGCGAAGTGGAACGGCATCTGATCGGCCATGAGGGCCGCCGCGTCTGCTTCGGTCTCCGCGGAGGCCTCCCGGTCCCACGATGACCTGACCTGCTCCCGCAACTCCACCGGCTCGAACCTGGCCAGCTCGTCAGGTACCCGGGCCATCCACCGCGCCGACGCCACACCCGAGGAGACGATGGTGGCCACGGCCGCACCTGGGAAGTCGACCGCGTGCTGCAGTGCCAGGAAAGAACCGAAGGAATGACCCAGCACCGCATACGACGGCAGTCCCAGGGCGGCCGCCAGGTCGGTCACGTCGGCTGCCATGCGCTCGATGGTCCATGTGTGCGGCGGGGCTGACCGGTCTGAACAGCCCTGCGCCCGCTCATCCACCAAGACGAGCCGGTAGCGGCCCCCCTCGGTGAGCGGGTCGAGGTAGTCAGCGAACTCATGGTGGTCAAGACCAGGGCCGCCGTGCAGCACGATCAGCGGGAACCCACCCGCGTCCCCGCGTTCGGCCACGAACAGCCGCGTGTCCGCCACTTCGACCAGCTTGCCCTGTGTCATCCCCATAGTCTGCCCCCATGCCCGAGCAAGGAGTGGTTCGCAGGTTCAATGTCCGCATCCCGTTGCATGAGGGCATCAGCCTGTCGGCTGACTTGTCCCTGCCCGAGACCCTGCCCGCGCCAGCGGTGGTGGTCCGCACACCCTATGGCAAGACCGGGGAGCGGCAGTCCAAGCGCGGGGCGGCCTTCGCCGAAGCGGGCTACGTCTACGTCCATGTCGACGTCCGTGGCCGCGGCGACTCCGATGGTGTCTTCCAGCCGTACCGCAACGACGGCCCCGACGGGGCAGAGGTCATTGCCTGGGCCGCAGCGCAGGAGTGGTGCAACGGGGACGTCGCCACCTATGGCGGCAGCTACAGCGGGCGCATCCAGTGGCTGACCGCGTTGCAGCGCCCGCCCGCGTTGCGGGCGATGGTCTGCATGGTGACGCCCAGCGACCCGTTCGTCGAGTTCCCCACCGGGCTCCCCACCCCGATGCACATCAACTGGTACCGGCTGGTCGACGCGAAGATGCCGCAGTACCTCGATGACGTCGACTGGATGACGGTGTACCGGCACCGTCCGCTGCTGACCATGGACGAGGCGGCGGGCTTCGTCTCCCCCGGCTGGCGTGAGGAGGTCCAGCACCGCACCCTCGACGAGTGGTGGGAACCAGTCCGCTACCAGCACCGCATCACCGAGGTCGACGTCCCTGTGCTGCACGTCTCCGGCTGGTATGACGACGAGGAGGTCGGCACGCCCGCCAATTTCGCGGCCATGGTCGCGGCCGGGCGGGCTGGGCAGCGGTTGCTCATGGGCCCGTGGGGCCATGCCGTGAACACGGCCCCCACGCTCGGCGAGGTCGACTTCGGCCCTGGCGCAGTGATCGATATGGACGCCTGTGTCACGGGCTTCCTCGACGAGCACGTCAGGGGCAGGCAGCCAGCGGCACCTGCCGCGCCAGTGCGGATATTCGTCATGGGGGCGAACGAATGGCGGGATGCGCAGACATGGCCACCCGCGGACGCCACCACGACGGTGTGGCACTTCTCCAGCGGCGGGCGGGCGAACAGCCGGTTCGGCGACGGCAGGCTGGCGGAAGAGGCCGTGACGGACGAGCAGCCGCCCGATGAGTGGACGCACGACCCCACCCGGCCGGTGCCCTTCATCACCGGCCAGTCCAGCGCACAGATCGGCGGCCCGGACGACTATCTCGGTGTGGAGGGCCGCGGCGACGTGCTGGTGTACACGAGTGAACCGCTGACGCAGCCACTGGAGGCCATCGGGCCGGTCACCGTGGTCGCGCACGTTGACACCTCGGCCGCGGACACTGACGTGACCGCCAAGCTGCTGGACGTCCATCCGGGCGGGTTCACCCAGCGGCTGTGTGACGGGATGGTGCGGCTGCGCTACCGGGATGGGTTTGACCGCGAGCAGCAGGTCACGCCCGGTGAGACCTACCAGGTGACAATCTCACTGTGGGACACGTGCGTCCGGCTGCCCGCCGGTCACCGCCTGCGCATTGAGGTCGCTTCCTCGGCGTTCCCCAAATACGACGTCAACCTCGGCACGAACGAGGATGTCACCACCGCGACCACCGGTGTGCTGGCCCACAACCGGCTCTGGCACACCCCGTCACGGCCGTCACGGCTCATCCTGAACGGGCGCGGCTGAGCCGGTCAGTGCTGGTCAGCGGCCTCGTCCTATTCGGCCTGGCCTTGTCCGCCGAGGTAGCGCTCGGCCAATTTCGGTGGCGCCATGGCCAGCCAGCCATCTGTAAGTGCCTCTCGGAGGGTCTCCGGCGAGACCTCATGCAACTCGATGAGAACGGCTGCGTACCCGTCGAAGTGCGGGATCGTGAAGAACCCGGCGAGGTTGGCGGCCAGTACCGCCTCCTTCTCACCCAGGTCCGCCGTTCGGATGGCCAGGATGGGGTCTGCTGGCGGGGTCTCATCACCGAACCGCCTCAGGTCCGCCTTGCTGAACTGCCGTTCCCACGCGAAGGCCTTGCCATTGACGGACCAGGTCCGGGTGCCGTGACGCTCACCCTCTACGACCTCCGGCAATGCCAGCGCCATCACGGCCGCGTCATCGATGCTCACCACCCCCGTACCGTACCCAGTTCGTGCGAGCCGTTCCCGGGCGATGTTGCCGCCGGGCACAACCTGACCGCCAGGCTGTGTGTCTAACGGGCGTGACGAACGTGTTTGTACATGACGGCGGGCAGGGCCCGGAGGCTGACAGCTACGGGGACTCCCCGGCCAATGTGATGGCCGAGGTGTTCACCGGTCAGTACCCGTCCCTGGTCCGGCTGGCGGCCATGCTGCTCAACGACTGCCACACGGCCGAGGACGTCGTGCAGGACGCTTACGTCCGGGTGGCCGCGCGGCACTACCGGCTCCGGGATCCGCACAAGGCATTGGCCTACCTGCGGCAGACGGTCGTCAACCTGTCGCGGAACTCACTGCGCCGCCGGATGCTGGCCCGGCGGCACGCGGCGTCCAGCCTGCCCGTTGCTGCCAGCGCCGAGGATGACGCGATCGACAGGTTCGAGCGGCAGGCGGTCATCCAGGGCCTGCGTGCCCTTCCCCGCCGCCAGCGCGAGGTTCTCGTGCTCCGTTACTACCTCGAGTGCTCGGTGGAAGAGACGGCTGAGCTACTCGGCCTGTCCACCGGCTCGGTGAAGGCGTACGCATCGCGGGGCACCAAACAGCTCAAGGCCCTGGCCTATGGAGAGGAGAGCAAGTAATGAGCGACGATGAGCTCCACCAGCAACTGACCTGCGCCGCCGGGGAGTTCCCCGTGCGTGGCTGGCCCTCCGATCTGCAGCAGCGCGTGACCCGCCGCCGACGCACCACCGCTGGCTCCGCCCTGGCGGTCGGCGCTGTCGCCATCGCAGCAGTCGCGGTGGTGGTCCCCGAGGTGACCGGCCCGGGTCCGTTGCCGGGCGGCACGGTTATCCCGGCCTCCTCGACCGGGGCAGGCTACGTCGGCAGCAACTGGCGTCTGACGAGTGTGGCCGAAGGCACGAGGACCACAACGATCCCCGCTGACGCGGGGGCATATGTGTACCTGGTGCGGGATGGAGTGATCGCTGCCAACGACGGTGTGAACTTCATGAGCGGGCGGTTCACGAAGTCCGCTGACGGGTTCAAAGTGCATGGCGACATAATGTCGCTCGCCGGGTACCTGGGGAGGGATCCGCACGTCCTGGCCGCCATCGGCGCGATCGACACCCTCATGCTCGGCAACGGGCAGTCGGGCCAGGACACCGTGGTCAGCGCAAACCGGACCCGGCTCGTCGTCCAGGCGGGCGCGTACCGCCTCACCTTCGAACGGACCGGTCCGGCCCCCAACTGGCCCTGACGATTAGGCTGGCCACCTCACAATTCCGACGAAAGAGGTCTCGACCATGCCAAAACGCCAGGTATTTGTCCTCGCCGCGGTGCTCGCCATCGCACCGGCAAGTGTCGCCTCGGCAAGCGTGTTACAGCACCACCCGTCCGTGACGACCCAGGCCGTGGCCAGCCACCCAGCCACGACCGGCCAGTTCCTGACCCCGGCGGCCGCCCGTCACAGCGACCCGCCAGGCCCCGGTCCCTGCGGCTTTGTCAAGGCGGTGCCGTTCGACCGCTTCCAGGGCCTTCCCAACTACACGCCAAGCCACGCGGCCCGGCCCTACCTCGCCTTTCTGCACACCAGCCAGGGCCTGATCGTGTTCCAGGCGCTCACCAAGCAAGCGCCGTGCACCACCTACTCGTTCCGCTTCCTCGCCCAGCGCCACTACTTCGACCAGACCCACTGCCACCGGCTCACCACCCGGGGGATCTTCGTGCTGCAGTGCGGTGACCCGACCGGCACCGGTTCCGGCGGCCCGGGCTACCGGTTCAATGACGAGAACCTCACCGGTGCGACCTACCCGGCGGGCACCGTCGCAATGGCGAACGCGGGCCCCAACACCAATGGCAGCCAGTTCTTCTTCTGCTGGAAGGACACCACGCTCGCCCCCAACTACACCCCGTTCGCCAGGGTGGTGGCGGGCATGAACGTGCTGCAGAAGATCGCGGCAGCCGGAGACGACAGCCAGAACGGCCCCGGCGACGGCTACCCGCACCTGTTCACCCAGTTCAACCACATCAGGATCGTCTTCACCAAAGTAGGTATGTAACATTGGCGGCGGCTGGCGCACCCGGGGTGTGCTGGCCGCCCTCAGCTGGCTGAGCATTCGGGAGCAGCGCATGCCGGACGATGGACTGAATGACGGGGTGGTCCGGCTCAGGGGCTGGGCCGACGATGACTCGGCCTGGTATGCCGAGAGCGTGCGCGACCCACTGATCCAGCGCTTCACCTCGGAACTGCCATCGCTCGAAGCCGAGCAGGTGCTTGCGGGGATAGCCAGGTTGCGCACAGCCGCTGACTCCGAAGGTTTTGTCATCTGCGATGCAGTGACCGGCGACCGCCTGGGCAACATCGCGTTGCGTCATGACGGCCGGACCGGAGAGGTCCACTACTGGGTGGCCGCCACGGCGCGCGGACGCGGGGTCGCGGCGCGGGCACTGGCCCTGTTCAGCTCGTGGTCGTTCCACACGGTGGGGCTGGCGGAGTTGTGGCTTTGCGCCCACCCGGAGAACGTCGCCTCGCAGCGGACCGCATTGCGCGCGGGTTACCAGCGTGACCCGGGACGCGACAAGTCCGAGGTGGTCAAAGGTGCCGTGTGGCCGATGCTCGGATACGCGCTACGCCGGCCGGACCACAGAGACTGACATCGCGGAGCCCGCAGCGAAAGCCTCAGTCCTGGTGGGCCTGGCGGTACATGTCGGCGACGAGGAAGGCCAGGTCGAGGGACTGGCTGCGGTTGAGCCTGGGGTCGCAGGCGGTCTCGTAGCGCTGTACCAGGTCGTCCTCGGCGATCTCGTGGCCGCCGCCGATGCACTCGGTGACGTCGTCACCGGTGAACTCGATGTGGATGCCGCCGGGGTGGGTGCCGAGCGCGCGGTGTACCTCGAAGAAACCGGTCAGCTCGTCCAGCACGTCATCGAAGTGCCGGGTCTTGTGCCCGCTGGCCGCCTCGACCGTGTTGCCGTGCATCGGGTCGCACACCCAGGCAACCGATGCGCCGCTTGCCGCAACTTCCGCGACCAGGGGCGGCAGTGCCTCCCGGACCCGCTTGGCGCCCATGCGCGTGACCAGCGTGAGGCGCCCCGGCTCACGGTCGGGGTCCAGCAGGCCGATCAGGGTCAGCACCTCGCGTGCGGTGGCCGACGGGCCGATCTTCACGGCCAGCGGGTTGCGGACCCCGCGGGCGAACTGGACATGAGCGCCGTCAGCGGCCCGGGTCCGCTCGCCGATCCACAGCAGGTGCGCCGAGAGGTCGTAGGGCAGCCCGCTGCGCGAGTCGGTCCTGGTCAGCGCCTGCTCATAGTCGAGGAGCAGGGCCTCGTGGCTGGAGTAGACCTCCACCGCCCGGAACTCCTCAGGGTCGGCCCCGCAGGCATGCATGAACGCGATCGCCCGGTCGATCTCCGCGGCCAGCTGCTCGTAGCGCTGCCCGGACGGGCTGCTGGCGACGAAGTCCTGGTTCCAGGCATGCACCTGGCGGATGTCGGCGTACCCGCCGCTGGCGAACGCACGGCACAGGTTGAGCGTGACCGAGGCGCAGTGGTAGGCGTCCAGCAGGCGCCCGGCATCGGGAATCCTCGCCTCGGCGGTGAACTCGATGCTGTTGACGGCGTCGCCCCGGTACACGGGGAGCGTCACGCCGTCCCTGACCTCAGTCGCGGCAGAGCGGGGTTTGGCGAACTGCCCCGCCATCCTGCCGACCTTCACCACCGGCACGCTGGCTGCGTAGGTGAGCACCACAGCCATCTGCAGCAGCGTCTGCAGCTTGCCGCGGATGGCCTCGGCCGTGGTGCTGGCGAACGTCTCCGCGCAGTCGCCGCCCTGGAGCAGGAACGCCTCCCCCCGGGCGACGGCGGCCAGCCGCTCCTTCAACTGGTCGCACTCCCCCGCGAACACCAGCGGCGGCAGTGCCTCCAGCCTGCGCACTACCGTGGCCAGCCTGCCCGGGTCAGGCCAGTCGGGCTGCTGGAGCGCGACCGGAGCTTGGGGCATGGCGGCATCCTGGGACACAGTCACGCGTCAAGGCTAATGCGCGGTGCTCCAAAGCGGCTCGCAGGCGGGTCAGCCCCCCGTCGCTGGGGTGACCGCGATGCCGTCTGGTGCGTTACCCACGGTGACCGGGGTGCCGGGCTGGCCGGTCGCCACGTCTACCGGGGTGACGCTGTTGGCGTTGGTGTTCACCACCCATGCCATGGAGCCGTCGGGCGTGAACGCGAGCTGGTAGGCGCCGGACCCGGTCGGAATGAACGTGCCCGCGGTGTTCGTCGCCGGGTTGACCGGGGTGATGCCGTCAGAGCCGAAGTCGGCCACGTACAGCACTGAGCCGTCCGGCGAGACCCGGATCCCCTGCGGGTTGGGCCCGACCGGGATCGTCGCGACCACCGTGTCCGTGGCGGTGTTGATGACCGACACGGTGTTCGACCCGCCGTTGGTGACGTAGGCCATGGTGCCGGTGTGGTTGAAGGCGATGCCGAACGGTGCCGCGCCCACGGTTACGGTGGCGGTCACGGTCTGGGTGGCCAGGTCCACCACGCTGACCGTGCCGTCGCCCTGGTTGGCGACCCAGAGCTGGCTGCCGCCGGGGGTGATGGCCACCCGTTCGGCCTGGTTGCCCACCTTGACCGGGGTGCCCGCCGTGTTGGTCGCCACGTCGATCGGCGCTACGGTGCCGTCACCGAAGTTGCTCACCCACACCGTCTTCCCATCCGGGGTGATGGCCAGGTCGGCAGCCACGCTCCCGACGGGGACCGTGGTCACGACCTGGTTGGTGGCGGTGTCGATCACAGTGACGTTGTTGCTGTTGTTGTTCGCGACGTAGAGGGTCTTCCCGTCCGGGGTGATGGCCTCCCCGTCCGGGCCGCTGCCGACCGGGATGGCCGGCCCGGCATTGCCGGTGTTGATGTCCACCGGGGTGAGGGTGCCGTCGCTGTAGTTGTCGACGTAGGCCGTGGGGATGGCCTGGCCTGGCTGCGCCACCGTCACCAGCAGGTGGGTCTGCTGGACGACCGCGCCATTGGCAGCCTTCGCAGCGAGCGCGACCTGGTAGTAGCCGGGGGCCATGCCCGCCGCTGGGGCCAGGGTCACCGGTGTGCCCGAGGTCGCACCGGCCACCGCCGTGACGGTTGCTGTGGACGGGGTGACGGTGAGCCCGGCCGGGGCACTCGCCTGCCAGGTAAGGGTGGCCGGGGTCTTGCCCGCGGTGTTGTCCACGGTCACGGTCACAGGGGCCGTACCGCCCGGAGACACCCGGACCTGGGCGGGTGAGGCACTCACGAAGGCCACGGTGGATGGCGGGAAGTGCACCGGCCCAGCCGGGAACGACGGGGGCGCGTCCGCGGGGGCGCTGCCCCACGCCGGGCTGGGCCGGGCCGAGAGCGTGAAGCCGAGCATGTGCGGGCGGCCGTCCAGCATGACCCAGGGGCGCTGCGTGGCCCGGCCGTCCACGGTCAGGGCGTGTATGTACTCGTCGCCCGCGGCGGCCTGCGGAGCGCGGATGAACAGGCTGTTGCGGCCAGCGTGGACGGTGACCGAGGGGAACAGGGGGCTGCCCACCACCAGCATCGGGACACCCGGTGTCTGCGGGTACAGCCCCATTGCCGCCCACACGTACCAGGAGCTCATCGCCCCGAGGTCGTCGTTGCCCGGCTCGCCGCCCGGCGTGGGCGAGTACAGCGTGGCGATGATCTGGCGCACCGTGGCCTGGGTCTTGTAGGGAGCGCCCGCCGAGTCATAGGCCCACGGCGTGCTCAGCCCGGGCTCGTTGCCCGCCCAGTAGTAGGGCTCGTTCGGGCCTACGTTGAGCTGGGTGAACAGGTTGTCGAGCCGCGCCTGGACCGCCTTGTCCCCACCCATTGCCGTGAACAGCGCATGCAGGTCTTGCGGGACCATCCAGGTGTACTGGGCGGCATTGCCCTCCTGGAAGCCGCTCTGCCCGAAACCCGCGTAACCCTGGCCCGGGCTGGGCGGGAACGCGCCATCAGCGTCGCGGGGCAGGACGTATCCGGCGGCGGTGTCGAATACGTTGGCCCAGTTCTGCGACCGGTGCAGGAACGTCTTTGCCACGGTGGGCTCGCCCGCGGCGGTGGCCAGCCGGGAGATGGCGAAGTCAGCGAGTGCGTACTCCAGGGTCTCCGATGCGCCGTTGGGCAGCGGGCTGATGGAGTCGGCGGTCACGTTCGGCACGTAGCCGTCGTTGATGTAGTCGGTCCCGTGCGGGCGCTCGATGTAGTAGCCCTGTCCGGGGGCGCCGGTGCCCTGTGCGCCGTGGACCATGGCGGCGACCGCCTGCCGCAGGCCGAAGCCGTGGCCGCCGAACGCGCCGATTTCGGCGAGGATCGGGTCGGCCGCGTCGCCGTTCATCACGCCGGTGTAGCCATTGGCCACCGGCCACTTGGGCAGCCAGCCGCCCTGCCTGTCGTCGTTGAGCAAGGAGGTGGCCATATCAGCGGCCTGTCCGGGGTCCAGCAGCGCGACCAGGGGGATCTCGCTGCGGTAGACGTCCCACCCGGAGAAGTTGGCGTACTGGGCGTGCCCGGCCGCCGCGCGGTGGACCCTGCCGTCAAAGCCGAGGTACCGGCCGTCCGCGTCGCTGAACAGGTTCGGGTGCAGCATCGCATGGTAGAGCGCGGTGTAGAAGCTCTGCTGTTGCGCCCGGGTGCCGCCGGCGATGGTGACCTTGGACAGCTGGGCGTTCCACTGCGCGCGGGCCGCTGATGCCATGGTCGCGACGTTCCAGCAGTGCGCCTGTGACGCGAGGTTGGCCAGTGCTCCCTGCTCGCTCACGTAGGAGACGGCGACCTGCATCTCCACCACGGGGTCCTTGGTGGTGTCGAAGGTGACGTAGCCACCCGAGACCACGCCGCTGCCCTGCTTTCCCGCGGTGGGCCGGGCGTGCGCCGCGACTGTGGGGTGGCTGGAGACAGGCACCGGAGCGGGCTGCTGGGCGCCGTGGACGGTGATGCTGGTGGCGCCCGGGTGCAGCCGCACCGCTCCCGCGGATGAGCCGCCCCAGGTGCCCGAGGCGGTGAACGGCCGGTCGAACCGGGCGGCGAAGTACACGGTGTAGGAGTTGCCCTGGCCGCAGAAGTGGCCACTGGTGACCGAGCCGGTGACCTCGGCGTCGCCGTGGGTCGTGAAGCTGGCCGCGGAGCCGCCGTTCGCCGAGCCGGCGACCTTGAACAGCATCTGAGCGCTGGTGGTGGCTGGGTAGCGGAAGCTCCCCAGCCCGGTGCGCTCGGTGGTGGTGATCTGGGTGCCGATCACGTCGGGTGCGGTGCCCAGCCTGACCGCATAGGACCCGGGTCGTGCCTGCTCCGCCGTGTGGCTGAACGGCTCACTGACCGAACCGGGGTCGGACGGCAGCGCACCCGTGGCCGGCAGGATGGGGAAGTCACCCGCGACCGGGCAGCCGGGGCCGGACAGGTGGGTGAGGCTGAACCCGGTGATGGCGTTGTCGGCGTAGTTGTAGCCACCGCCGTCAGGCCGCGACGGCGTGTCCGGGCTCCACTGCACCATGCCGAAAGGGACGTCAGCGCCAGGGAACGTGTCCACCTGCCCGACGACCGCACCGCCGCTGCCGGTGCCAATGAACGGGTCCACGAGTGACGCCGGGTCGCTCACCGGCGCTGGCCGGCCACCAGTCCCCACAGCGGCGTTCGCGCCCACGGGCACGAGGACAAAGCCAATCAGCGCGGCGCACACCACCACGGCACGCCCACCCAGGTACGGTCTCCAGCCGCGACGCTGCATCAGCAGAACTCCCTCCGGATGGCAGGCCAGCCGCCCTGCCTGACAACGATGTCAACCCATGCGTAACGGAACCAGCCCTCCGAAGGCAACAGCAATGGCCAATCCCGATGGGTTGGCCGGGTGCAGATGACACTCGGGTGTGGTAGACGCGGGCCTCTGGCGGCTGCGGGACCCGTTCCCGCGGATGTTCATGGCCGGCCGCGTGCCGTACCTCGTGCCACGCGCCGCCTATAGGTCGCCAGCCGATATAAGCTGACTCCGTGGCGGCATCCCAGGAACTGGGCGGGTTCGGGCGTTACGCGGGCCCGGCCACGCTGATCCTCTCCAGCCTGGCCGACGGCCCAAAACACGGCTATGCCCTGACCAAGGACATCGAGGCGTTCGCGGGGATCCGGCTGGCGCCCGGCACGCTCTATGAGGCGCTGTCCAGGCTCGAAGGCCAGGGCCTCATCGAAGCTGTGGAAAGCAGCGACCGCCGCCGCCCCTACCAGCTCACCGCCGCAGGAGCAGCCGCGTTGCGGGCCCATCTGGCCACCCAGCGCCGCATCGCCGACGTGGGCCTCGGCCGCCTTGCGGGCACCTGGGGCCCGGTGTGAGGGAGCCACTGCGGCACGCCGAGCGGTTGCTGCGCTGGTACCCGAGGGACTGGCGCGCCCGGTACGGCGAAGAGTTCGCCGAACTCCTGATGGCCGACATCTCCGAACGGCCACGGTCGTGGCGGCGCGACCTGGACGTGGTGTGCGCCGCTGTGGTGGCGCACCTCGCCAGCACCGGCCTGTCCGGCAACCGGCTGGGGCCAGCCGAGGCGGCGCGGCGGCGGATGGTGACGTTTGGCTGCGCCATGGCGGTGTTTATTACGTTCGGCGTGGCGGTGTGGTCGCAGGTCACTATTGGCTGGCAGTGGTCGGCCCCCGGCCACCACCGCCACGTCGGCGGGCATGGTCACGATGTCGGCCGCGGCGGCACTGCTGGCAGCCGTGACCCTGGCCGCAGCAGCCCCGCTGGCGTGGGCCGTCACAGTCCGTGCCGTGCGCCGGGAGGCGGCCGGACTGGCCCGTCCGGCGTGGCTGTTCCTGACCAGCGCGGCTGTGCTGGTCATCGGCGCACGCCACTTCGGCAACGGCTGGCCCGGGACCGGCGGCCACCCCTGGCCGCACCAGGGGCTGGTGCCGGGTGGTGTGGCGGCGTTCCTGTGGGCGGCGACCCTCTCGGTGTCCTCGTACTGGGCACATCCCGCGGCCCTGCTCTTGTTCCCCCTCAGCGAGGTCACCTGGATGGTGGCCAGCCCCGTGGCTGGGGCGTGCCTCGTGGCGGGCGCGGCCATGACCGTCCGGCGGCTGCGTCTGCCGCCCAGCGCCGTGCGCTACCAGGGCTGGCTGGGGCGGGTCGCCACGCTGGCCATGGTCGCCTTCCTGGCGGGGGCGGTCACCTGGGTCAGCTACGGCGGACCCGGGCCGCACAACCTCTTCCACGTGGGCGTCATCGACCTCGCCGCGCTCTCATCCATGACACTGGCATTGGCCGTCGCCTCGCACGCCGCGTTCCGCAGCAGTTAGTCCAGGCTGCACCCGGAGACAACACGCAATGGGGCCAGGGCCACCCATTGGCCGACCTGTCACACGTTTGGGCAGCCCATCCAGGGTGAGAGGGGAGGAGGTCGGGCGAAGCCGCCCGGGAGAGGCTGGAGGAGACATGACAGCCCCAATCACGCCGGCTGGACCGGAACAGCCACGGCCACAGCGGCCTCTCAGCACGAGACCCACCGTCGACGCCGGACAACTCTGGTCAGGGGGCGTGGCCACGGCCGTGGTCGCGGGCCTGATCGCGCTCATCGGTGTGCTGGCCTGCCGTTGGCTGCTGAACATCGCGATCCTGGCGCCCAAGTCAGACGGCGCCTACGGTGATGTCCACACCACGACGCTGGTCATCGGGTCCGCCGTCGTCGCGCTGGCAGCGACGGCCCTCGCCCACCTGCTCCTGCTCAGCACGCCGCGACCGCTCAGCTTCTTCGCCTGGATCATGGCACTGGCGGTCGTGCTGGCGCTCCTTCTGCTGTTCCGCACGGGCGCGCCGCTGACGCACAAGATCGCCACGGGAGTCGTGTACCTGCTCATCGGCATTGCGATCGGGTCACTCGTCAGCGGTGTCGGACGGTGGGCCACCCGTCCACGCGGGGCCGTAGCCCGCGAGGACGTCTGGCCGGACTACCAAGACACCGACGTGACAGGCCAGCGCATCAACCGGCCTCAGTAGTACCCAGGTCATTCACATAAAAAGCACCGGGCTGTGGGGCCGGCCGGCTGGTGGGCTTTGGCTACGGCACGGCCGCCCGGTGGGTGCTCCAGTGCGGGCTACCAGTAATACCAGCGGCGCCGCCGCCCCCCGGCCCTAGACTCCCCGGCACGCAGCAGGAACCCCAGCAGCCAGACGATGAGCGCGATAATCGCGACCCACCACAGGACGTGCAGGGCGAAACCGATGCCGCCCAGGATGAGGATAACCAGCAGCGCCACGAGAACGACTGCCATGGCAGTACCTCCTGTTCATTTCCCTGATAACCGCTACCCCTGTCGCCGTGGCCAAACATTGGCACGGCGCAAGGCCGTACTGGCCCGCGCCGAAGGGCTAATGGGCCGCTGGCGGGTTCAAGCCTGGGCTTCGGCACGTTTGGTCCCTGCCTGGCTGGTGAGGAGGGAAGAAGTCGGGCGGTGGCGCCCGGGAGAGGCTCGGGGACACATGACAGCCCCAATGACGCCTGCGGGGCCGGGAGGCCCGCCGCAGCGGCCGCCCGCGAGGGCAAGGCCCGAGGTAGACGCAAAGCAGATCTGGTCGGGGGGTGTGGCCACGGCCGTGGTGGCTGGCCTGATCGCGCTGGTTGGCGTGCTGGCATGCCGGTGGCTGCTGGACATCCCCGTCCTGGCACCCCGCCAGGACGGCGCGTACGGCGACGCCAGTACGACGGCCCTGGTCCTGGTGGCCGTCGTCGCGGCACTGGCGGCCACGGCGCTCGAGCACCTGCTGCTGCTCACCACGCCACGGCCGTTCAGCTTCTTCGGATGGATCCTCGCGCTGGTGACCGCGCTGGCCATCCTCCTCCTCTTCCAGACGGGCGCGCCGCTCAAGCCGAAGGTGGCCACCGCCGTCCTCTACCTGGTGATCGCCATCGCGATCGGGTCACTTGTCAGCAGCGTCGGCAGGAGGGCCACCCGCTCGCAGACCTACCCGGAGGAGGCCTGGCCCGACCGCTAGGTGTTGCGTCCTGCCGCCAGCGCGGCGCGCACTCTGGCCTTGCGCTGCCGTTGACGGATCAGCCGGCGGTCGTCCTCGCTCGTCCCGCCCCACACACCGGAGACGGGACCGGTGGCCAGGGCCAGGTCGAGGCACTCACGGCGGACCGTGCAGTGCGCGCACACGGCCTTGGCCCGGGCGATCTGCCTGCCCGACGACGAAACAGGGAAGAACAGGTCAGGGTCGCTCGACCGGCAGGCAGCACGTTCCCACCAGCCATCTCCGCAGTAGGACACCATGCGGACCCTCCCGCGAACTCATTTCTCGATATCGCCTGTGACTGCCCGCGTGGTGGGAAGTAAACAACGGGCTGGTCAGGCCCTTGGCTTGTCCGGGGGCGGCGGCTGGGCGGCCGCCGGCGCACCCCAGCGAGGCATCTGCTGACGTGGGTCGCCGAAGAAGACCCCGCCCTCGATCCAGTGCTGTGGCCTGGCAATGTGGCGCTGCCTGGGATGGCTGCTGGCCAGGAAGACAGCCACAAGCCACCCCACGAGGCATACCGCTGCCACAACTGGGATGGCGATGAGTGCTGCGGTCGAACCGGTCATGGTGCTGACCTCCTCTCCCAGGGGGCCCTACCCCCCGGGCGCAGGTCATACCTGGCCGGCACCGCTATGAGCGCCGTGCCCAGAGCGTGACGAAGATGCCGCGGAAGGCGTGCTTGCGGACGAGGTGGAAGTGCTCCTCGAGGAACAGGGTCTCCGTCCCCAGCGACGAGTTGGACAGGGCCGTCGACGGCTGGTAACCGACGGTCCAGACCCGCCGGTAGGTGAGCATCAGCGGGTCGGCCTGGGCGGCTGGCATGCTGCGGCCCCGGAAGTCGCCTGCCTGCTGCGGCGACTCGGACATCGAGAAGTCCTTCACCTTCTTGAAGTCACCCGGGTAGCCGAGCCGTGCCTTGCGGAAGAACGTGCCGAAGAACAGCACCCCGTCGCCGGGCTGGGCGTAGGTCTTCACGTAACGCGCCGGGCTGCCGAAGTCGTACGCCCGGCTCTGGGGGGTCCGGACCCGCTGCTGCGGCGCGATCTGCAGGACCAGGACGCACACGCACACGGCCACGCCCGGCACCCAGACGAGCAGGTGCAGACGGCCTGGCCTGCCCAGCCACCGGCCCACCCGGTACATGCCAGCGGCGGCGAGCAGTGCCGCCCCCGCCTCGCCGTACAGGACGTAACGGTCCACGTACAGCGGCGACGCGACCAGCGACTCAGCGAGCAGCAGCCCGGCCGGGACCACCAGCAGGGGCGCGGCCACCGAGGGCACCGACACCCCGCCACTGCGCCACCACTGCTGGGCAGCCGACCTGCCGGTCGGCACCACCGCGACCACGGCGCACGCGACCAGGAGCAGCGCCACCACGGGCGCCACGGCGAAGTAGTCCTGGGACAGGATCCGCAGGTCGGTCAGGCCCGGGCGCGGGATCCACGCGACCGCGGCATGCTCGCGGACACTGACCGCCACCAGGGGCAGGACCAGCGCGGCACCCACGGCCGAGGTCACCGCCCAGTGCACTGTCACCCGCCGGCCAGGGCGTGCCAGCGCCACGGTGACCGCGTGCGCCGCCAGCACCAGCAGCGACATTTCGTTCAGGTAGCCGGCCAGGGCCGTCAGGACGCCATAGGCCACCCACCGGCGCACGATGACCGCACGCGACACGCTGGCCGCCTCGGCCTCCAGGACACGCACCAGGACCAGCGTCATGCCGGCCACGCACGCGAACACCATCGCGTAGGAGCGCGCGGTCTGCGCGTAGAAGCTGATGACCGGGGTCAGCGCCACGACCATGCCAGCGAACAGCCCGGTCCAGCCTGACCTGGTCAGCCGCCTGGCCAGCACCGAGACCAGCGCGACAGCCACGGCCATCGCGGCCACCGACGGGATCCGTATCACCGCCGGGCTCGTACCGACCGCCACCCAGGCGTGCATCAGCAGGTAGTACAGCCCGTGGACCGCGTCAACGGTGTTCAGCAGGTGCGCGAGCTGGCCAAGGCTGAGCAGCGCGGCCCAGCGGGTCGCGACCTCGTCATTGCCCATGGAGGACTGGCGCGCCAGCCCCCAGATCCCGAGCCCGGTCATGACCAGCGCCGGGATGGCGGCTGGCGCGAACCTCGCCGCCCGCAGCGCCCACCGCTGGCCGCGCGACGGGGTGACGCTCAGCGCAGCCGGGGGCACGGCCTTGCCCGCTGGCGGGGCGGGTGGGGGTGTGGCCGCGCCCTGCTGGCCAGCGTGTCCGGTGGGTGCCTGGCTCACGATGGACGGGGCGGGTCAGCCGGAGGACGCTCGAAGGTCTCCCGCCACCGCGTGGCAGAGGTGAAGTCGGCGGCGGCGGCGCGGTACTGAGCGGCCAGGCGCGGCCACTGCCGGTACAGCTTGTAGTGCGCCACGGCGCTGCGCCACGCGAGCGAACGGAACAGCTTGCGGTCGCGCCGGTACCACGCGGCACTGGCGCCGTCCGCGGTGGAGACCACGGCACTGTCCAGCTTGGCGAGCACCCACCAGCCCGCGTCCTGGTACGGCAGAGCCATCTGCGGCCGCTGACGTGCGCCCTTGCGGGGTGCCCGGAACTGCCGCAAGGTCGCGCGCGCCGCCTTGGTCATCAGGTTGACCTTGTTGGTCGGGGTGGTGGACGCCTTCAGGTTGTCCGGTGCCTTGCGCCGGGGTGGCGGGAAGGTCTCGGCGTCGGCCGAGGACTGCGCGTCGGTGAACTGCAGGCGGAACTCCTTGAGCTGGCCCATCTTGGTCGCCAGCTCGCGGTGCAGGTGGTCCGGGCCGGACAGCAGGTCCTCGATCGCCATCAGCCGCAGGGCGGCCGTGGAGTACTGCATGGACACCAGGTTCTGGAGCTGGCGCTCGGCGCTCTCGGTGAGGAGGCGGCCACCATGCTTGTGGGGTGAGTGCAGCAGGGCGACCAGGGCACGGTTGCGCTGGTGGTAGTAGGACTGGTGGTCCAGTGCGTCGTTCTTGTCCAGCCACGGGATGTGCCACGCCGCCACACCCGGCATGGACACGGTCGGGATGCCACGCTTGCGGGCGCGCACCCCGTACTCGGCATCGTCCCACTTGAGGAAGACCGGCAGCGCCAGCCCGAGCTCGCGGATGACCTGCGTGGGGATCAGGCACATCCACCAGCCGTTGTAGTCGGCCTCGGCCAGGCGGTGCAGCCATGGGGTGTTGCGCAGGTTACGGCGGCCGAAGTCGTGGCGTGCCTTGGTGTTGGGCGCCGCCCCCCACCACCACGGGCTGGGCGCGACGGTCTCGGCGTAGGCGTGCAGGACCGACCGGTCGTACATGCTGAACATGTGCCCGCCGACGATCAGCGGCTTGCGTGCGTAGTCGGCGAAGGTGACGGCCCGCAGGATCCCCTCGGGGTCGAACTGGATGTCGTCGTCGACCACCAGCACGTAGTCGCTGCGTTCCCCGCGCGCTGTCTCGTCCATGACCCGGGAGAAGCCGCCCGAGCCGCCGATGTTGGGCTGCTCGATGATCTGCAGCCGGTCGCCGAGTTCCTTGGACGCGTCAGCGAAGTCCGGGTGGCCGGCGACCTTCTGGGTGCCCTGGTCGACCACATAGAACGTGTCCAGCAGGTCGAGCACTTCCGGCGCGTCTGCCAGCATGCGGAACTGCGCCAGCACGAACTCGGGCTTGTTGAAGGTGGGGCCGCCGATGGACAGCCGACCCACCGTTGTGTCCCCGGCTGGCGCGGCCCAGTCCGCCTCGATCAACGTGGTCCCCCGCGGGCCCGCCACGATGTCGAACCAGTACCAGCCGCCGTCCATGAACGGGGTGAGCGACAGGGTGCGCTCAATGGTCTCTGGCATGTAGCCCTGGACGTAGATGGTCTCCACCGGGAAGCTGTGGCCCTTGGCCGCGGACCGGTACAGCACCACGGTGGCCTCACCGGCCAGGCGGATGCGGACCGTCACCGAGGTCAGGGTGGTCCACCGGCGCCAGTAGCTCGCTGGGAACGCATTGAAGTAGGTCGCGAACGAGACCCGGCGCCCGCCGCTGATCACCGCACTGCGGCGCGGCAGCACCTCGTCGCCTGCCTGCACCGGCAGGTCCGCACCGAACTTGATGCTGGACTGGACCTCACCGGTGACGGCGGCCGGGCCGGCCACGGGGAGCGGCTTCGCCGTGTCCCCCTGTGCCTCGGCCAGCAGCTCGGCGGCCAGCTCAGCGGCGCCACGCTCCACATTGGTCTCGACGTACAGGGGCACGACGTCGAGGTCCCCGCTGGGGAAGACCACCCGCTGCAGTACCCGCATGCTTGGGCGCACCGTGTCCTCGCTGGTCAGTTCCGGTGAGGTCACTTCTTGGACCCCCGCTTCCCCGACGGCGCCTTGCCGTTGCTCACACTCGGGCTCTTCAGCGGCGCCTTCCCGGTGAAGAAGGGGTGCAGCCGGTTGTCGTAGGTGCTCAGCGCGGCCCCGATGGCCATGTGCATGTCGAGGTACTTGTAGGAGCCCAGCCGCCCGCCGAAGACCACGTCGGGCTCGTGCTCGGCCATCTCCCGGTAGGCAAGCAGCCGCTCCCGGTCTACCGGCGTGTTGATCGGGTAGTAGGGCTCGTCGCCCCGGCCGGCGAAGCGTGAGTACTCACGCATGATCACTGTCCTGTCCTCCGGGTACCAGTCACGCTCGGGGTAGAAGTGCCGGAACTCAAGGATCCGGGTATACGGCACGTCCTCGTCCGCGTAGTTCATGACAGGTGTCCCCTGGAAGTCCCCGGTGGCGAGCACTTCCGTCTCGAAGTCCAGCGTGCGCCAGCCCAGGTCACCCGCGGCGTAGTCGAAGTACGCGTCGAGCGGCCCACTGTACACGACCGGTACGTTCCCCCGGGCGTCCCCGCGTATGGCGGAGAAGTCGGTGTTCAGCCGCACCTCGATCTTGGGGTGGTCGGCCATCCCCTCGAGCCAGGTGGTGTAGCCGGCGGTCGGCAGCCCTTCGTAGGTGTCACTGAAGTAGCGGTTGTTGAAGGTGTAGCGGACGGGCAGCCGCGTGATGGTCTCGGCGGGCAGGTCGGCCGGGTCGGTCTGCCACTGCTTGGCGGTGTAGCCCCGGAAGAACGCCTCATAGAGCGGCCGCCCGATGAGCGAGACGGCCTTCTCCTCGAAGTTCAGCGCGCCCTCGGCCGGGACTTCGGCCGCCTGCTCGGCGACCAGTGCCCGGGCCTGGTCGGGTGACAGGGCGGCGCCGAAGAACTCGCAGATGGTGCCCAGGTTGATGGGCATGGGGTAGACGCGGCCCTTGTGGACCGTGAACACCCGGTGCTGGTAGCCGGTGAAGGTCGTAAACCGGTTCACGTACTCCCAGACCCGGGGGTTGGAGGTGTGGAACAGGTGCGCGCCGTAGCGGTGCACCTCGATCCCGGTCTGCGGCTCGGGCTCGCTGTAGGCGTTCCCGCCGATGTGGCTGCGGCGCTCCACGACGAGGACGCGCAGGCCCAGGTCGGCTGCGCACCGTTCCGCGATGGTCAGCCCGAAGAACCCGGAGCCGACGACCACGAGGTCTGCGTTCACGGCCTCACCGGCACCGAAGGTTCGTCCCCGGCATCACGCCAGGCACCGGCAGCGGACATGACATCATCGTTCCACTCGTCCGCGTACTCCCAATCCCCCTCCTGTGGGTGGTCCGCATCCTCGCCAGGGGGTGGGCGGCCTTCGCTGTAGCGGGCGACGACCGGCTTGTACACGGCCCGGCGGGCCCACCACGGAACGAGCCGGTAGCCTCCCCGGACCGCTATGTTCCGCACGTACTCGGCCCGGGTGGTGAACCCGGACCGCCGGAACTCCCGCTGCAACCGCAGTTCCGAGCGCAGCAGGGCCGTGCCACCGCGGCGCTTGAAGGCCGTCGCGCCCACGCGGTAGTAGACCAGCGGCTCGGCCACGTTCACCGGCCGCGCGCCATTGGCCAGCATCCGGGCGAACAGGGCGTAGTCCTCCATGAGGGGCAGGTCGCCGTAACCGCCCGCGGCGAGGACGGCCTGGCGCCGGTAGACCACCGTGGGGTGGTTGAACGGGTCGTGCATCCGGGCGTACCGGCGGATCCGGTCCGGGTCCGTGGGCGGGACGCGCTGCCCCACCACCTCGTCCGTGTCGGTCACGAACTCAAGCAGGCCGGCTCCCACGATGTCCGCGTCGGCGATCAGCGGCAACTCCACTTCGAACCGGTGCGGCATCGCCACGTCGTCGGCGTCCATGCGCGCGACAACGTCATGCCAGCACGCGGCCAGCCCCTGGTCCAGGGCGGGCCCCAGCCCCAGGTTGTGCGGCAGCGCGACCATGGTCACCGGCACCGTGCTGGTGGCGGTGAACTCCGCCAGGCAGGCGGCGAGCCCGTCGCCCACCGGCCCGTCACGGACGATGACCACCTGGTCCGGGCGCACGGTCTGGTCAGCGACCGCGCTGCGCAGCGAGCGCCGCAGGAACTCGGGCCGGTCACGGTGATACACCGGGACCAGGAGCGAGAAAGGCTCGTACATCAGCAGGACTCGCCTTCCAGCGGGAGACGTACCTGAGGGCAGGAGAAGTTGCACAGTGTGTGCTGGCATACGTCAGCACCCGTGCACCCTATTGGTTCAACCATGTCTACGATAGCTGCTGTGCCCGATTCTCCTGTTGCCTCTCAGCCCGTGACCAGGGTTTTCCTGCATATTGGCGAGCCCAAGACGGGCACGACCTTCCTCCAGCAAGTCATGTGGCGCAACCGCGACGCGCTCGCCGCCCAGGGCGTCGTCCTGCCCGGCCACCACCCGCAGGACCACTTCCGGGCCAGCCAGGACCTGCGCGGCATCAAGAAGCTGCCCACTGACCCGGCTGGCTCCTGGACCGGGGAGTGGGACATCCTCGCCCGCCAGGCGCGGCAGGCGCCGCGGGTGGCCGTCATCTCCCACGAACTGTTCTCCGCAGCCGACCCGGAACAAGCCGAACGCGCGGTGGCCTCCT
>DASYYE010000585.1:0-33617 GCA_035946955.1 Streptosporangiaceae bacterium | reverse complement strand
AGGCAGGCACGGAAACGTCGGGGGAGAAACCACTCGGGGCACCCTTCCCCAGGCAGCCCCAGGGTTCCCCGGATGGTTTCTCCCCCGAACCCCCACATCCTTCAAACCCCTCCGGGCCCACCCGCCAAAAGCACCCGTGGTCCATGCAGGTGACGGCTCAGCGAGGAACAGCCGCACAGCAGGGGCAGGCAACGGGCCTGCGGCCCGTTAGCGGGGGAACCCGAGGGGGCACCCCGCCCCACAGCCGCCGTGGTTCCCCCTCCTGTTCCCCCGCACCCCTCCGACCTCCCCCTCCGCGTCCCACCCTGGCCCGGCTGCGCCGGGGGAACTCATGGTGGCCACCGCAGGCACCAGCCAACGTGGAAGGACCGGCCCAATAACCGAAACCGTGGCACAGCCAGAAGCCAGCAAGCGAGGAAGAACCCTGGTCAGGGTGTGGAGCCGGTTACGCCGCCAGTAGCTGGCGTGCGCGCGCGTCGAACTCTTGGACGGCCGGGACGGCCTGGTAGGGCTGGAAGCGCCGCCGCAGGTCGCGGACAGTCTCCTTGCATCGGCTGGACTGCACGGACGCAGCCAGGTCAACCGCTGTGAGGCTGGCATGGGCAGCGGCTTCCACGTCGCGCTGTTCCAGGTGAGCAACCGCGATAGCGGCCTGGCTCAGCGCCCCGCGACGCGCGCGGCCCTGGTGCCGCGCCACTTCCGCGGACTCACCCGCAAACCGGGCGGTCTCACTGGGGCGGCCCATGTCACGGAAGCAGAACGACGCCTCACCGAACAGGTAGGCCCCATCAATGAACCGCGCCCACTCAGGCTCGTTGTCCGGGACCACCCGCTGAAACACCCGCTCCGCCCGGGCCACCGCATGCGCGGACGCGCGCCCGTCACCGAGGCGGGCGTGCGCCCGGCCTTCCAGGACACACAGGTCGGCCAGGCACGCCGGGGAGTCCTGCTCGGTGATGCCCTGCTGCCCGGACTTGGCCAGGGCCAGCGCCTCAGCCGGGTAACCCAGCAGGTTCGCCTGGTCGGACATCCCGGCCAGCACATGCGCACCCAAGGCCGCGTTCTTGGACTCCTGCGCCAGTCGCAGTGACTGGATCAGGTAACGCTGGGCGAGGCCGTGCTGCCCATCGTCGTAGGCCATCCAGCCCGCCAGGTAAGCCTGTTCACTGGCCGCCTCGAACAGGGCCAGACGGACGTTGTCCTTGTGGTGCTCTTTGAGCAGCGGCAGCACGTAGCTATCCATGTACTCCACCAGCGCCACGCGCCCATGTCCGCCACCGCGCATCACGTCCATTTCCTGGAACAGCCGGAACATGTCACGGATGCCCGCGACCTGCCGCAACCCGACCTTGCGGGGGCCAGCACTGCTGGTGGTCTGACCCAGCACCGACAGCAGCCAGTCACGGCTAGGCGCGGCCAGGGCCGCAAACACATACGGTGCCTTGGTCACCACATCACGGCGCTTCACGTCAGCCCTCCCAAGGTCGAGGATCGTATCCACAGTAACGGCGGCGTCGGCTGGGTACGCAAGCCCCCTGCTCGCCACCGTCGCTGTATCCGACATGCCCAGCTCAGCCGGGGTCACCCGCCGCCCGAGTTTCTCTGACAGTGCCCGCGCGATCAGGCTGGGCACGGGCGGGCGGGGCTGTTCACCTTTGCGCACCCACCGGTACACCGCCGAGTAGTCATAGCGGAACGTGGTTCCTTCGAGCGCCCGGCCCAGTTCGTTGACCCGGCGTGCTAACCCGGCTGCACTGCACCCAGCCTTGCAGTCTGCCTCCGCGAGCAAGGCGGCTAGCGCGTCATTGGGCTCGGCCATCGGCGGGGCTCCCTCCCGTGCGCGAGACATCACCCAGCGTATCGCGCACGACGGGCCCCGGCCGACACGTGTTCAGCGCAACTTTCACACGGGCGCGCACATGTTCCCCCGGCCCCGCTGCGGCGGTTGGCTCAATGCATGAGCTGCGGCTGGAGTTACGCGAAGCCTCCAGACCAGCGGACTAAGACAGGGGCGCCGTGCCCTGGAGACCCAGCAAGGAGGCAGACCCCGTGACGCACGACGGCACTGTGAGGATCGACTATGGCGGCTGGATCTCTGGGCCGTGCCTCGGCCTGGAGCCCGGTGTCAGGGCACTTGACCCACCCCTGCCGCCTGGTACCCGGCGGTTCCTTGACGCACTGGACGCAGTGCTCAGCCTCCCCGTGACCGACCCCCGCCTGACCGGCCGTGCCCGCACCTGCGCAGCCGTCCTGCGCACAGCCCATGACGCGGTCACTGACGACGACCTGGAGGCACTGGCCCTCGTGTTGTGGGATGCCGTAGCGGTGTAGGTGGAGTGTCCATGAGCCGCAGGGCCGACGCTGGAGCTGAGACATGCCAGGCCCACACTGGCTGCGGCACCGGCCCTGTGTTCTTCCGCGAATGGGACGACGTGGGTTCCTACTCCTGGCCGCTGCGGACTCATCTGGAGTTGGCAGCGCTGTCCAGTGCGGTGCCCTGTGCCCGGCTCCATGCCAAGCAGGTGCTGTGGGAGTGGGGGCTGTCTCATCTCGCCGAGACAGTGACGTTGGTGGTCTCGGAGCTGGTCACGAATAGTGTGCATGCCTCCAAGGGGTTAATAGGCAGCCGGTACAACGGGCAGTGGTCTCCGGGGACGCCACCAGTACGGATGTGGCTGCAATCTGATCGTGAACTGGTGCTCATTCAGGTCTGGGATGGCAATGAGCAGATGCCAGAAGTACAACAACCAGAACCGGATGTAGAGCATGGGCGGGGACTGTTCATTGTCGAAAGCCTCAGTGACGACTACGGAGCGTATCCATTAGAGCGGTCCAGCGGAAAGCTCGTGTGGGCGCTGGTCTCAGCCACACAACAGTTAGATACATCTCTCGGAAGGAGTGTGTGCCGGTGAAGTGGCGTTATCGGAGTGGTGTTCGGCGTGTGGCGTTCGGCCTGGCAGTTGGCGGGGCGCTCGCAGTGCTCACTGCTGGCGGGATGGTGCGGTATACCGTCAGCCCTGCTTCTGGGGCGGTGGTATCCGGTGGCCAGGTGGGGTCTTCCTGCGCTGTCACCCACCAGAATGTCGAAGCGGTCGACAACAGCACGGCGGCGGCCTACGGCAACCAGGCGATGATCGCCACCAACACCAAGGGCACCCTCAACGGCCTCCGGGGGCAGGTGTCGCGCAGCCTGTTCATCTGGGCCGGCACCGGCAATGACGTGGAGGTCGGCTGGGCGACCGGCGGGTCACCGATGAACGAGCCGACGCTGTACGCCGAGTGGGTCAAAGACGGCGTGGACAGCCTCCAGCAATGGGCCGGCACCATCGGCGCCGGGGCCAACTGGCACTTCGAGGTAGACAACGCCCACGGCATCGGCATCTGGAGGTTCTACTTCGACGGCGCCACCAAACCGTTCAGCTACAGCCCCACCATGCCGTTCAACTCTGGCTGGGCACTGACCAACTCCGAGCGCCGCAACACCTGCGACACGCTCTGGACCCACTTCTACAGCCTCACCGACGCCACCTCACTCGGCCACTACCCGCCGTGGCCGTTGCTCCAGTGCTGGGCCGATGACGCACCGGGCTGGAACATGCAGCAGGTCAGCAACACCGAGATGTACGTCCAGACCAGCGGCCACGTCTGCTAGGGAGGAATGAGATGAAGACGAAGTCATTCCTGATGGCGGCTGCCGCGACCATCCTGGTGACCGTTACGGCATGCTCCGGGTCTGGGCCTGGCTCAGTGTCAGCGAGCGGCTTGCCTACGGACTACAGCCATCCCTTCGGCCCACACGAAAAACAAGTGACCGTCGCGCAGGCCGCCGCATCAGCCGGGTACCCCGTCACGGTGCCCACTACTGCTCTGGCGAACGCCAAGACCCTGACCACAGTCTGGGTCAGCCCAGCACACCAGGTCGCCCTGGTCTTCGACCACGGCAAGGTCACGGTCATGATGTCACCCGCGATCTACCACAACGCCGCTGGCTTCTTCAGGAAGCTCCAGGTGGGACTGAACGGGAAGTCGCAGATCACCCAGGTCAACGGGTACCCCATACTCGTGATCTCCCCCCATACCAACCCGGTCAGCCCCAACCCGGCGTGGGTGGAGTTCGACCTGGGCGGCGTAGACACCAACATCGTCAGCCAGACCTACGGCACCGCGACCCTGCTCGCCATCGCCAGGACCATGACCTAACCACCCTGCGGGCGGCGCTGGCCGGGGGCGTGTGCCCTGGCTGCGCCGTCCCCCTCGTGCTGCGTGGCGGCATGGCTGCCGGGCCCACACCCCCCGCCGTGCCGCCACGCACCCCCAGCATGACGGGGCCCCGGCCACCGCCGCCACGGTTACCCGCTAGCGCAAACCACCCGGACCAGGGCACACTCCCAACCAGGGGGGCCAGTTCAAGACGGGCGGAGACGGATGCACCAAGCCACCGTGACACCGGCTGCCCGCCGCTCCGACGCGGGCAGCGTGCGGCTCGGCGGACGTGACGTGGCTGGGCTGGTGCTGTGCGGGGACATGTCCGGGGCAGCCTATGACCTGCTCGCCTCCTACCTCGGGGTCCGCGCCGACCGACTGCGGGGGATCGTGGCCCGCTGGCGCACCGCCGGGTATGTCCAGACGGCCAGGCTGGGGCCGGGCCCGGTGTGGTGCTGGCTGACCCGCGCCGGCCTTGCGGTGACCGGCCAGCGTTACACCTACACCCGCCCCTCGGCGGGCAGGCTGGCCCACCTGCGCGCCGTGCTCGCCATCCGCATGTCCCTGGAGGCCGGCACGGTTTACCAGGACGGCCGCGCGTGGTGGCGCTCCGAACGGCGCATCCGAGCCGCGATCGGCGGCCGGGCAGCCGGTCACGTCCCCGACGCCGAAGTGTCGTGGCCGGACATGCAGACCGGCCCGTATGCCGGGGAGTGCTGGGCCATCGAGGCCGAACTCTCGCCCAAGCCGTTAGCGCGCACCGCCGCCATCATGGCCGGCCTGCTCACCCGCGACACCGACTACTACCCGGACTCCCCACCGGCCGACCAGCCGCGTTATGACCGGGTCATCTACCTGGCCGCCCCCGCCGCCCGGGGCGTCACCGACCGGGCCGCCGCGTCCCTGCCAGCCGCGTTGCGGGCCCGGCTCACCGTCCGTGACCTGCCACCGGGAGCCGCCCTGTGAGCATCCTGTGGGCGTACTTGCAGTTCCGAGCCATCGTCTTCGTGTTCCGCGTGGCCGTCCGTGTGGCCGCGTTCCTCGCGCTGGTGGCGGTGCTGGTGGCCGCCGCACCCCTCACCCTGGTGACCGGCGTGGCGTTCCTCGGCGCGTGGCTGCGGGGCTGGCCACCCGCCCGCCTGTACCGCGCCGCCGCCTGGTCCCTGCCGATGACCGGCGTCTACCTCGCCGGGCGGGCCCTCCAGGTCCGCACCTGGCAGGCCCTCGCCCTCGCCCCCGGGCATGACTATGTGACCGCCTGGCACGCTGCCAGCCTCGGCCGCCTCCTACCTGCGTTCCTGCTGGCCGCGCCGGTCGCGGTCCCAGTGGGGCTGGCGCTGGCGGGGGTGTTGTGGGCATGGCGGACCTACGCCATCCAGACCGGGCTGGCCGGCAAGACCGCGACCGCACCGGTCGTGTTCGACGCCCGGCAGTGGGACCGGGCCACCCGCGCCGCCCGGGGCCGCATCGCCGCACCCGGCACCTTCCCCCTCGCCGACAGCCATGGCCGGGTGGTGATGGGCGCGACCATCCGCGCCATCGGCCACAGGTGGCGGCCCGTGCTGACCGTCCCCTATACGGCGATGGGCGTGCACCAGGTCGTCCTGGGGTCATCGGGGTGCGGGAAGACGAACCTGATGATGCGCACCTGGGCCGGGTGGTACGCCGCCGCGCTGGCCGCCGCCCGCACCCGTGGGGCACCCAGGCCGTTGCTGGTGGTGCTGGACTGCAAGGGCGGCCCGGACTCCCGCGCCAAGGCCACCCGCACCGCCCGGCTCTTGTTCAGCGTGGGCGCTGTGCGGGTCGCCGTGTGGCCCGACCAGACCAGTGTGTCGCTGTGGGCGCTGCCGCCCCGTGACCTGGCCGTGTCGCTGTTCCAGATGGTCTCGACCGGTGCGGAGGGCCCGGCCGCCTACTACGCCGACGTGATGCAGGCCGTGTTGATGCTCGCTATCACCGCACCCCCCGCACCCCCTGTCAACGGCGCAGACTTCCTCCAGCGACTGGACGCCGCCTGGCTGACCAACGCCTACGCCAGCGACCCGCAACGGCTGGGCGCGGTGGCCAGCGCCCGGACCCACCTGGGTGACATCGCACTGCGGTACCGGACCCTGCTGGAACGCCTCGGCCCCGCCCTGGACGGGCCGGGCGGCCTGGCCGGGGCTGATGCCTGGTACTTCATCTTGGAGGGCACCAGCCAAGCCACGGTCGCTGAGGCGCAGGCGATGGCCATCACCGAACTGCTCGCCCACGCCGTCACCGACCGCGACGGCGAGCCGCGCACGGTGCTGCTGGCCTGCGACGACTACAGCGCCGTCTCCGGCAAGGTGCCGCTGTGGCAACTCTACGAACGCGGCCGGTCGCTGGGGATCGGCGTCCAGGTCAGCGCGCAGTCGTGGGAAGGGCTCGGCGCCGACGAGGACGAGCGCAACCGGATCGCGGCGACCGCTGATGGGGGGATCTGGCTGATGCGGACCCCGTGGCCGGACCCGGTGTGCAAACTGGCCGGGACACGGCGGGTGGTCGAGACCGCCACGAAGGTGATCGGTGGCATGTTCGGCGACGAAGGCTCCGCCCGCGTCCAGCACGCCTGGACCGTAGACCCCGACATCGCCCGCTCCCTCGACGTCGGCCAGGCCGCCTACATCCACCGGGGCGGGGCCACCTGGGTCCAGATCGCCAGGCCACGGCCGTCCCCGCTGCCCCTGCCCCCATCGCCCAAGGCACCCACCGTCATCGTCGCGCCGCCCGCGAGCGAGCACGCACCGCCACCGGGACCGGATGGGGAGACGGCCGGCCCGGCACTGGATGACGTGTTCGGGGAGGCACGATGACCTACAACCCCTTCGCCGTCCTCGGCCTCCCGGCCCGCCCTGACCTGACCGACGAGCAGGTCCACGCCGCCTGGTACGCGGTCGCCACCGCCACCCACCCCGACCGCTCCGACGGTGGAGACAGAGAGCGCTACGCCGCCGCGTCGGCCGCGTTCGCAGCGCTGCGCAGCCCGTGGGCACGCAGTGAGGCATACGCCGACCTCATCGCAGCCACCCCACCGGCCACCACCCCCACGGCCCGCGCAGTCTCACGGCCCCAGGTTGCTGCTGTGCTGGTCAGTGCCCGGCTGCTGCCCGCCCGGGTGCGCCATGGACGGCCACTGCGGCTGGCAGCCCGTGCCCTCGCCGCTGTCGTGCTCGCACTCCTGACCGTCCGTGCCGGGGTGGGTGGCCCGGTCACTGCCGCCATGGTGACCGGGCTTGTGGTGTGGCTGGTGCTGACTGTGCGGGCTGACCTGGCCCCGCCTCCAGGCAGGTGAGGGCACATGTGCCAGGTGACGGCGGGTGCGGGGGTGCGCGGCGGCTGGTTTTTTAGCCACCTCCGGCGCGGCGGGACCCTGCGGCACCGGCCGGCGGTCCATTCCGGGCAGAAGGAGCCAGCCCGCCCCGCCGGGCAGCGTAGCCGGCGCCGCCCCCCACCACGCCGCAGGACACCGGCCAAAAAACCACCCACCACGCAGGCAGCTGAATGGTCACCGAGACCCCTCACCGCCACCCCGGAAACGGACACTATGAAGGAGCAGCAGACGGACGCACCGACGCCACCAGAACGAGAAACCACAGGCCAGGGAGCTACCGACTCAGGGAAAAATGGTGGAGACAATTCTCTGGCCTGGCTTAATTCAATCCCGAATGGAACCATTTTCAGCTATAATCTGAGTGAGGAAGAAAGGCCTGGGGGGCTGAAAGTCCGGTGGAAAGTCAGGGTCGCCACCGGCGCCGAAGCTGCCCGGTGGGACGCCCGCCAGGCCGAGGCGATCACGGAGGTACTTCAATGGCTCACCCGGCACCCACCCAAGTGACCAGCACGAGCACGCCCGGGGAGCCGATGCCCGTGGCGTTCCTGGGGCGCACCTCCACGCTGTTGATGCAAGACCCGCGTGCGTCGTTGCAGCGTCAGCTACGCGAGGTCAAAGCCAAGCTGCCGCCCGGGTGGTTCATCGCCGGCCACTTTTGGGATCTCGAGTCGGGTGGGCTGGACATCGAGCAGCGCGGCCACGGTGACGCCCACCAGCACGTCGACGTGGGTATCCCGCGTGATGGCGGCATGGCCGCCATGCTCGCCGAGGCAGGCGGGCCCGCACCCCGGTTCGCCGCCGTGATGTGCGAAGACATCGAACGGTCCGGCCGTGACACGTTCAACGCGCTCAAGCTGGAACGCCAACTCTCCGACGCGGGGATCCCTCTGTTCGCCACCGATGAACCGATCAACGTGGAGGGGATGAACGCGACCACGATCCTGGTGCGCCGGGTGAAGCAGGGCATCGCGGAGTGGTACCGGTTCCAGTTGAAAGAGAAGGCCTGGCGTGGCTTCACCCAGCACGCGCTAGACGGCTACAACATCGGCCCCACCCCCTACGGCTACACCGCTGAGCGGATCCCGCACCCCAACCCGATGAGAGCCGCCCAGGGCAAGACCAAGACGAGGCTTGTGCTGGACCCGCCACGGGCCCGCGTGGTCGAGCAGGTCTACGGCTGGCGGACCGTGGACAAGCTGGGCATCCGCTCCATCACGGCCCGTCTCAACGCCGACCCCACCACCTACCCCGCCCCGAAGGAGGGCCAGGGCTGGACCGACGCCGCCGTGATCTGGATCCTCGCGAACCCGAAATACACCGGCTACATGGTCTACGGCCGCACACGGCGCACCCCCGGCTACCGCAAGCCCCGCCCCGTCGCCCCGGACCAGTGGCTGTGGTCACCCACCCCCGCCCATGAGCCGGTCATCACCCGCCAAGTCTGGGACGCCGCGCAGGCCATCGGAGCCGAGCACGCGACCGCCCGCGACGACACCGCGCCGAGCACCCACCCGGCCGCCCGCCGCTCCTACGTGCTGCGCTCACGGTGCCGCTGCCGCGACTGCAACCGGCGCATGAGAGGTCTGCTGAACCGCCCCCACACCGGCCACACCGGGTACGTGTACTACTCCTGCACCCACGACCCAGCCAACCCCCGCCACCACGCCGCCAGCCCCGACCACCCTAAGAGTGTCCGGGTCCGTGAAGACGACCTGCTCACCGCGATACTGGACTTCTTCAACCGGCGTGTATTCGGCCCCGACCGCGCCCAGCTCCTCGCACGCCAACTCCCCGACAGCGCCGCCGAAGCCACCGCCCGCCGACAGCAACAGGCCGACGCCCTGCGCACCCAGCTACGCCAGATCGACGCCGCCGAGAAAGCCCACACCCGCGAGATAGAAGCCCTCACCACCACCGACGCCCCCGCGCCCGCGCTGGTCGCCTGGCGGACCCGGATCATCGAACGCTTCACCGAACTGGAAGCCGACCGCGCCGCCATCAACGCCCAGCTAGCCGCCCTGGACCGCCAGGCCGGCCACGACAACGACCCCACCCTGCTGGACGCCCTGCCCATGGTCCCCGAAGGGCTGGCACGGCTCTCCCCGCGTGTGCAGGCCCAGTTGTTCGCCGCGTTCGGGCTTGAGCTGGTCTACAACAAACAAGACCACCAGGTCACCATCTACGCCACCATCACACCCAGCACCCCCCAAGCCCTCGCCGATATCATCAACGACAGCGAACCACCCACCCCCGCCATCCCCGGATTGTCCCTGTTACTGCCGGACACCAGATTGTCCGTGAGCGCACATCGACGAGGGCTACTGCGCGGATCCGCCCTGCGGCGTGGTGGCTAGCGCGGTCTGCACGAGGAGGGGTGCGGTCCGCCGGGTGACCAGGTGACCGCGTCCGCAGGGCAGGGTCTGCGGCTTGACCCCGAATATCGGCCCCTCATCCTTGCTGGCTGAGAACAGCAGCGCGGTCGATCCCATCTCCCGCAGCCGCTGGACGACCGGCTCGAACATGGCACGCCCGGCGCCACCCGCGGACCGCGCCAGCACCAGGTGCAGCCCGATCTCCCTGGCTTGGGGGAGCAGTTCGACCAGTGGCAGCAACGGGTTGGTGGCTCCGGCCACCAGGTCGTAGTCATCCACGATGATGAACAGGTCTGACCCTCGCCACCACGACCGGTCCCGCAACTCCTGTGCCGTCAGGTCGGCCGGCGGCAGCCGCTTGACCAGCGCCTCCCGGGCGTCGTTGAGCAGCGGCCCGGCCGCGGCCGAGGACGGGGCATAACCAATGCAGTGCTCAGCGTCCGACACGTCCAGCAGTGACCGCCGGTAGTCCACCACGATCATCCGTGCCTGCTCCAGCGAGTACCGCGCCGCGATCCCGTCCGCGACCAGGTGCAGCAGGTTGGACTTGCCGGTCTCGGTGTCGCCGAGCACCAGGAAGTGCGGGTCGGTGGCGAAGTCGAGGAACACCGGTGAGAGCGTGGCCTCGTCGACCGCGAACGGGATCCGGGTACCGGTCTCCGCGGGGCCCGGCAGTTCCGTCACCTCGAATGCGGTGGGCAGCAGCCGTACCGCCGGTGCGCGGGCGCCGCGCCAGGCGGTGTCCACGGTCTCGACGAGCTTGCGCACGGCATCGGGCAGGCTGGCGGCATCCGGCTGGCCGTCGATACGCGGCAGCGCGGTGAGGAAGTGCAGGCCGTCCTTGGTCAGCCCACGGCCCGGGGAGTGTTCCGGGACGTTGCCCGCCAGCGCCCGGCCCATCTCCGACTCGTACGGGTCGCCCAGGCGCAGCTCGAACCTGGTACCGAGCAGGTCACGGATGGCTGGCCGGAACTCCGACCACTTGTTGGTCGCTGCCACCACGTGGATCCCGTAACCGAGGCCGCGTGCTGCCAGTGCGGTGATGTCGAGTTCCAGTTGCTCGTACTCCTGCCGCAGGGTGAGCCAGCCGTCGACCACCAGGAACACGTCGCCGAAACCGTCGCCCGCGCTCTCCCCGCTCGCCCGCGCGGCCCGGTAGGCAGCGATGGACTCGATGCCGCGTTCGGCGAACTCCTGCTCGCGGCGCTCCAGCACCGCCCGGACCTCCGCGACCGTGCGGCGGACCCGCTCCGCCTGCAGCCGGGTCGCCACCCCCCCTACGTGTGGCAGCCTGCCCAGCGCGGACAGCGTGCCGCCGCCGAAGTCCAGGCAGTAGAACTGGACCTCGGCCGGGGTGTGCAGCAGTGCGAGCGAGCACACCAGCGTCCGCAGCAGGGTGGACTTGCCGCTGCGCGGCGCGCCTGCCACGCCGGCGTTGCCGGCGCCACCCGACAGGTCGGCCCACAGCAGGTCACGGCGCTGGTCAAAGGGCCGGTCAACAATCCCGGTGACCGCGTGCAACCTGCCTCGCCACTCCCAGCCCTCGGTGGTGCAGCCGAGCTGAGCGGTCAGTGACAGCGGCGGTAGCAGCTGGTCGAGAGTCGGTGGCATGTCCAGCGGCGGCAGCCAGATCTGGTGTGCCTGCGCGCCCTGCTCAGCGAGCTGACGGATGACGACTTCGAACAGGCTCGCGCCGGGCTTGGCTGTCTGCCCCCCGAACTCGGCGGGCGTCAGTGTCCGGTCGTGGACCGGGGGCCGCAGCACGTTCTCGGGCTTGACGTAGCTGAGGTCGTACGGCACCACCACCGGCCGGGCCTCCCGCGAGGACACGGGAGCGCCCCCGATGGTCTCAGGCTCGCCAGCCGCCGGGCCGGACACGTAGGCGGCCTTGAACCGGGTCATCTCCGTGGCCTCGGTCTTCAGGTAGCCGTTGCCCGGCCGTGGGGGCAGCTCGTAGGCATCCGGCACACCGAGCACGATCCTGGACTCCGCGGCGGAGTAGGTGCGCAGCCCGATCCGGTAGGAGAGCTGGGTGTCGAGGCCGCGGAGCCTGCCTTCCTCCAGGCGTTGCGAAGCCAGCAGCAGGTGGACGCCAAGCGACCGGCCAACCCGCCCGATCATGACGAACAGGTCGATGAACTCCGGCTTGGCCGCCAGCAGCTCGGAGAACTCGTCGATGACGATGAACAGCGTCGGCACCGGCGCCAGTGCGGTGCCCCGCTCCCGGTCCCGGTCGTAGTCGCGCAGTGATGCGTAGTTGCCCGCGGCGCGCAGCAGTTCCTGGCGGCGGACGACCTCACCGTGCAGGGCCTCACGCATCCGGTCGACCAGTGGCAGTTCTTCTTCGAGGTTGGTGATGACCGCCGAGACGTGGTTCAGCCGCTCCAGTCCGAGGAAGGTCGCGCCGCCCTTGAAGTCCACGAGCACGAAGTTGAGCACCTGCGGGGAGTGGGTGAGCGCGAGGCCCAGCACGACCGTGCGCAGCAGCTCCGACTTGCCAGCGCCGGTGGCCCCGATGACCAGGCCGTGCGGCCCCATACCGCCCTGAGCCGCCTCCTTGATGTCCAGCTCGACCGGCTGGCCCGCGGCGTCCACTCCCATCGGCACCCGCAGCCGGCTGCGGGATGCCCGGGGGCGCCACAGGCTGGCAACCTCGAGTGCCTGCGGGTCGGTGATGCCCAGCAGCGAGGTGAGCGTAGTGTCGGTGGCCAGCGCGTCCTCGCCTGGCCCGGTGCCTCCCGCCGGGCGCAGCGGCGCGAGCTGGCGGGCCAGCGCCTCCGCCTCCGGGACCGAGAGCTGGTCAGCCACGCCGACCAGCGAGGTGACATCAGTCCCCGTGCGGTCGCGGCTGACCATCTCGATCTGGCCGCCGCCCACCCGCAGCCGCAGCACGGTCGCGTCCGCGGCAGCCGGGTGGTCCCCGGACAGGTCGATGATGGCGACGCCGTCCACGCCGTCCCCACCCAACTGGTCTCCGTAGGCGGCGGACACACCGTCCACCACCACCACGTGGTACGGCAGCGAGGAGTCCGCCTTGCCGGGCGTGAACCTGGGGCGGTCCTTGAACTCCGGGCCGAGCATCGACTCGAGCTGCGCGAGGGTCGGCGCCATCAGCCGGACCGGGCCCGCCGCGTCCTGCTCGGTCGGGTGCAGGTTGTGCGGCAGCCACTTGAGCCACTGCCACCGGGCGAGTCTCTCCGGTGTGGCACACACGCAGATCCGCAGGTCGTCGGGGGAGTGGAAGACTGCGACCTGGGCGAGGACCGCCCGGACCATGGCGGCGGCGGCCTCGTTGTCGCCAACCACACTGACCCGGCTGAACGCTCGCAGGGACACGCCCACCGGCAGGCCGGTCAGTCTGGCGTGGGCACGCATGAACCGCCGCAGCGCGCCCGCGCACAGCGGGTCCAGATCCTCGACCGGTTTGGTCTGCGGCGGGATGAGCCGCACGGCGAGGTATTGGGTGCCGGTGCCGAGCCGCACACTGCCGAAGTCGTCGTCGGACGGGCGCCGCTCCCACAGCCGGGCGCGCTGGCTGTCAGTGACCAGCCACCGCAGGGCCCCCGGCTCCGGGCTCGACCACGCCAGGGCTTCGGCCTGCGCGGCCGCCACCCTGCGGACCCTGCGCCGTACCTGGCCGAGATAGCGCAGGTAGTCGCGGCGCAGTCCATTCAGCTTGACCCTGCGGTCGCCACGGCCACGGGCCATCTGGCCGAGCGCCATGCCGCCCATGCCAAGCCCGAGCGCGCCGCCGCCGACCCAGCGCAGTGCGCCCGAGCCGGTGCCCGACATCATGGCGACCATGCCGAAGGTCATTGCCAGCATCGGCAGGTAGGTGAGCATCTGCGTGAATGCGTCGCCCACGACCTCAGGAACCTCTGGCGGAGGCTGGAGCACGATCTCGCCGTGTGGCATCTCCGGGCCCTCGCGGCGCTCCCGGCGCCGGACGATGTCGGTGCCCACCCCTCGCCTTCCTGCTCACCCGGGCCGTGAAATGGCCTGCGATCCTGGTCCCACCCCGTTGTGCGCTGGCACTCCGTCCGGTTTGGACGAGGTCCGGATCCTATTGAACCCATCTGTCCGTGCCCCCGGTGCGGCTTTTCATGTGTTAGCTTCGGCCCCGCGTGCCTGTCCCGTGCGGGGCGTGCCAGCTGGGGTGGGGGAGCGCACACCGCGAGGGAGGCAATGACATGAGTGCCATCAGCGGAGCGGACACCTGCCGGGTGACGGTTGTCGGGCCGCGTCGGCGGGTGGACCTCACACTCCCCGCCGGTGTCTCGTTCGCCGAGCTCTTCCCAGCGGTCGCCAGCTATGCCGGGCTGGACGAGTCGTCCGCCCGCGAGGCGCCGGACGGCTGGGTGCTGCAGCGACTCGGCCAGGTGCCGTTCCCGGCGGAGTCCACCCCGCTGCAGGCAGGGCTGCGCGATGGCGAACTGATCTACCTCCGGCCTCGCCAGGCAATGCTGCCCGAGCCCGCATTCGACGACGTGGCCGACGTGATCGCATCAGGCATCGGCGACCGCCCTGACCGGTGGGGGCCGGCGCAGACCCGCTGGGTGGCGCTCGGCGCTGGTGCTGCGGCACTCGCCGCCGGGGCCGTCGCGGTGCTGACATCCGGCTCGCCGTGGGCAGCACCTGCGGCGGCGGCCGGTGTCCTCGCTGTGCTGCTGCTGGCGGCGGCCGCCGGGCTGTCGCGGGCCGCGGGCGATGCGGGTGCAGCCGCGGTGCTCGGCTACCTCGCGCTGCCGTATGCGTTCCTCGGCGGCATGCTCGGGCCTGCGGGCAAGTCATCCCTGACCCACCTCGGTGCGCTCGACCTGCTCCCCGGCTTCGCCGCGGCACTGCTCGCCGCCGCCCTGGCGGCGGTCGCGGTGGGCGACGGCGGGGCGGTCTTCCTCGGGGCCGCGGCGGCGGCGCTGCTCGGCATCGGGGGAGCATGGCTGGACTATGCGTTCGGCAGCGTCGGGCTCGCCGGGGCCGCCGCGCTGATGGCCGCCCTGGCGCTGGCGCTCACCCCGCTGATCCCCATGGTCGCGTTCCGGCTCGGGCGGCTGGAGTTGCCGCCGGTGCCCACGGACGTCGACGAACTGCGCCGGGACACCCTGACCGTCCAGGGCGGGCAGGTGCTCGCCCGGACCGCCGCCGCCGACCGGGTGGTCACCGGCGCGGTGTCCGGCATCGGCCTGGTCGGTGGTTTCGCAGAGGTCGCGCTGGCGCTCGGGCACGGGTGGCTGCCACGGGTGACGTGCGGGGTGCTCGGCCTCGCGCTGTTGCTGCGCTCCAGGGTGTTCCTCGGGCGGGCCCAGCGCCTGTGGCTGCAGGTTCCCGGGTACAGCGGGCTGATGGTGCTGGCCGTGGCCGCCTCGCACGCGATGACGGTCGTGGTCAGGCTCGCGCCGCTGGTCGTGGGCGCGGCGGTGCTGACCGGTGTGGGCGTCTGGCTGCCCAGGCACCGGCCATCACCCTTCTGGGGGCGGGCCGCGGAGGTCACTGACATGGTGCTCGTCATAGCGCTCGTGCCGCTTGCGCTCGGCGTCGCGGGCGTGTTCAGCGACATCCGCGGCCTGTCCGGCTGAGGCGGCAACGATGTTGCAGACCCGCAAGGACCTGCTGCAGGCGCACCAGCTCATGACCAGGCGCGCCGCACTGGCGCTGCTGCGGGCCGAGCCGGACCCGCCGGACCAGCCACTGCGGCGGCTGAACGTGGGCGCTTTCTCCAGCCTCCTCGTGGCAGCGGTGGTGGCCGCCGTGTTCGGGATCTGGGGCCTGGTCGCGCCCGGCGACGCCAGCGGCCTGACAGCCCCGGGCACGCTGCTCATTGACAAGGAGACCGGGACACCGTACGTCCCATGCGGGCACGGGAAGCTGTGCCCGGTGGTCAACTACGCCTCCGCCCGGCTCGTGCTCGGTACCGCCTCCCCCAATCAGCGTGAGGTCACCCAGACGTCGCTGGCCCGGTACCCGCAGGGGCCGGAGGTCGGGATCCCGGGCCTGCCGCCGCTCCCCAGCCCCAGCCTGCTGGTCGGACAGCCGTGGTCGGTCTGCGTCCACACCAGCTACAGCGGCCTCACCCAGGCCGGCCGCACCGTGACGACCCTGGTGGGCGGCGAGCGCGTGGGGGGCCGCCCGGTGTCCGCCCAGGATGCGCTGCTGGTCAGCGCTGCGGGCCACGACTGGGTGATCTGGGACGGCGAGCGGATGCTGGTCCCGCTCCCGCAGCAGGCCGCGATCCTCACCGCCCTCGACTTCAACTTCGTGCAGCGCTCCCCGCAGCCGGTGCCGGTGTCGTGGCTGGACGCCTTCTCCCAGCAGGGGCATGACTTCACCCCGCCGCCGGTGACCGGGTTCGGTGCCAAGGTCGCGCACGGGCCCGCGGGCGGCCCGGCATCTATCGGCCAGGTGTTTGTCACCAGCCCCGGGGGGCCGCAGTACTACGTACTGACACGCCAGGGCCTGCTTCCGGTCACCGAGACCGAGGCGAGGCTGCTCGACGCCATCCCCGGTCAGGTGTCCCAGGGGACGGTGACCACGGCGCAGGCCGCGACCCACCATGGCCAGGAGTCCGCTGACGGTATGCCGCTGTCCATGCCGCACCTGGCCGACAACACCCTCAGCCCGGGCACGCCGCTGTGTGTCGTGTACTCCGGCCCGGCGACCACCGGGCCAGTGGACGCGCAGGTGACAGTGGGCGGCCGCCTGCCGTCCGGCGGCATAACCGTCACCGGGGGGACTTATGTCAACCAGATCGTGATGGGGCCGGGGAGCGCGGCGCTGGTGGGCATGGTGGCTGGCCTGCCGCCACGGTCCGCGTCCGGGGTACCCAGCGGGCAGCGCCCGGACATCACCAGTTACTTCCTGGTCACTGGCGGGGTCAGGTACGGGCTCTCCTCGGCGAAGGTGGCCGCCGTGCTCGGCTACGACCTAGCCAGACAGCAGACGCTGGTGCCCGCGAGCGTGGTCGGCCTGATCCCCCTTGGCCCGGCGTTCGACCCTTCCACGGCCAGCAGACGGGTTTCTGGCTGACTATTGCCTGCGTAGCGTTACTGTCATTACAGTCTGTGCCCAGCAACCACACCATGTGAAATTTTGGTAACGGTTGCCCTGGCGCCGCAGCGGCCCGGGCTTGGAGTCGGTGCAGGTCACCGCAGGTCTCGCCGTTATGGGTGAGCGCGGCATGTGCTTATTGGGAAGATCGCTGTTTACCGTTCAGGTTGACACTTCAATCGCTGGCTTTATTAGATGTTTCGTGGCTGTCGCCGGGGGGTGTGCCCAGCCTCTGTGGCTGGCCGTGCCACGGACGCGGCAGCAGGACGTGAACCCAGCACCACGGACCGTCACGAGAGGGAGGTGCTGCCATGGCAGCCGAGTCTGCTGTCAACAGAGCAGCGATGGCAACAGCCGCCAAGCAGGTCGAGGACGCTGTGGCGCAGGTGCGCGCAGGGCAGTCCCAACTCGCTGGCTTCCACGCCACCTTGATGGCTGGCTGGCAGGGACAGGCCGCCAGCGCGTTCACCGCTGCCTACGAGGCGTTCAACGCCGACTTCACCCAGGTGATCAACGCACTGGATGAGTTCTACCCGAAGCTGACCACGACGCGGTCGCGGTACGAGGCGAACGAGGAGACGCTGACGTCGTCGGCGAACCGGGTCGCCAGCCAGATCAACCACTGACGTCGTCCGGAGTCCTGACGGAAGGGGAGGAACACTCCAATGAGCGAGTACACGCGGGCTGTGTTCGGGTCGCTGGCACAAGGTGAGGCCGACTTCGCACGCATCTACGCCCAGTTGCAGCAGACCACCCAGACCCTGGAGAGCCAGCTGAACGCCAGCCTGTCCCAGTGGGACGGCCAGGCACAGCAGGCGTACGCGGTAGCCAGGGCGAAGTGGCAGGCAGCCGAGGCCAACATGGCGGCAGTGCTCAACAACCTGCGCGCGGTGGCCGGCGAAGCCAATGCGAACTACCAGGTCACTGAGGCGTCAAACGCCAGTCTTTGGGGCTGAGCAGGGCCGGTGACGCGATGACACCGACACCGCCGAGCATGAACGGCAGCTACAAGGGGACCGCGGTCCCCCCGGTCGGCGGTATCTCCTACGGCAGCTACACGCAACCGGCGAACTGGCAGAACCCTGTGGTGTACGGGACGGACCTCGCGGTCCACCGGGACGTGCTGCGCCAGGTCGCGAGTGAGATCGGTGCCTTGGCCGGGGAGTTGCAGGCTGCGATCGGCAGCTGGCAGCCGAACGCCGCCGCGGCTGCTGGTGCCGTTGGCGCGTGGCCGGAGGCGGTGCAGTTCGACAAGGTCATTGGGCGGTCGTCGGGCGGGTTCGGCGAGTACTCCGGGAACCTGCGGGACGCGCACAGCGACACGGCCACCCGGATCACGATCTCGGCGGACCGGTACGACTCCGCGGAGCAGGCGAACGTCACCCTCGTCAATGCCAGCTACACCGCGTCAGGGATCGTCATCGAGAACGGCGGGAACAACGTTCCCCTCGACCCTGGGTATGGGCAGAACTGGACGCCCCAGCAGCGGGAGGCCTATGCCCGGACCCAGCGGCTGATCAACATGAACGGCGGCCAGCAGAACTGGACCGGCGCCTACCCAATCACTGATGGCGCCGGGTTCGCGATGGGGAAAGCTGCCACCGGCTACACCTGGCAGGAGGTGCAGGCCCTGCTGGGCGCCACCGACCCGGCAGCGGTCAGCGCGGCCGGTGCTGCATACGGCCAGCTCGCGAACAAGCTGAGCGATGTCGCGGGCAAGGTGGCACAACACGGCCAGACACTGGCGGCGAACTGGTCCGGGGCGACCGCGGTCACCGCGGTGAGCCAGGTCCAGCAGCTCTACCAGACCGCGGCTGACATGCAGGCCAATGCGTGGCAGGCGCAGCATGCCCTGACCTGGTACGGCTCGGTGCTCAGCGCGTTCAAGGCCAACCTCCCGCAGCCGGCGTCCTCGCACCCCGTGGACGTGGCAGCGGCCAACCAGGCCGCGCAGCAGCGGATGGCAGCACTCAATGGGCATATCCAGACCGCCTACTACGCGATGCCCGCTGTCGTGAACAAGAACCTCCCGCCGAGGCTGGGGGGCTCAGGTGGCGGCGCACCCGTCAGCAGCGGGGCCGGCCACTCGGCCGGGCCCGCCAATGGTGGCGGCAGCGGTGCGGGCCCCATGCCGTCCGGTGGTTCCCCCGGCGGTCCTGGTGCCCCTGGCAGCGGCTTCGGTGCACCGCCGCCCGGCGGTGGGCCGCCCAGTTCCGCGCCGCCCGTGACCAGCCCGCCGCCGGTGAGCCGCGTGGCTGGTGCCGGGCCCGGCCCGGGCCCGGTCCCGCCAGGCGGCCCCAACCCCGGTGGGACGATTGGCGGCTCGGGTGGCGGACCGGTGCCAGGCGGCCCGGGTGTGGGAGCCGTGCCGCCCCCGGTGCCGGGTGGTGCTCCAGGGCCGGAAGGCTCTCCCTCTGGTGGCGGCGGTACCGCCCCTGGCGAGGGCGGGCTGCCCGGCGGTGACCCGGTCCCGGTAGGCAGCGTCCCTGTGGTGGGCAGTCCCGGTGGTGTGGCGGGCACTGGGTCCTCCCTCGGGTCGACGGGAGCCGTGTCCGCCGATCCGGCGGGCTCCGCCGGTTCGGCGGTGTCCGGCGGTCCCGGCATGGCGGGGGAGGCCGGTGCCGGGAACGTCCCGGAGGGGGCCATGTTCCCGATGGCTGGGTCGGCCGGCGGCGGCGGTGCGGGTACAGCCGACCGGACGCGGGAGTCCTGGATGCCCGAGGACCAGGGCGTCTGGGGGTCCGAGGACGGTGTGGCCGGTGCTGGCGAGCCCGCCGGGTTGTTCATGCCCGTCGGCCCGGGTGGCGGCCAGAGCCATGAGCAGGAGCGGGCCAGGCAGTCCTGGATGGACGAAGACGACCTGTGGGGAGCAAGAGAACCTGCGGTGGCGCCGGTCATCGGTGGCTGAGCCCCAGCGGAGAATGGCAATCAGAAGTCACAGTGTGAGGGGCCGGGTGGGTACCGTTGGTGCCGCCTCGCTTGCCGTCCTCCTGGCGGCCTGCGGCGGCGGCCACGTCAACCAGCACCACCCGGCCCCTTCGCACAGCCCATCCGCAGCCACCCGGACGGCATCAGGCCCTGCCACCGAGCTTTCGGCCTACCCGGTGCGGCTCGGTGTCTACCACCTGGTGGACAAGAAGAACCACCCGGTCTCCGCACCCACGCCGGACCACAGGTTCCCCCGCCGATACTCGTTCGCCGTCAACGCCACTGACGGCCTGTACCGGCCCGGAAACGCGGTGGACCACAACGTCTACCTGATCGCCGGGCAGCTCGCCCAGGGGGTCAGCCCCGCTGCCGCGGTCCAGGACTACCTGGGTTTCTTCCAGGGCCAGGAGGTGCACCTGACGACCGAGCCCGCGGGTGCGCTGGGCGGCACGGTGAAGTGCTGGGTGGCCAATGGCGTCACGTTCTGCATGTGGGCTGACAACGGCACCTATGGCGTCTTCGACTATGAGCCGCCGCTCGCCCTGGACACCGTGACCATCCATCACCTGGCAGGCGTCACGGCTCTGTTCCGCCAGGCCATGGTGCGGGTGAAGCACTGACCACCCAGCCACCCAGGCCCGTTTGATAACAGCAAGAGGCGTCCCGCCGGCCCGGCTACCCGGCCGGTGTCCCGTTACCGTGCTCGCGCAGTTGCCCGGCCACCCACAGCCGGGCCTGTCGCTCCGAAAGCTGTTCCGGCATCAGTGAGGTCAGGAACAGGGCGATGAGGAGCGCGGGAAAGACCAGCATCGCGAAAGCGGCGACCAGCAGCACCAGCCAGTAACCAAGCTGGGCGAACCCGCTGAGCACGGCGCCGGTCCGTCCCTGGCCGAAGTGGAACGCCGGGGGCCTGGCCTGGCCTGGCAGGGATGCCACGTTCCAGCGCCGCAGGGTGCGGACCGCGACATACACGACAGCCGCGACGGCCAGGGCCACGTTGATGACGAGCAGGACAACGAAGCCGGTCCGTGACGAGTGGCGCACCGCACCGTAGAAGCCCGCGTCCGAGGCCCCGATCAGGGTCAGCAGCAGCGCCCACATGAGCGCCAGGCCAGCCCGCCGCACCCAGTACCTGGGTCCCCGGTCGTACCAGGTGCGGCCCACCACGGGTATGGCCGGGACCTCGATACCGCGCGGCAGCGCGCTGCGGGGTGGCAGGGAATCGCTGCTGCGTATCCGTGCCTCACCCTTCGTCATGGTCAGAAAATACTCGTGATCCCATGCCAGACGCTCGAGGCCATATGCCCGAAGTCCTCGCCGGTCTTCACCGCACTGTCGCCGATCCCGTGCATGATGCCGTCGACCGTGCCGTACTTGTTCATGTCGGCACCCCAGTTCTCGTCGATCAGGTGGTGTGTGAAGTCGCCTACGCCGTAGGCCACCACGCCACCCGCCAGGACTCCGGCACCTCCAGCCCCCAGCGACACGACGAGGCCGCTGGCGCCGAGGGTCGTCAGTCCCGTGGCGACGACACCGGTCGTGGCGATGCCGAGCCCGCCGCCGATGCCGAGGGCCGCCACATTGCCAGCGGCCTCGGCCGGGTAGGCGACGTCACCGGGCACGCCCTGCGCCATGTCCTCCTGCGCACCGAAGTAGGTGCTGACCCCTACCGCGGCCAGGTCCACGAAGGGGATACCCGTCCCCGCCCTTGCCAGGTCGCCGGCAACGCCACCAACGCCGTCGACGGAATCCCCGACCGCCGGGATGTCGCTGGGGCTGAACCCGGCGAGCCTGCTGAGCCAGTTCTCAGTGCCCTTGGCGGCGGTCAGGTCCTCCTCTGCCGAGGAGAGTGTGCTCTTCGCGTCGTTGAAACCCTGCCTGTCCTCGGCCGACCAGGTGCCGAACCGGCCATCCGCCTGGCGGGCGTCCTCGATCGCCTTTGTCCGGGCGTCCGCCAGTTCCGACTTGGCGTGCCCGACTCGCAGGTCGACAAAGCCGCGGTACCTGGTCTGCTCGCCGAGGAACCCGGCGAGTACGTCGCTGACCGCGGTCCAGTCGCCGCTGCTGAGCCGGCCATCGTGGTTGCCCAGGATGGTGTTGCCGATCCCCTGCAGCGCACCCGCCGCCTTGTTGCGCGCGGTGACCGCGTCCAGCATGCACCGGTCCCAGAACCCCTGATAGCTGGCCCGCCAGCTCTCCGCCGCCGCATTGGCAAGGCACATGTTGGGTGGCTGCCCACCCGCGCCGACCGGTACCCCGTGGCTGGCCGCCTCGTGTGCCGCCTGTTCCAGCGCACTCTCGATCTTCGACAGGGTGACCGCCAGCCAGTCCACCACGTCCCCGGTCGCGGAGGTCACCGTCGCCAGCGCGGCCGCCCCCGTGGCGTCGTGGTCCCATGCTTTGGTGAATGCCGAGGCCGCCGACCCCTGCCATCCGGCATCGCCCACGATCTGGCTGACTTTGCCGTTCAGCGCGGCCGCGACGTTGTTGATCTTGGGTGCGTACCCGTACAGTGTCCCGGCATAGGCGGACAGGCCGTGGATGTCGCCGCCGACCCAGTCATAGGCGAACGGTGCAAGCGCCGACGGGGACTTGGCGCCGGAGGATCCCGTGTCTGCCTCCATCAATCGCATGTCCGCCTCGTCAGTGGATCTGGGCCGGGTCGCTGATCTGGTGCGCCAGCGTGGTCAGTGTCTCTTCGGTGTGCTGGTAGCGGTCATGCGCTGTCTGCAGCTTGGTGCCGTTGTCGTCGATGTCGGCACCGATCTGCAGGTGCACCAGGCTGATGGCCTCGACGACCGCGTTCAGACTCTCGTTGAAGGCCGCGGACCCGCCGTCTGGAAGGGCCGTGCAGGCATCCGGCATGATCGCCTGAAAGGCCGCCGCCTCAGTGTGGAACGTCCCCGCAGCCGACTGCAGGTCCGCCATGACCACCTGGAATCCGCCGCTGCTCAACTGCTCTGCCCCTCCCTGCTGATTGCATGTCAGGCGAGGTCCCGCGTTAGTGTCTCCAGGTCGGAGTAGCCCCAGCGCCAGGTGCCGGGGGGTGCCACGGGATCAAGCACTACCTGTTGGATGCCTCCGGCGGCCGCGAGTTCCCGCGCCTTGCGCAACGGCAGCGCCACCCAGGGCTGTGCCGGGCCCAGGGTCTCTACGAGCTGCCGGACCGAGCTGAACACCGGCAGCACGTCCGTGCCGGCGGCACCTGGCCGCACCTCGAACACGATCTGGCTGCTCTTGTTGGCAGGGTGCGCAGGTGCGATGACGATGTCCGGCACCACCTGCCCGCTGCGGGGGGACTCGTCCATCGCATTGCCTCCTCCACGGCGGCGTAGGTAGGCGCTGGCGGCGCTGACCGGACTGGTTCGAGCGTGCGTAAATGCCCGAAATCACAGTAGTCCGTCACCGTGGAGCTGATGGAGAGGTCTCCGCAGATGTCACCGCGAATGACCTGCTGACCTGGTTCATTGGGCCCACTGGTATTGGCTTCCCTGGTGGAGCGCCCGGTAGATCCGGTTGCGGAGGGTGTTGGCGGCCTGGTCTGTCAGTGTGGTGTCCAGGTCGCGGAGCACGACGCGGACCAGGAGGTTCTGCTGGTCAGGCCTTGCTCCCAGGCGGGTAATGGCCGTGGCGGGCAGTTCCTCGCACGCGGTGGCGGAAAGGACCCGCACCTCCTCCACACAGCGTGCATCCGCACCCAGGGCATCCCGGACCCGGTCGCCGAGGGTCTCCTGGTCCTCGTCAGCGTCGACAGCGATGGACAGGTCACGGGTGACCGCAGGCATCGAGGAGACCGGCTGGTACCTGCCCAGGTCGAGCATCTGGCGGGCCACCCGGGGGTCGTCGCTGCGGAGCAGCCGGATGTCGGGGATGTCCTTGACCAGCATCAGCAGCCGGTCCAGGCCCATCCCGAGGGCGAGCCCGCTGCGGTCGCCGAGACCGGCAGCGGCCAGCACGCCAGGATGGGCGCACCCGCATTCCCAGACTTCCACCCACCGGCTGTGCTGGCACACGTCAACCTGCCTGCCGCGCAGCGTATAAGGATGGGTCCGTGGCTCTTGCCGGCTGGGCAGGCCTGGGACGAGTGCGACCAGCAGGGCCGCGACCATTTCGTCCATGTCGGTGTCGCTCATCGCCCGCCGGGTGATCCGCCACAGGTCGAGCTGGTGCGGTGTCCCGGTGTGCTGCCAGTCGATGCAGTCGCGGCGGTAGACCAGCCCAGGGCAGACCAGCAGCACGTCATCGCCAGGCGCACCGGCAAGCTGGCGCAGCGCTGGCGGGACCATGGCACTGGCATGGCTGCGCAGCATGTGCCCGGTGTCGACGTAGCGGGTGTAGCGGGTGTCCCGCGTGACCGCTTCGGCGGTGTAGCCGAGCTGGTCATAGTTGTCGGCGACCGGCACGACACGCTGGCCGCGGCACCAGCGGACCTCACAGTCCCAGATGTGGCGCAGCGCTGCCGCGGCCCGGTCGATGAGGGTCTGGATGGCGTGGGGGCCTTCCGCGGGGTCGGACAGATCCCGGATACCGAGGTCTTGCTGCAACTGCAGCGGGCTGAGACAGGAAACAGGGCTGGACATGGCTGGACTCCTTCGATCAAGCGAACCGGCTGGGAGTTCCCTCCCGGCCCGGGTCCGCCTGAGCGTGTCCGGCCTAATGCGGCACAGCGCCTCCCGGCGGCCCATCCTGGGCCGGGAGGCAGGTAAACCGCCGTGCCAGCGTCTCAGTCACAAATACCAGGCTAGCTCCGTCAGACCACGAAGCCGAAATGGTTTCTGGTGGCGCCGTGAGCGCCGCAGCCCGGCCAGCCACCTGGGGAGACCCGCCGGGAGCGGACTTGGGAAGAGGAGTGGGGTTGCACCCGCAGCGGTGGCGGGCTAGCGGCCGATGGGGGCCGGTGGCTGGTGCTCGGGTTCCGCGTCGTCGGCGCCGTCTTCCTCGGCGATGCTGTAGGCGGACAGGCCAAGCAGGTAGCCGATGCCGAGTATGGCGAGGATGACCGTGAACGGCCACCACCAGGTGGCGCGGAGCGCGACCGCTGCGGTGACCCCGGCGAAGGCGGCCAGTGCGGTGAGGTTGAAGGCCAGTGCGCGCGACCGCAGGCTGAGCTGCATCTGCCGCTCGTCGGTGCGGGAGCCGGACAGTGCCCCCACGTCGTCGTCTTCGCCGCCCCACACGTAGAAGGCGAATGCCCGGCCCGCCGTCACTATCGCGACCAGGCTCACAAACAACCACCAGTGCGGGCCACCGTGGATCACCCATGCAGCGGCGAATACCGCTCCGGCCAGGATGGTCCATGCGGGCTTGCGCAGTCGCGGCCGAATGAAGTTCATCATCTGTCGGCCTCCTCATGGTTGGGGTCGAACATCGTGTCGACCGTCATGTCAAAGAACTGGGCGATCCGGAACGCCAGCGGCAGTGACGGCAGGTACCGGCCGTTCTCGATGGAGATCACCGTCTGCCGCGATACGCCCAGTGCCGCTGCCACTTCCGCTTGGGACAGCCCACGCTGGGTGCGCTGCTCTCGGACCTTGTTCCGCATGATGTAAAGGTACCTTTACTCGACATGTCGTGTCAAGCACCCTTTACATCGCTCGCACCGGTCGCCGCTCCAGGACTGGCAGGCAGGTCGGCCCGCCAGCCGGGCACTGCTGTAAGGATCAGCGGTATGCAGATTCGGAGCAGGCCGGCCTTCGGGCTCGTGCTCGTACACAGCCCGCTGACCGGCCCAGGTGTGTGGCGGCTTGTCGCGGACCAGTTGGTGGCGGCACGCGGCTACGACGTCGTTACCGCTGACCTGACGGCCACCCTCAGGACGGGCCCGCCGTTCTTCGCCCACGAGGTCCAGGCCGTAGCCGACTGTGTGTCGGGCTCGTCGGCCGTCCTCGTTGGTCATAGCGGCGCGGGGTCGCTGTTGCCTGCGGTCGGCGACGTGGCGGCCGGGGTCCGGGGTTACGTATACGTCGATGCGGGCCTGCCCACGCCGGGCCGGAGCTGGATGCAGACCATGCCCGAGGATCTCGTGGCCTACCTGCGCGAGTCAGCCGACCCTCAGGGGTGGATGCCGCCCTGGTGCGACTGGTGGGGCGAGGACGGCTTGGCCGGGCTCCTGCCCGACCCAGGTCTGCGGGCACAGTTCGCGGCGGATTGCCCCCGGCTGCCGCTGGCCATGTTCGACGAGGTCCATCCGGATATCCGAAGCGATCGCGGAACCCCGGCCGCCTATCTCCAGCTGAGCGAGGCTTACCAGGACCAAGCGGCCAAGGCCCGGTCGACGGGCTGGCCAGTTGCCGCGCTCAGCAGCCACCACCTGGCACTGCTGACCGATCCGCAACTGATCGCGGGGTCGCTGGAATCGCTGATCGGCCAACTCGGCAACACCGGTCACACGTGACTGGCACACAGAGCCGACTCCGGCTCTGACACCCCCCCGGAGCTGCGGCCCGGGACGCGTTGGGGCGGGACAGCCTGGACTATGCGATTCCGGCGAGCGACCGCGCCTCATCACGGTCGCGGCACGCGCGCAGGCCGACGATCAGGCCCTCCCGGACGGTCACCACATCGAATGTCCGGTCGTCAGCCTGCGTCGCCCGGTGCTTGTCGAGCCCCGGCGTCCGCATCACCAGTATTACCTTCTCATCGGAGGCGATGACCTCCTCGACCTCGGCCCGTAGCCCTCGCTCGAGCTGGGTGTGGAGTGCCTTCTCTAGTTCCTCGCGCCCATGGGCGGCGGTCTGCGGCTGCGGCGCATCCGCCGGGTCGAGGTGGGTCCACTCCAGGTCCGGGGCCACAAATTCCATCATCCGCGCGACATCACCCCGGTCGTACGCACGAAACGCCTCGCGGACGATCCACTCGTTCTGGTTGCACATCAGGAACCCCCACGGCGACCCGACAGGTCGAGCACCCTGTTGCTCTGCCGGGCGGAACGCCGATACTGAGCCAACAATGCCTGCGAGCGATGACAGCGTACGCCTGTCAACGTGCTCGCAGGCGTGGGGCAAGATAACAGTTCCGGTCACATTGTGACCATGAGGCTGGGATCCACCGTTTCACCAGTTACGGCCTGGGCAAACCGGGCGCCATACTGTCGGTGAATATGCCGCTATTCAGGTCCAATACCGGATAAACGAGGTGGCCATCAGCGTGGCCGGTGCCCGACCTCCTCAGCGGAGGCTGAAGACCGCGGCGAGGTAGCTGAACATAGCGACGGCGGTGGCCAGTGCCATCCCCAGCGAGGCGCCGTTGCTCTGGTTGCTGGCGAACGCTGACCCGGCGGCCCACGCGACCAGCACCGCCGCGAGACCCAACGAGGCGAAGACGACCACCTTGCGGGACCGGATAGCCCGGACCAGGGCGGCGACCGCGGCGCCCAGGATCGCAACCCCGACGACCACATGCGCTGCGACCGTGGCAGAGCTGAACACAATGGACAGGAAGGTCTTGTTCTTGGGCAGGGTGACATAGAGGTTGATCCCCATGCCGAGCCCGAACTGGATGATGAGCAGCACCGCGGCACCCATGCAGTTGCCGCGCAGCGCGGCCAGCCGCCGGGTGGTCTCCTGCTTGTCAGGCTGTGTTGTCGTGGTCATGTCAAGCCTCCTTGTGTGTCTGGCTGGTGGGACGGCCGGGCAGTAGGACGGACGGAATCAGGGCGAGCACACTGATGGCCAGGGCGACGGCGAAGCTCACGCCAAAGGCCCGGGCCACTGCGGCTGCGGCATGGGGCGAGGCGGCCGCGGCCGCTGCGGCCTGGCCGATCCCGCCGTGGAACCCCGCCACCCTGGCGGAGATCGCCTGCTGCAGGACGACAGCCAGCAGTGCCGAGCCGAGCGCGCCAGCAATCCGCTGGACCACGTTGATGGCACTGGTCGCCTGGCCCATGGCGGTCGGCGGGAGGCCCTGGAAGGCGGCGGCCATGGCGGGGGTGATGGTCGCGCCGAGGCCGGCGCCGATCAGGAACAGCGCGACCACCAGCGCCCAGTAGGGGGTGTGCGCGCTGATCGTCGTGTACCAGGCGGTTCCCGCCAGCGCGAGGAGGACCCCGATGGGGACCACCCGCCGGGCGCCGGCCTTGTCGGTCAGGTACCCAGCCAGGCTGATGGCCATGGCGGCGCCGAGCCCCTGGGGGGCCAGCAGCAGCCCGGTCTGCAGTGGCGTCCGGCCGCGCAGGATCTCGAAGTACAGCGGCAGCAGCAGTGCGACGCCGAACAGGGCGGTCCCGAGCACGAAGTTGACCGCGGCTCCGGTGGCGAACCCACGCTCGCGGAACAGCCGCACATCGATCAGCGGGTTCGCGGCCCGCCGGGCGTGGATGACGAACAGCGCGACCAGGGCCGCCCCTGCGGCCATCGGGCCGAGTGCGGCGGGTGTTGTCACCTCGGCGTGCTGACTGGTCTGGGCCAGCCCGAATAGGAACAGGGCGAGCCCGCCCGGCAGCAGCACCGCACCGCGGATGTCCAGGCGCTGGCCTGGCCGTGCCGCGGTGGCGGGCAGCAGCCAGACAGCGAGCAGGAACGCGATCAGGCCCACCGGCAGGTTGACGAAGAAGATCCACCGCCAGCTGACGGCGTCGATCAGCGAGCCGCCGATCAGCGGACCGAAGATCGGCGCAAGCAGCAGGGGCACTCCGATGATGCTCATCACCCGGCCCATGCGCTGCGGCCCGGCCCGCTGCGCCAGCATGGCCTGGCCCAGCGGCATGATCATGCCGCCGCCGAGACCCTGGACGACCCGGAAGCCGATCAGTGCCCCGATCGACGGTGACAGCCCGGCCAGTAGTGAGCCAGCCATGAAAAGCCCGAGCGAGGCCAGCCACACCCGTTTGCCCCCGAACCGGCCGGCCACCCAGCCCGACAACGGGATCACGCAGGCGAACGCCAGCAGGTAGATGGTGGGCACCCACTGGATGACCGAGATCGAGGTGTGCAGGTCCTGGCCCAGGGTCGGCAGTGCCACGTTGACGATCGTGGCGTCCAGGATCGTCATGATCGCCCCGAGCACGACCACCACGGCAGGGGCCATGATCTCGCGAGTCAGCACGCTGGCTGCCGGCTGCTTGGCGGCGGGGCCCACCTCTGCTGGTGGGGTGGCCGCTTGTGCGTCCACGTGCGTCCCCGACGGCTTCGGGGTCGCAGCGGCCGGGTTGGTCTTGGTGCTCATGGATGCCTCCCCTGAGCTGGCCGCACCTCTCGGTGGTGCTGGGTTTAGTGCAACAATAAAGTTATAGTAACCCTAATTCCATGGTGTCAAGATTTTTATGGTAACCTCAGCTCGTGGACGTGGAGCTGGGGCTGCGGGAGCGCAAGAAGCTGCGGACCCGTCAGCAGATCGTGGAGGCCGCCCGGCGGCTGTTCGTCGAGCATGGGTTCGACGACGTGCCGGTCGCCGCGGTGGCCCGGGCCGCGGAGGTGTCCGAGGCCACCGTGTTCAACTACTTCCCGACCAAGGAAGACCTCGTCTACCAGGGCATGGAGGTCTTCGAGGCGGAACTGCTGGCCGCTGTGCGCGGCCGGCCGGCCGGAGAGTCATTCGTGGCCGCGTTCGGCCGGTTCGTCCTGCAGCCCCGGGGGCTTCTGGCGGCCGCTGACGAGGAATCAGCCCGCTACCTCACCGAGGTTTCGAAGATGATCGCCGACAGCCCTGCCCTGCTGACCCGCGAGCGGCAGATATACGCCCGCTACACCGCATCGCTGGCCGTGCTCATCGCCGAGGACACCGGTGCCGAACCCGGCGACCTGCGGCCCTGGGCAGCCGCATACGCGCTGATGGGAATCCACCAGAGCCTCATCGGCCTCGTCCGCCGCCGCCTCGCCGACGCACCCACCTACCAGGCCAGCCTCGCCCACGAGGTCAAGACCCGCGGCCAGCAGGCCCTGGACCTCCTCGAACAGGGCCTTGGCGCCTACTCGTCCGGCTGACGGGCAGGTGATCCGGACGTCAGGACGCGAGCAACCCCACTACCCTGCGCCAGGCGTCGTCCCGGGCCTCCCGGCTGAATGGGGGCGTGCCCGGCCAGAAGAACGCGTGCCAGGCCCCGGGGTAGCTGACCGGCACGCCATCGCCCGCGGTGTCTTCCGCCCACACCGTCCCGCCCGCCACGGCGACCATCATTTCCATAACCCTCATTCTCCGCTGGCCACCGGGCTCCGGGCTCGCGGAGCCCAGTGGCCGTCAGGGGCGGGCTACCAGGCGATCTCCGCTTCGATGGCCCACGAGGCGTTCAATTGGGTGACTTGCCCGGTCGCGATGTCGAGCCTTGCCAGCCGTGTGGCCCAGGTCCGCGGCGCGGTGTACTCGATGAGCAGGTAACGGCCGGTGGGGTCGGGGGTCGCAGCCGCTTCGGTCCCCTGCGTCCCGGGGACGTTGCGTACCAGCCTGGTCTGCCCGGTGGCGAGGTCAAAGCGCCGAAGCTGCCAGTTGGTGTCGACCGGCTTGTTGTGCTTGAAGTGGAAGGAGGCGAAGTACACCGTCTTTCCGTCCGGGGCGAGGTCCATACCGCCGATGGCGGTATCCCGGCCAAACTCTCCGTCGCGCGCGACGAGTCGGCCCCGCTGTAGCACGGGTCCGGGCGGGGCGTCGTCGAGCACCACCAAGTCGCAGAACCCTATGGCGTGTTCGCTGACACTCAGTGATGTGTCGCCGCCACAGGGGAGATTCCGGTTCCGGCTCCCGGGCACGTTTCCCTGTCTGTCAGTAAAGGTCCAGTGCTTCGTCTGCCCAGTGGTGGTGTCCACCATCGCCAGGAAGCCTCTGACCACGTGGCTGGACGAGGGCTGGCCGCAGTCGAGCGCGTCATAGACGACTGTCCGGCCGCTCCCAGTCACTGCCATCTCCCAGGGGCTGGATATAAGACCGGGGACGGTGGCGAACTTGGCCGGGGGGGTTGGCGTGCCATTGGCGGCTAGGCGGAACCGGTACAGGGCGGTCTGGCACGCACGGGGCTGTGCGGCGGCGGCCACGAACGTCCGGCCGTCTCCTGTTGCCACACCGGCGAGCTGCCCTGCTGAGGACGGCAGGTGTATCCGGGTGCCCGGGGTCCCCGTCGTCGCGTTGACCGCGAACATGGACGGGTGTATCCGCCAGTTGAGCGCCACGAAAAAGGCGGGCGTCGGGTTGGCCGCAGCCGCAGGCTGCCCGTGACCATGACCGGTGAATATGTGCGGTGCCAGGCCAAACTCGGTCCCCGCCACCACTGCGGTGACGGCGACGGCTGCCGCCAGCGGTATCAGCAGCGTGCTCAGTGACCGGATGCGCCTGGCTGGCCGGGCCGGAGGGTGGGTGTTGCCGCGCAGGCCCTGGACCCCGTGGGGCAGTACCGTCTCGGGCCGGATCGTGTCTGTATAGGCGCGGTAGGCGTCCCGCAGCCTGTCCTCCAGGGTGTTCACAGTTCCTCCTTCAACTCGCGGGCCAGGGTGACCAGCCCGCGAGAGGCCGTAGATGACACAGTGCCTCTGCTCACCCCAAGTACCGCGGCGATCTCGTGGTCGGGAAGGTTCAGGTAATAGCGCAGGGCCAGCACCTCCCGGGTGCGGCGCGGCAGCCTGGAAACGGCGGCAAGTACCACGCGGCGGTCCTCCCCGGCCATTGCGGCTGACTCCGCTGACCACGTCGCGGGCTCGTGCTGCACGCGGCGCCGCAGTGCACGCCGCCGCGCCCGCAACGTGGAGCGCGATCCGTTGACTACGGACACCCGCAGGTAGCGAACCGCCTTGTCCGGCTCCTTGAGGTTGGGCAGGCTCCGGTGCAGCCGCAGGAACGCATCCTGGACCACGTCCTCAGCGCTCGCCCTGTCCCCGAGCAGCAGCATCGCCAGCCGGACGAGGGTCACCGCGTGAGCCCGGAAGAGGTCATCGACCAGCTCGTCCGCTGTCGGTGCGGGCAGGGCCATCGCCGCTGGGCCGTCGCGCCCGAGCATCTCGTGGTCAGTTGTCATGTCGGCCGCCACCACCTGGGGCACTCTGGCGTGCCTCCCGTTCGGCGCAGTCAGCAATCGTCGGCATACACCTAACACGCCTGGCGGGCCACTCGTGCTGAGTGCCTTCTCGGGATTCCCTGATCCACTTTTCCCAAGACTTCTTGGCAAAGATACTTTGGCCACGTAATCTTGGGCACATGGCTGACGCGATGCCCCCGGTGAGGACCACCGATCCCAAGGCGCTGCGTGCGCTGGCGCACCCCATCAGGTGGAAACTGATCGATGTTCTTGCCAGCGAAGGGACAGCGACCGTGACACGGTGCGCCGAGAGGCTGGGGGAGAGCACGGCGACGTGCTCGTACCACCTGGGCATCTTGGCCAAGTACGGCTACATCGAGCGCGCTGCGGGCCAGGGCCGTGACAAGCCGTGGCAGCTCGTCAGTAGTGACCTGGACCTGTCCGCTTCCGGGCTCGACCCTGAACAAGCCCGGGCCTCCCGTGCCGCGGCTGACGCATTCCTCGACTATGAGTTCGCCCGGCTCAAGCAGAGCCTTCACGAAAGTGACCGGGAACCCGAGGAGTGGCAGCACGCACACAAGGTCATGGGCGCCACTGCCTGGGTGACCGCCACGGAATTCCAGGAAATGGCCGCCGAGGTCCAACGGGTCATGGACTCCTACGCCGGCCATGGCAGGGATCTGGCCGACCGTGGCGCGGGAGCGCGCGAGGTACGGCTGTTCGCGGCGGTCACTCTCGCGCGCTCCTCGCCGCGCGGTGGCCAATAGCCGCCCCCGGCGGCGGCCCGGGTTCCTCGCCGAGTTCCGCGCAGGTGTGCGGTTCTTCCGCCGCAGCCGGGTGCTGGTGGCACTGTGTGGCGGGGTGGTTGTCGCCACGCTCGGCACCGGCGCGCTCAACACACTCGCGGTCTTCTTCCTGACCGGTGGCCTTCATACCGCTGCGAGCTGGCTCGGGGTGCTCTTCGCAGCCGCCGGGGCGGGAGCCGTCGCAGGTGCGCTGCTGGGCGGGTGGGCCGCTGCCAGGATCGGCGCAGCCAGGGTGTTCTGGCTTGGGATGGTCCTCGGCGGAGCGCTGCTGCTCGTCTACTCGCGGCTCACGTGGTTCCCCATGGCGGTCGCCACAGTGGCCTTGGTCGGGCTCATGTTCGGCGCGATCAACGCAGCAGCACCCCCGCTGTTCCTCGCCGTCATCCCACAGCAGTTGATTGGCCGCGTGATGTCGGTCTTCAACCCACTGCAGCAGGCCGCCAACATCGCCTCCATGGCTGTGGCCGGTTTTGTGGCGGGACCCCTGCTGCACAACATGCGTGTCCGGGTGGCTGGGGTGACCTTCGGCCCGATAGACACGGTCTTCGGTGTCAGCGCGCTGCTCATCACCGTGGCGGGGCTGGTGTTGATGCGTCAGCTTGGTCAGCCGGTGCCGCAAGAGACCGCTGGAGCCTGCGCAGCACCGGGAGTGCTGCGAAGTATGAGCCAGCAGCGGCGATGCCGCCGATGCCGATGTCGATGGAGATCCGGCCCTGCCTGGCCCAGTAGACGTCTTTGAGGTCGAGCAGCAGCGCGAACTCATCCACGATCAGCGCCAGGCCGCTGCCGTAGCTGATGGCCACGGCTGGGTGGCGGCGTTGGCGTTCGTCGCCCCGGACGGCGACCATGCCGACGCCTGACAGCAGGCCGATGCCCCACATGTAATGGTGCAGGTGCTCTCCGCCGACGCTGATGTTGCGGAAGGGGCCCTTGCCAGCCCGGATGCTGTAGGTGAGCGCGCGCAGCCCGGCGAAGGT
>DASYYE010000584.1:0-7849 GCA_035946955.1 Streptosporangiaceae bacterium | reverse complement strand
ATGCAGTTCCTGCCATCAACCTTCGCGCGCTACGCCGTCGACGCGGACCCCAGCCAGCCCCTGACCCCCTACGACCCCGTGGACGCGATCTACACTGCCGCCAGGATGCTCTGCGCCAATGGCGCGCTTGGCGGCAGCGCCGCCGGGATTGATCAATCTCTCTTGGCCTACAACCACGCTGGCTGGTACGTGAGCACGGTGCTCGCAGGGGCCGCCCAGTACGCCACTCCCCCACAGCTGCCGTCTTCGGCCGTGGCGACCGCAATCGCTTACGCCAGCGCCCAACTTGGCAAGCCCTACTGCTGGGGCGGCCAAGGCCCGGCCTGCTTCGACTGCAGTGGCCTGGTGTACGCCGCCTACGCCGCCGCAGGCATCCACCTCGCCCGCACCACCTTCCAGTGGGCGCAAGACGGCCCGCAGGTACCGCTGTCCCAGATCCAGCCCGGCGACTTGCTGTTTTCCGCAGGGTCAGACGGCACTCCCATCAATCCCGGGCACGTCGTCATGTACCTCGGCGGTGGGCAGGTCATCCAAGCTCCACAGTCTGGGGAGGACGTCCAGATCGATCCCATTGACCCATCTACCGTCGTGGCCGCCACCCGCCCCGCCGACCTCGCCATCCAGCCATGACCGGCGAAGCCAAGCCCACATCGTCGACGCCCGAAGCGCACAAACCCGCGCGGGGGGACGCTCTCGTCTGGCGGGCAGATCGGCCAGGCGACGGCCGGCCCCCACTCGTCTACTCAGTCGAGGAAGCAGCTGACCTGCTCGGCATAGGCCGGACGTTCATGTTCCAGCTCATAGGCACGGGTGAAGTTGAGTCCATCAAGATCGGCAAACTACGAAAGATCCCCCACGACGCGATCGACGGTTACATCAAGCGTCTCCGCGCTGAGCAGGTTATCCACATACAGCGTGGGGAGCCTGCATCGTCCCGCCTTAAATACACATCCCGGACCCAGCCAACCCAAATAGCCGTGGAAGAGAACAAAGATGGCTGAACAACTCCATACGGTGGCCGAGGCCGCGAAGATCCTCAAGGTTCGGGAGTCGTGGCTGAAGACGAAGGCCGCATCGCGCACGATCCCCTGCACCTTCGTTGGGAAGCACCTGCGGTTCAGCGACGGAGACCTCGCGCAAATCATGAACGACGGCGCACGGAGGCCCGTTGTCCAAATTGCCCGCGGTCACCGCAGCGCGTGAGAGGAGAGCATGTGGCTTACGCCGAGAAACGTGGAAAGGGCCCGCGACCCTGGCGTGTCAAGTACCAGCTCCCTGACGGGAAGACCGACAGCGAGTCCGGGTTCGAAACCAAGGCTGCCGCACTCAAGTGGGGGCGCAGCCAGGAGTCAAAGATCTATGAGGGCCGCTGGTCCGATCCGAAGTCGGGGCAGATCAGCGTCGACGAGTGGGTCAGCCGGTGGCAGCGCACCCAGGACGTAGGAGTCAGCACCTCACATAACCGCGAGTACCTGTTGCGCCGGTTCATCCAGCCGACATGGGGCGGGCGCTTGCTTGATTCGCTCACTAATGAGGAGATCACCGGGTGGGAGAACTCGCTGCCTGCCACAGCCGGTGTCTCCCGCCGTACGGCCCGGGACGCCTGCAGCCTGCTGTGCACGATCCTCGGGGATGCCGTGGCGGCACGCCCACCGCTCATCCCTTACAACCCGGCTCTCCGTCCCCGGAACCGCGGAAGGAAGACAGGACGGAGGATCGAGCGGACCCCGCAGCGCGTCTGGGCAACCCCCTTAGAGGTGCTGCTGGTCGCCGAACGTGCGGCGCTGTTGTCAGGCTCCGATGACGAGTTCACCCTGATCGTGACGATCGCCTACACCGGCATGCGATGGGGCGAGGTCACCGGTTTGGAGCCCGAGTACGTACGTGACTCGCTTATCAACGTGGAGTGGCAACTCCGCGAGGTTGGCAGGTTCTACCGGTTGCCCCCCAAGGACGACTCCTACCGCAGCACCAACTGGGAACCCCAGGTGCCGGTGGACCTGCCTCCGTTCCTCGCGGACCTGCTGTCAGGGCAGGCCAGTCGGCGGTCACAACGCCAGTGCGGTTGCGCCGCCCAACACGGCGGCAGCGGGCAGTATGTGTTCCTCGGGCCCGACGGTGGCCACCACCGTCGCAGCAACTATGCGCGGCGACTCTTCCGCCCCGCTTGCGACGGGCGGTATGAGCCAGTGAAAGGCCGGCCTGCCAAGCTGGTCATCGTGGACGCCTCAATGTGGCCCGGCCGCCCGGTCGCCGCCTGGGCACCCGTCCAGTCGGCCGCCACTGAACCGGCAGAGGACTTCGCCCCGCCCCGTGGCAGAGGGGTCAAGCGCATCGCCGATGACGTGCCCCTGGCTTGCTGGCTCCCGGTCAAAGAAGGGCTGACCCCGCATGGCCTGCGTCACAGCCACAAGACCTGGATGGAAGAAGACGGCATCGCCGAGATCCTCCAAGAGCGGCGCCTCGGCCACGAGGTGCCCGGTATGCGCGGTGTCTACGCGCACGTCTCGGAGACCATGCGCAAAGAGCTCACCACCGCGCTCGAGACCGGCTGGGAAGCTTCCCTGCGCGCCCGGGCCGCCATCGACCCCCACTCCCCTGTGCCATTGCTCGACATGCTCCTTGCGCCCTACCGGGCGCAGCAGGCATAGAAGCAGCGGCCTCCCAGAAAAGTTGATCTCCCAAATTCCTCCCACTCACCAGAAAGACCCCATCCGGTCACTAGGATGGGGCCTGTCCAATGAGCCTCTGAACTGCGGTATCGCAGATCCTGACCTGGTGGGCGATACTGGGATCGAACCAGTGACCTCCTCGGTGTGAACGAGGCGCTCTCCCGCTGAGCCAATCGCCCTTGCCGCTGGCGGCTAACCGTCCGCTGGGTTTCACAGACTAGCGCATCCCAGGGCTTGGCCGTCCCGCACTCCCCTGCTCGCCTACTGACTCGGGCTGTCACACGCGGCCCCGCGAACCCCTCGTGGATCACGCGGTCGGTCCTCCGGCCACCCCGCGGGCCGTCTGACAACCGTTGTTCTCCCGATAGGCCAGGTATGCCGGAATTTTCAGCCATTTAGCGTGGGAGCACTACTCATCTTTACCCATCTCCCGAGGCTGCCAGAAGGTATGCTTCCAACTCATCGGACATAGCCCGTGTAGGCCATATGCCAGGAAAAACCAGCGCCGCCACGAGACGGCCCCGAGCCAGGGAAGGCCCGATGAGCCACCGCAGCAGTAGTTTCCCCTGGTCAGGTGGTGCGTGGCCAAGCTCGGGTGGTGCGGCAAAGCAACACCATTTGCCCCCGACACAGCCGGTTTGTGGACTGGTTCCCGAAGTTAGGGGCGCGAGCATTCGCGGAATCCTCAAAGAAGAGAATCTCATCTGGACCCACCACTCCCCCGCCCAGCAGTGCCGGACTGTAAACACAAGCAATCCAAGGTCAGGCAGGGGCCCCGTTCAGCGGGGCGAGGGAGTTGCCCCAGGAAGACTGGGGAGAGCCGCCCCCCGGGGCTCAGGGGACGCAGTGGCTCTGGTCCGACAGGGTCAGCCAGCAGCCCGGGTTCCAGGGCAGGGAGCGAGTGAGGGTTAGGCCATATGAACAGCAGCGTCACTGTCGCGGCAGACCTTGGCCTTCGGCTCGTTGTCCCAGGGCACGGCGAGGTTCCACTGACCGCGAGCTTGTCCTACCGGGGCGATGACCCCTATGCGATCCGCATGGCCTTCCATGTCGGGACGGATGAGCCAGTCGAGTGGATCTTCGCCCGCGACCTGCTTGCGGCCGGCCTCGACCACGCAGCCGGAGAGGGCGACGTGCGCGTATGGCCAGGCACCCGGTCACACCGGGACGTGCTGCACCTGTCCCTCTCATCTCCGTTCGGGCAGGCCGAGTTCGAGGTGCCCTTGGTGGCCATGACCGGCTTCCTCGCCCGGACCTTTGAGGTCGTACCGGCCGGGCACGAGTGTGACTTCATCGACATCGACGGTGAAGTGAACGAACTGCTCCGCTGGGCCTTAGGGCACCAGCGGCACCGCCGTCAGCGGCGGACACAAGTCTCACCTCCGCCCAACCTCGATTGAGTCCGGCCGCCACGGCGTCAAGCACCAAAGCCGGTCACAACCGGCTGGCGGGAACCAGCGATACCTAGCGCAGCCCGCCGCAGGCAGTGGCCGCCACCTCCACCAGGGACGGCAGCAGCGCATCGACGGCGGTGATCTGTTCCGCCACCTCGCGGTCAACCTCCATCATCGGCACGTGTTCCCGCACCGACGCATGTACCTTCCGCAGTGGCTCACTGGGAGCGGCGACCCGTGCCCTGAGGTCCACCCCCGCAGCCGCGCAGCACACCTCCACCGCCAGGCAGGCGCGTACGTTCGCGACCACCTCACGCAGCTTGCGCACGGCTGTCCAGCCCATGGACACGTGGTCTTCCTGCTTGCCCGAGGTCGGGATGGTGTCCACGCTGGCCGGGTGGGCCAGCACCTTGTTCTCGCTGACCAGGGACGCGGCAGTGTACTGGGCGAGCATGAAGCCCGAGTTGGTGCCGGCGTCGGGGGCCAGGAACGGCGGCAGGCCGCGGGAGAACGCCGGGTCGAGCATGCGGTCCACGCGGCGCTCGCTGATGCTGGCGAGTTCGGCCAATGCCATGGCAAGCATGTCCGCGGCAAAGGCCAGCGGCTCGCCGTGGAAGTTCCCAGTGGTCATGACCTCCCCGTCACCGACCACGACCGGGTTGTCCACGACCGAGCCAAGCTCTATGTCCACCACGCGCCGGGCATGCGCGAGGACATCCCGGACCGCCCCATGCACCTGGGGGGCACAGCGCAGGCAGTAGGCGTCCTGGACGGCGTGACGGCTGTGGCGGTGGCTGGCCAGCAGCGGTGAGCCCGCGAGCAGGGCACGCAGGTTGGCGGCACTGGCCAGCTGACCGGGGTGCGGGCGCAGCACCTGGACCCGCTCGTCATAGGGGCGGTCGGTGCCGAGCAGCGCCTCCACCGACAGAGCGCAAGCCAAGTCAGCGGCCTTGACGAGCATCTGCGCGTCGTGGACCGAAAACGCCAGCAGCGCCTGCATGGGCTCAGTGCCGTTGACCAGTGACAGGCCTTCCTTGGGCGCGAGGTCCAACGGGGCGATGCCGTGCTCGGCGAGCACCTCGGCCGCTGGGCGCCCCTCCGCTGGGTCTGCGGGGCCCCGCAGGCGCCCCTCGCCGATCAACGGCTGGGCGAGGTGGGCGAGCTGAGCGAGGTCACCGGAAGCCCCCACTGAGCCCTTGCCGGGGACGACCGGGAGGAGGTTGCGGTTGAGGAGTTCGATCAGCCGCTCGGGGAGCTGGGACCGGACGCCTGAGTAGCCGGCCGCAAGCGTCCGGGCACGCAGCAGGAGCAAGGCCCGCACGGTCGGACGGTCCAGGGCCTCGCCAACGCCAGCGGCGTGGGAACGCAGGATGGCGCCCTGGAGGACCTTGAGATCCTTCTCCCCCACCCGGGTGTCGGCCAGGGCCCCGAAACCCGTATTCACGCCGTACACGGGGGCATCGCCACTCAGGGCGGCGGCGACGACAGCCCGGCTCGGCTCCATGACGTCGGCTGTCACGGCGGCCAGCTCGACATCGGCCTCGCCCAGGGCGACGGCAACAACGTCCTCGACTGTCAGCGCATCACCGTTGACGCTTACTGTTCGCATGAGGGACAGCTTGCCATCCGAGTCCGCCCCGGCATCCTCCAGGTGCCATACCGGCACTTTGCATGACCATGAAGGATTGCCGGCGTATTGACCGAAAAGTCTGCACGATCATAGAAATGCCCGACCCGGGTTCCTTGGCCGGGCACAGCGCGATGGTGTGGCCGAGGGGTTTGGGGCCTCTCCGGTTTGTTCTGCGGGCAGGATCGGCTACAGTTCTGGAGTGCTCCCGCGAGGGGGCACCGGCCGGCCCCGGAGGGCGGCACGCACGCGGACGTGGCTCAGTTGGTAGAGCATCACCTTGCCAAGGTGAGGGTCGCGGGTTCGAATCCCGTCGTCCGCTCGGAGGCGCCCCGACCCCCATTACGGTCGAGGCCACCACGGCTCTTCGGTGCCCGGCCCGGGTTCCCAGACACGGGCCGGAACGTGGCGGAGTGGCCGAGTGGCCTAGGCAAGGGCCTGCAAAGCCCTGTACGCGGGTTCAATTCCCGCCTCCGCCTCGCGGGCGGCTAGCTCAGTGGGAGAGCGCTACCTTGACACGGTAGAGGTCGCTGGTTCAATCCCAGCGTCGCCCACGGTTGTTAACGCAGGTCAGGCACTTGTCCTGGCCTGCGTTTCCCGTTTGGGCGACCGGGAATTGACCGGATCGGGAGCAAATCGGGAGCAAGGTGCTCCACGGGTTGGTGTGGACTACCTGTCCGTAGGTTGAGGTCACCGGGAGCATGGGTAGAGTTCGCCGGGCGTGTGCGGACCTAACCATGGGGCCCGGTAGCGCGCTGCGAGCCGGGCAGGCCCGCCCTGGTGTGCATTGATCATTGCTGGACGGCCAGGTCTGACTCGGTGGGCCGAACGCGAACCGTTCGAAGTCGATGAGCACCACGGTGCCATCGGGCGTGGGGATCAGGTTGCTCTGGTGAGCGTCTCCGTGGACGGCTGAGGGGTGCAAGGGGAACTCAAGCCCCACGTAGGCGTGACGCAGGTCGGCCAGCCGCTGAGTGAGGAACTCGCGCTCCTCATCCGACAGCGCGCTGGTCTTGGCGATCCGTTCCGGCACCCGCCCAACATGTTGAACCGTAGGAGACTCAGCTCACCTGGGGACGGGCAGGCATCGGACCTCTCGGAGGACTCGGGCCAGGTCAGCGAGGGTAGCCCGGGCTCCGCTGTCTTGGATCCATTCCCAGAAAGTCACGGGTCTTCCCTGGACAACCAGAGGCTGCGGATGACGGGTTGGCCTGGCCGCATGAACCCGGCAATCTCGCAGCCACCTCGCCACGGCGACTTCCTTCTCAGCATCCTTCAGAACCTCAACACCGCAGGCGATACGGACCACCACGGGCTCACGTACAGGCGGAAGATAGCGTTCTCACCAAGCCTGATCAGTTGCGCCCCCGCGCTGGGCAAACCGGAGCCTGACGCGCTTCCACCAGGGTTGCCCTAGCCGCCGCGGTAGTGAACTCATCTGCGTGGCCTGCAGTCAACGGCCTGCTCGCATGGGCATGAATCAGGCGACCCGTTGCGGAACGGCGTGAAGCAGGCGGTGGTTGAGTTCCCACAGCGCATTGCGGTTGGAGTCCCAGCGCAGCACCGTCGTCGCGTCGTCGAACCCGGACCACCGGTAACCAATGTGCTCCCTGGAGAGCTTGAGGCTGGGGTCGTCACAGCGGACTCCGAAGGCGTACTCAGGGATGACCAGCACGTCTGTGCCCCACCTGAAGTCGCCAGTCACATTGACCACCGGGATCGTCGCCGCTGAGTCCAAAGCGACGAAGTCCGCGTCGCACAGTATCCCTGCCTCTTCCGCTGCCTCGCGCCGGGCGGCATCGAGCGGGGTCTCCTCGCCTTCCCCACCACCAGCAATTCCCTGCCAGTACTCTCCCTCGGCACGCTTGAAGAGCGCGTACACCAACCCGTCGGCCCCGCTGCCCCGGTACGGAAACACAAGAACCTGGAATGCTGCCCGCGTGGCGGGCTCGTCCGAGTTCCCGACTGTCACGGGCACACAGTACGCCCGCTGCGCGTGGCCGTGATTGGTAGCCTGACCACTGCCCCATAGACGCCACACCCCTAGTTCGGGCACCCGGCGCACGGTGTAGGGCGGGCAACTGCTATGGCGGGACGGCGCCGGTGGCGCCTAGCGTGGCCAGCCCTGCAGCCTAGAGGCTGGCAGCCTGGCTGTC